>DAORJJ010000219.1:0-10223 GCA_035439005.1 Polyangiaceae bacterium | reverse complement strand
CCGAGCATCGTCGCCGGCGCCGCGGGTGGCAAGCGCGGCGCGGCGGCGCGACCGAGGCGCGTGACCGCCCCTCGACCCGCCTCTAGACTGCGCGGCGTGAGAGCCCACACCGAGTACTTCACCTACCGCGCGGCGAAGCGCGAGCTCATCCACATGACCCCGACGCTGAACGAGGTGCTCGCGCGGAGCGGCATCCAGGAGGGCTTCATGCTGGTGTCGGCGATGCACATCACCGCCGGCGTCTTCGTGAACGACGACGAGGGCGGGCTGCACGAGGACATCTGGAAGTGGCTCGAGGGCCTCGCGCCGTTCAATGCACACTACAAGCACCACCGCACCGGGGAGGACAACGGCGACGCGCACCTCAAGTCGCTGCTCGTCCACCACGAGGTCACCGTGCCCATCACCGCCGGCAAGCTCGACCTCGGGCCGTGGCAGCGCGTGTTCTACGCCGAGTTCGACGGCGAGCGTCCGAAGCGGGTCATCGTGAAGCTCCTCGGGCTGTGATGGGCCACTCAACGCTTCGTCTGCGTCGCCTGTCGCTCGGCGCGCTCGCGCTGCCGCTGCTCCTCGCGGCGTGCACGCCCCCGAGGGCCCCGGCCGCCAGCCCCACGCCGGGGCCCGCGCCTACGGCGCCCGCGCTCGCGGGCCCCGAGGAGCGCTTCCTCCAGCGGCTCGCCGCGCTCGACCCTCGCCTCGCGAGGCGGCTCGGCCGGTCGCCCACGTCGGACGAGCTCGTGGAGCTCGCGGCGCGCGTGGGCGCCGGCGGCGCGCGGGAGGGCGGCGTGGTCGGCGCCACCCTCGATCTCTTCGCGTTCGACGCCAGGGCCCGCGAGCTCACGCGCGCCCTCGAGGAGCTCGAGGCGCGGGCGCGCGTGGTCGCTCCCGGGGAGCGCGACGAGCTCGCCCTCGTGCGGGCGCTCTACGCCGCGGAGGCCACCCGCGCGCGCCGCGAGCGCGACCTCACGGTCTCTGGGGGCGAGCTGCTCGTGGCCGCCACGCAGGTGGCGACCGACGCGACCGGCGACGACGCCGTGGGGGCCAGCGACGCGTGGCTCGCCGAGCGGCTCGGCGACGTCTTGGAGGCCGTCACCACCCGCCGCCCCTCGGTCGCGCACCGCCGGGAGCTCGCCGACGCCCTCGACCCGGTGGAGCGCGCGCTCTCCGGTGCGCGCCTCCCGCGGGCCTTCGCGGCCCTCGCCGGCCTCCGCGAGGCCGTCGGTGAGGCGAAAATGATGGGCGAGACCAAGCCGCTGCCCGACGTGGCGGCCGAGGCCACCCTCGACGATGTGCGCGCCCTCGTGGGCGAGCGCCTCGCCAACCCCGACCTCCTCGCCGCGCTGGCGTCGGCCGAGGGCGTGCTCGCGCGCGAGGCGAACGCGGCGCTCGCGAAGCTCTCCGATCGCGACGCCGATCGCGCGCGCGCCGCCGCCGGGGCACGCCTCGCCCTGCGCGCGCCGTGCAAGAACGCGCGGGCCGCCTCGGTGATGCGCAGCCTGCCCGCCCCCCGCGAGCGCGAGGCCGGTTGCCTCGCCGTGCGCGCGCTCGCCGAGGCCCGGCCCGACGTGGGGTCGGAGGCCGCGGAGGCGTGGGTGCTGCTCCACGACCGCGTCGCGATCGGGCTCTGGTCGGCCGCGTTCCACACCGAGCGCGTCACCCTCGACGCCGCCCGCGGCCGCGCTCGCCTCCTCGGCCTCCCCGAAGACGCCACGAAGAGCGCCCTCTTGCGCGCGGCGGCGGTGCGCCCGGGCGAGGCCATCGGCGCGGGGCTCATGGCCGCGCTCGTGGTCGACGGGCCCCGCGCGAGCGTGGAGCGCGCGCGCGCCGTGGTCGCGTTCGGCGACGCGGGCACGGCGACCCTTCGCGCCCACCTCACGGAGCCCGCGCTTCCGCCTGCGGCGCCGGGCCGGGCCGCGCGATGACACGCACACGCGTGTGCCCGCTCCGATAGGCTCCGGCGGTGACCACCGCCAAGCGCGCGCCGCACCCCGTCGTCTGGACGATCCTCTACCTGCCCTTCGGCGCGTTCAGCGGCTTCGTCACCGTGGCGCTCACGTTCCTCGCCACGAAGAAGGGCCTCAGCATCTCCGAGGGCGCGCTGCTGAACGGCGCGCAGATGCTCATCCAGTGGCTCAAGTGGCTGTGGGCGCCGGCGGTCGACGTGACCCTCACGCCGCGCAAGTGGTACGTGCTCTCGACCTCGCTCTCCGCCGCGGCGATCCTCGCCATGTCGGCCATCCCGCTCGGGCCGAGCACCCTCGGCGTGCTCCTCGTGCTCATCGCGGCCGCGAGCCTCGTCAACTCGGTGGTCGGCATGGCCATCGAGGCGATGATCGGCGCGTGCACGGCGCCGGAGGACGCGGGTCGCGTAAGTGCTTGGTTTCAGGCGGGAAATCTCGGCGGCTCGGGGCTCGGTGGCGCCCTCGGGCTCTTCCTCGTCGTGTCGATGCCGTCGCCGTGGATGGCCGGCGCGATCATGGGCGCGCTCTTCCTCGCGTGCTGCGGCGCGCTGCGCTTCACCCCGAGCGTCGACGCCCCGCACGAGGGCAAGGGGCCGCGCGCGGCGGTGGCCGGCGTCGTCGCCGATCTCGCGAAGATGCTCCGCAGCAAGGGCGGCCTGCTCTCGGCCATCCTCTGCGTGATGCCCATCGGCACGGGCGCCGCGCAGGTAGTGCTCACGCAGGGCAAGGTCGCGCAGTTCTGGGGCGCGGGCGAGCGCGAGGTCGAGCTGCTCCAGGGCCTGCTCGCCGGGCTCATCACCACGGTCGGGTGCTTCGCTGGCGGCTGGGTGTGCCACCGCATTCGCCCGCGCACGGCCTACGCGGGCATCGGCATTGGCCTCGCGCTCGTGGCCACGGGCATGGCCCTCAGCCCCGCCACCGTGACCATGTATGTGGTCTGGAGCCTCATCTACTCGTTCGGCGTGGGCCTCGCATACGCGGCCTTCACGGCGGTCGTGATCCACGCCATGGGCAAGGGCTCGGGCGCCACGAAGTACAACATCTTCGCGTCGCTCTCGAACTTCCCCATCTGGTGGCTCGGCCTCGTCCTCGGTGTCGCCGCGCAGCGCTGGGGCCCGCGCGCGATGCTGCTCACCGAGGCGGCGTTCGCCGTCGTGGCGGTGGTGCTCGTCGCCGCGTCGAACGTGCTCGTGGGTCGCTCGAAGCTCCCCGAGGCGGCGGCGTAGGGAGAGCTCCGCGGGTCGGCGCGCCCAGGCTAGGCGGACGCCGGGGGCGCGTCGCCGCGCGCGGGCAGCGCGAGCGCGAGGCGCACTGCGTGGCGCGCGTTCTCGCCGGCGCGGTCGCGAGCGGCTGCGTGGGCGAGCACCAGCTCGCCGCCCACTTGCCAGGGCCAATGGGCGAGGGCTCCGCCACGAACGACGGTCGGTCGAGTCTCGGGTTCCCAGGAGGTCGAGCGGTTCGGCGCTCCTACGTAGTTCGGATGCCAGCCATCGTCGATCCATTCCCCCCAACCAAGTCCGGCGATCCCGAAGGGGTGCTCGTCGTGGTCCAGGGCGGACGCGAGCGTCGCCTCGGCCCAGACTTCGGGCGCTCGCTCGCCGGACAGCCAGCAGCGGGTCCCCGCGGCGCGCGCCAGCCACTCCCACGCGCTCTCCGCGAGCAGCCGCAGCTTCGTCTTGGCGACGATGGCGGAGGCGGTCTCGCTGTCGACGCGCAAGATCCCGTGCGGATTGTCGCTGTCACCGCTCTCAGCCTCAAGGCCCAGCTTCTTCATGTGCAGCGCGCGAAGCGGGGTCGTCGCGCAAAGAAAGGGGCTGACCTTCACTCGGTGCACGGGCCGCGCGAGCTTCGCGAGCTCGCGGACGTGGACGCTCGCCTCGGCTCCCCGACCTTTGACCCGTTTCCTGAGCTCGGCGTGTTCCTCCAGAGAGAGCCCCATCTCGAACGTCCCGCCCGGAATGGCCACCAGCGAAACCCCGAGCTTCACCGAGCGCACGCTCGGGAGCTGCCACGAGCCCGCCGGTGGGCCTGGCTTCCAGCCCTTGCCCAGCGCGAGGGCGAGCGACTCCGCGAGGCCCGCGTGGTGCTTCGCGCGCTTCCACCGCGTGAGGCTAGAGAGCTCCGGCCAGTCGTTGTCGTTGGAGTGGGATGCAACGGTTTCGGTGGTTTCTCTGGCGCGGGGCGGCGCGGCCTTCTGCTTCAGGAAGAGCACGGCGTAGACGTCCTTCTCCCACGAAGGCATCCGATACGAGGGGATCGCCTGACCACCGTGAGCGATCGGCTCGGCGGGCGCCCACGCCGCACGCGTCGTGCACCCCACGGCCGCGGCCACGCGGTCCTGCGCGTCCGCCGGGAGTGCGCCGAAGACATGCTCTGGGTGCGAGAGCTTCTTCAGGTAATCGGCGGCGAGCGCCTCTGCACCGCGGAGTGAGGTGTCGATTGGCGCCTTCAGCTGCCAGTCGGCGAAGCTCGACGCGATGGCGACCAGCGCTGCTTCGCCAGCCGCCGAGACGCCGCGGACGTAGTTGGGCATCGATGAGTGAGTCGGCATCCTGGTACCTCGGTGGTGGCTGCCGAGCCCCAGGGCGCGACTGCCGCCACCCGCCCGGGGTTCGTCCAAACGAACCCAGAGATAGCATCGCCCGCGGTGCTCCGGATCGACGGCGAGCAGACCTGTACTTGTACAATGCCATGGTCTGCGCGGCCGCTTTCGGTCGCAGCGCCCCAAGCGCCGGCGGCCTGCTAACGTCTCACGGCGCGATGTCCGAACCCCGCGCCGCGCTCGACCTCTTGTTCCCGACGCCCGCGCTCCGGATCGACCTCGAGCAGACCTCGCTCGGCCTCGATCTCGCGTTCGCGGGCGGCGTCGCCGGGGGCCTCTTCAGCGACGCGCTCGACCGCGCGCCGGTGGGCCCTACCGCTTGGAAGGCCGCGTCGTTCGCCGCCGATCTCTTCGTGCCCGCCTTCGTCGCGAGCTGCTTCACCATCGGCGACGGGCAGCTCGTCTCGCAGAAGCACCTCGTGAAGCTCGTGACGAGCCCTCCGGCGGACCCCGCGGTGGTGCTGCACCGCCGCGCCGTGGTCGACGAGCTCGTGACCCACCCGAGCCGCCGTGAGGCATTGCGTGCGCTCTACACCGATTTGCTTCGCCTCCGCTCCATGCTCGAGGGGGCCACAGGCGCGGGAAAATGGGACGCGAACCGGCGCCAGCTCGACATCCTCACGCTCGTGAAGAAGCTCTTCGATCGCCTGGCGGAGCTGCCGGCGGAGGGCGCGTCGTCGTCGGCGCTCGCGAGGTTGTCCGACTACGGCGAGCGCGTGTTGGCCGGCGAGCCGTACCGCTCGCTCGCCGATCTCCTGCGGTACGACGAGAGCATGGCGACCCTCAGCTTGAAGGTCGGCATCGGGGCCGACGGGCGCATCCGCGGCTTCCAGCTTTTGTCGGTCGAGGAGGACCGCCAAAACCCCTTCGTGAGCTCGGCCTGGCGCCGCTGGCTCGCGAAGGTCGAGCTCTTCGTGCGCGGCTACCGCTTCGGCGACGGCGAGGTGATGGCGCGCCTCATCGACGCGGTGTTCGACGGCCTGCGCGACGAGCTCGCGCCCCTCGTGCAGCTCGTCGGAGATCTCGAGTTCTATCTGGGCGCGCTCGGTCTCCGCGACGCGGCGGCGGCGCGCGGGCTCTCTATGTGCCTGCCCAAGCTCGCCGAGCCGGGCGAGCCGCGCGTGCTCGAGGGCCTGTGGAACCCGCTGCTCCTCGCGAGCGGCGTCGCGCCCGTGCCGTGCGATCTGCGGCTCGATCGTCACGACGCCTGCGTGCTCGTGACCGGCCCGAACTCCGGCGGAAAGACCCGCCTCTTGCAGGCGGTCGGGCTCTCGCAGGTGCTCGCGCAGGTGGGGCTCTTCGTGCCCGCGCGCGCGGGCTGCGTGATGCTCGGCTCGAGCCTCGTCGTGTCGCTCATCCAAGAGACCCGGGTCGATCAGGCCGAGGGCCGCCTCGGGATGGAGCTGCTCCGCATCCGCGAGCTCTTCGAGAGCCTCCCGCCTGGCGCCATGGTCATCCTCGACGAGCTCTGCTCGGGCACGAACCCCTCGGAGGGCGAGGAGATCTTCGAGCTCGTCATCCGCATGCTCACGCGGCTCCGCCCGCAGACCTTCATCACCACGCACTTCCTCGCGTTCGCGACCCGGCTCGAGGCCGCCGGCGAGATCGACGAGCTCCGCTTCCTGCAGGTCGAGCTCGATCCCAACCACCTGCCCACCTACCAGTTCACGCCCGGCGTCGCGCAGACCTCGCTCGCGGGCAAGGCCGCCGCGCGCCTCGGCGTCACGGGCGAGCAGCTCTTGGCGCTCATCGAGCGGAACCTCGCCGCCGCCGAGCCCGGGCGCGAGGGGCAGGGGAGGGCCTGACGTGCCCACGCTCCTCGTGACCTCGCGGATGAGCCCGGCGCTCGCGGCGCGCGTGGCGGCCAGCGTCACCGGGCGCGCGTCCAGCCCGCGCTCGGCGGGTCGACGGCTCGTGGCGCTCGCGCGCTTCGTGGGCCTCGGCTTCGTCACCGCGGCGGTGCTCTCGTTCGTCGCGGCGCGGCGCCGCGCGGGCGGCGAGCTCGAGATCGCGCGCGCCGCGCTGCTCGCCGACGTGCGCGCCCACGCCGCCGAGCTCACGCCCGAACAGCACGAGCTCCCCGCGCGCGTGGCGCCGTGGGTGGTCGCGGCCGCCGCCGACTACCCGGGCGACCTCGTCGAGCCCGAGCTGCGCGCGCCGGGCGCCCTCGAGGCCCGCCTCGCGGAGCCGATCATCTACGTCCGCGGGGCCCAGGCGGCGCTCGCCACGCCGCGCGGAGTGGTCGAGGCGGCGCGCGTCTCCGCGAAGGACGCGCTCCTGCTCTGCCTCGTGGAGCCGCCGTCCGCGCCCACCGAGAAGGTCATGCTCGGCCGCGTGCGCGTCGCGTACACCGGCGGCGCCGAGGCCCGCACACCGCAGGTGCGCAGGCTCGCCGACGCGCACCTCGGGCTCCCGTTCCTCGCGTCCGCGTGGGAGCGCCGCGTGGTCGAGGCCGAGGGCCCGCGCGAGCTGCGCGAGCTCCGCCGTGCCCTCGAGAAGGCGCCCCTCGCGTCGGCGAAGGCCGCGGCGAAGGCGCGCTGGCTCCTCGTCGCCGTCGACGAAGCGGGGCAGGGGCCCGGCCCCACCGAGATCGACGGCGAGCGGGCCCACGCGATCCGCCTCGCGCTGGTCGAGGTGGCGTCCGGGCGGGTCGCGCTCCGGCTACGGCGCGACGTGGACCCCTCGGGGCTCACCGAGGCCGCGCGCGTGCAGTTCGCGAGCGGCCTCGACGCGTGCCGCTTCGCGCTCGACGTGCTCGGCGCCGTTCGTAAGAAATAGCCAGTGGTCGTAGCTACTTGGCTGATGCGCGCGCGCGCGCCTGGATGGCGCCGATGGCCTTGTCGAGGGAGCCGTCGGCCCGCAGGCAAGCGAGCGGATCGCGGCGCGGGCGCCGCCTCGCGGCCACGGCCTGGAGCTGCGTGAGCGACCGGCGATCGCCCACCTTCGCCGCCCGCTCGAGCAGCGGCTTGAGGTCGCAGCCCGAGGCGCCTCGCAGGTCGAGCGCCACCGCCAGCGCGTCGTCGGCGCGCGCGCGCACCGCGGGGTCGGTGAGCGTCGCCCGCGCGCGCTCCCGCGCCTTGGGGTACTGGTTCGCGTACGCGCCGTACGCGAGCTCGTAGAGCACGTCGATCCCGTTCGAGCCGAGGCCGCTCCGCAGCACCGTGAAGGCCTCGTCGGCGGCGGCGTCGCCGAGCGCCAGATCACGCGCGACGACGAGCACGTCGACCCCGCTCCGCGCGCGCGGCGACTTCTTCACGAGGCGCTCGAGCTCGACCAGCGAACGCTTGGGGTCCGACTCCTTCAGCGCGGTCATGAGGGCCCTGTGCACCTGCGGCGGGCAGCCGGCCTCGCCGGAGCGCGGCCCGAGCAGGGCGACGCCTCGCGCGGTGTCACCTGCCTCCATGGCCGCGAGCCCCTCGCGCAGCTTCGGATCGGTGATCGGCGCCTCGACGTCGGCGTCCGGCGCCAGCGGGTCGAGCTCGAGCTTGCCGACGGCCGCGTCGGCTTGCTCCGCGGCGGTCGGCGCGCCAGCGTCGATCGCGGTCGCGCCCGGTCGGGCGACCGCGAGCGCGAGCCCCACGAGGGCCACGACGCCGATGGACACGCCGAGCAGCACGCGCCGATCCGCGCGCAGGCCGAGGCCGACGGGGAGCGCCGGCGAGATGGCCGACGGGTGGGAAATGGCGGCCACCGGCGCGCCGGCGCCGAGGAAGGCCGTGGGCGCCGCGCCGCCGACGATCGTCGGGAGCTTCCCCTCGAGGCGCCCCGACGCGACGAGCAACATCGTGAGGCCGTCGAGCTGCTCGAGCAGGGTCTTCGCGTCCGGCGTGCGGTCGGAGGCCTCCTTCGCCAGCAGGCGCATGACCGCCGCGGCCACCTCCGGCGGTACGTCGGCGCCGCCCATCTCGGCCATCGGAGGCACCGCCGCGGTGACGTGCTTGCCGAGGAGGCGCACCTTGCTCTCGTCGTCGAACGGGCGCACGCCGCAGAGCATCTCGTAGGCCATGACGCCGAGCGAATACAGATCGACGCGCGCGTCGATCTCCTGGCCGAGCGCCTGCTCGGGCGCCATGTACTCCGGCGTGCCGTAGACCATGCCGGCCTTGGTGAGCACCGGCGCGCCCGGTGACCGCGACGACGAGTCGCGCGTGAGCTCGCCCACGGGCACCTTGGCGATGCCAAAGTCAAGTACCTTGACGAAGTCACGCTCGCCGTCGCGCTCGACGAGCATGATGTTCTCGGGCTTGAGGTCGCGGTGGACGATGCCGAGGCCATGCGCGCGCACGAGCGCGGCGACGATCTGCCGCACGATGGTGAGCGTCCGCGCGAGCGACAGGCGCCCGCCGGCGAGCACCTCGCGCAGGTTCTCGCCCTCGATGTATTCGAGCGCGAGGAAGAACGAGCCGTCGGGCAGCTTCCCGAAGTCGGTCGCGGCGGCCACGTTCGGGTGCTCGATGTGGGCCGCGGCCATGGCCTCGCGCTCGAAGCGCGCGACCACCTCCGGCAGGTGGACCATCTCGGGGTGGAGCACCTTGATCGCCATGCGCTTGTGCATGTGCGTGTGCTCGGCCAGGTAGACCGCGCCCATCCCTCCCTCGCCGAGGAGCGAGAGGACGCGGTACCGGTCGGAGAGGACGACCCCCACGAGCGCGTCGGCGCCGATCGGCGCGGGCGGCGACACCGACGCGGGCTTCACGGTCTCCGCCTGGCTGCCGCCCGCCTCGAAGGGATCACCCGAGAGGCTCGACACGTCGGACACGCTCGAGAACGCCTCGAACGGCGCCTCCCCCAGCGCGTCGGCGCCCAACGCCACCTCGACGTGCGCTCCGGACGGCGGGTCGGCGGGAGGGGAGGACGGCATTCTTCTCTTCAGGCGTACCACATCCGAGGCGCGTCAGAAGTCCACGAGCACGCCGAGCGAGAGGCCGAGCGCGACCGTGTCGTCGCCTGCGCCGGCCGCGTACGCCGCCCCGTGGTGCGCGGCCCCGAACGTCGACTGCACGTCCGCGAAGAGCGAGATGGGGCGACGAAGCTTGTATCCTGCACCTATGCCCACGGGCACCTCGAGGAAGCCGCCCGAGCCCGCGGGGGTCGACAGGGCGCGCGCGTAGCCCGCGCCCACCGAGAGCCACACCGAGAAGCGCTCGGTGTGGGGCACCGGCGAGATCGCGCGGGCGTGGAGCCCGAGCGAGGCGAGCGAGCGGCCCGCGCCGCCCTGCGACGCGAACGCGAACGCGCCGTAGGCCCCGACGCGCACGAAGGGGAAGAGCGCGAGGTGGCCGCGGAGCTCGGCGCGGACCCCGGGATCGGCGTCGGGCACGCCGGCCGCGCGCCCGCCGAGGAAGCGCTTCTCGAGGCCCACCTGCGCCGACGCGTCGGCGTGGAGCTGCGCACGCGCCGTGGAGGGCGCGGCCACGGGCGCGACCAACGCGGCGAGCCCGAGGAGCGCGGCCGCGGCCTTCCGCCGTGGGACGAGGTGGCGCGGAGGCGCGTTCGAGGGGACCATGGACGCGCACACCCTACCTGTCGCCCGACGGCGCGCACAGCCGCCCGTCGCGGCGGCCGCTCAGGGGGCGAACGCCTTGCACTCGGGGAAGGGCGCGAGCTTGCCGTCCACGAAGCAGTCGGCCCGCTTGATGGTGGCGGGAGGCGTCGCGGCG
>DAORJJ010000218.1:0-10278 GCA_035439005.1 Polyangiaceae bacterium | reverse complement strand
CGGTCGAGATGCGCGGCACGGAGTGCGGCCCGGAGCTCGCGGCCGTGTGCGACCCGGTGGTGAACAGCGAGCTGCGAATGCCGCTCATGCCGTTGTCCGTCACGCGCTGCTCGATGAGCGCGCGGAGCTGCTCGCGCTCGGGCGCGAACGCGTCGCGCAGCGCCTTCGCCCACACCTTGCGCGGCGGCTCCCCGTGCTTGCGGAGCCAGGCCTCCATCGCGAGCTGAAACTCCGACGGCGTCGCGAACCGGTTCGCGGGCTTCGTGGCCATCGCGCGATCGCAGATCGCGGCGAGCTCGGGATCGACCTCCGGCACGATCTCGGCGATTTTCGGATCGGTGCCGTCGATGCGCCGCGTGAGCACGTCGCGCGCCGACGCGCCCTCGGCGAAGCGCCGCCCCGCGATCGCCTCCCAGAGGATGACGCCCACGGAGAAGACGTCGGCGCGGCCGTCGACCACGCCGAGGCTCGCCTGCTCCGGCGACATGTACCCGACCTTGCCCTTCAGCACGCCGGCCTGGGTCATCTGGCTCGCGGCGGCGCTCTTGGCGATGCCGAAGTCGACGAGCTTCACGCGCCCGTCGTAGCCCACGAGGATGTTGTGGGGAGTGACGTCGCGGTGAACGATGCCGAGGATCGAGCCGTCGTAGTCGGCGAGGTTGTGGGCGTAGTCGAGGCCCTCGAGCACGTCGCAGAGCACGCGGACGTAGGCGGTCAGGGGGAACTGCTCGGGCGCGACCCGCCGCCGCACGCGGGTGATGGGCTGGCCCTCGACGTACTCCATGGCGAGCATGAGCCGCCCCTGCGTGTCGTCGACCTCGAACGTCTGCACCACGTTCGGGTGGTTCATGCGCGCGGCGAGGCGGGCCTCGTCGAGGAACATGGCGCGGAAGTCCTCGTCCGCCTCCATGCTCTCCTTGAGCATCTTCAGCACGCAGAGCTTGCGGAAGCCCTCCGGGCCGTCGGCGATCGCGAGGTACACGTCGGCCATGCCGCCGTGGCCCAGCGCCCCGAGCAGGCGGTACTTCCCGAGCGACGCGGCCAGAGACAAATCAAAGGCCTCGAGGGGCTTGATCTGTCCTGTCTCCTCGGGGCGGCGGTTCGACTGGCTCATGGGTCTCGGGCGGGGATCGCGGTGGAGTGCCGGGATGGCGTGTCGGGATGGCGTGTCAGTGAGCGCTCACGGCGGTGAGGGGAATACGGCCACGGAGGTCGCGGCGCCGGTTCGGATGAGGGTTCGGGTCGAGCCGATGCGCTTGCCGGTGTCGGCCCACTCCGCCGTAAACGTGTGGAACCCGGGCGGAATGTTGATGAAGCCGGCGCGGCCGAGCGGATCGGTCTTCTTGTCGGCCCCGATCTCGGGCGTGGAGCCGATGATGTAGAAGGGCACCAGCAGGGGGTCGAGCGCGGTCGTGGTGAACCGCACGCCGGAGAGCGGGTTGTTGTCGCAGTCGCGCGCGAACACGAACACGAGCGCGTGGTTCACGGAGTCGTACGCGTTCGGCTTCCCGAGCGCCGTGTCAGCCAGATACGCGATCTCGGCGGGGCGCAGCATGAGCTGGAGGAACTCGGTCTTCGGGGCGCGCAGCGGCGGCGACGTGTAGCGGTACGTCGGCGCATAAGCGGCGGACTTCACTTCGAAGAAGCCCTCGAAGCCGTGCTCCACCGTCGCGGCGACCCAGCCCTCCGCGGTGGGCACCACGAAGCCCCCGCCCGCCTCCGGGCCCGCGTCGGCGGGGCCGCCGGCGTCGACGTTGCGGGGGTTGTTGCACTGGTTGTCGGTCGAGGCGCAGAGCCGCACGGCCACGCCGGTCGGCGGGATGCCGTTCGTGAAGTCGAGGTACTGGATCGAGACGTCGACCTTGCGGGACGGATCGGGGTTCAGCGGCGGCAGCGTCGCGCACGCGAACGGGTCGGTGGCCGCGTCTGCGGCGTCCGGCGGGACCGCGCTGTCTGGCGGCGGCGCCGCGTCCACCTCGGGCGTGGCGGCCACGCACACGCTCTCGAGCGAGCAGCGCGTGCTCTCGAACCCGGCGCCGCGCGCGCGGCACTCGTCGTCCGATTTGCACTGCTCCTTGTCGGTCGAGAAGAGGAGCGAGCACGCGGAGTTGAGCGACGCGAACGCGCACAGCGCCGCCGCGATCGCCGTGATCGATGCCCTGGAAAAGTAAGAAGTCCGCCCGCGCACCATTCGTTCTTTCGCGCCCGCTTTTCGCGGAGTTATCCGCGCAAGGGGGAGTAGAAATCGAATCCTCCCGCCCGCGCCTCGAAAAGCATACCTGTCGCGTGCGCGGGCCGCCATCATGCAACGTCACATCCTTGTGACTTCTGTCGCACTGCGTTGTTGCCTGCCTCCGCCAAGGGACCCCATGACCGCGAATCGCGAAGGTTTCCGAGACCCTACGTTTCCCGCCGCGCTCGACGCAGCCGTCGCCGGGCGCGTTGACGCGCTCTACCATTTGCTCGCCAAGCTCTCGGGGCTCCCCGGGACGCGCATCAACGCGGGCATGGTCGAGGCCTTCGCCGTGGACGCGGGCGCGCGCGGAAAGAAGGTGGACGCGCTGCTCCGCGCGATGGTGCTGCTCGACGCCGACATCGCGCCCGGCGGCTCCGCCCACGAGATCGTGCCCGTGTGCGCGGTGCACGCGCTCGGCGTGCGCGGCGCGACCGACGTGAAGGCGCGCCCCTTCGCGGTCGAGCACCTCCACGCGGCCTGCGACGATCTTCGCTTTCGCGTTCGCGACGCGGTGCCCGTGGCGCTCGCGCGCATCGGCGCGAAGGCGGGCGACGCGCTCGTCGTCGAGCTCGCGCCGTACATGGACGGCTACTTCCACGCGACCGCCGCGCTGCTCGCCCTCGCGCTCCCGTCGTTCCTCGACATGACCCACGACGCGGCCACGGTGGTCACGCGGCTCTCCGAGGGCTTCGAGCTCGTCAAGCGCGCGCCGCGCTCGGCGTCGCGGTACCCAGGCCACAAGGCGCTCATGGAAGCGCTCGCGACGGCGCCCGTGCGCCTCGCGGCGCGCTACCCCGCCGAGACCGTCGCGGAGATCGACCGGTGGGCCACCGCGAAGGATCCCGCGCTGCGCGAGCTCACCCTGAAGGTCGCGAAGGGCATCCGCGCGAGGCACGGCGAAGAGGCCGAGCGCATCCGCGCCTCGCTCGAGCGCACGCAGCCCCCGCCGCGCGATCCGACCATCATCGTCCACGGCACGCGCGGCCGTGGGAAGAAGCGCGGACTCTCAAGCACGTAATCAGGCAAGGGTCAAGCACAATCAGCGAAAGGGCTCACCGCCGCGGAGGCCAGCGAGTCAGCGGAGGACCCTGCAGGCCCGCGCGAGAGGCCCCGCGGCGAGGCGCGCCACGGGGCGCGCGGCGAGCGCGAGCGCCGCGCCCGTCGGCACGTCGACGAGGAAGTGTCGCTTGCAGAGCACGGTGGAGGCCGCGATCCCGACGGCGAGCGCGATGGGCACGAACGACCAGCGCCGCGCGTGCTCCCAGAAGAAGGCCGCGACGAAGACGCTGTACGCCACGTGCATGCTCGGGAACGCGTTGAAGCCCTCGTCCGAGCGGTACATGAGCTCGAGCGCCGCGCAGTCCGTCGTGGTGCACCCCGCGAGCGAGGGCTGCGGCATCTGCGAGGGGAGCAGCGCGAAGAACGCGAAGCCCGCGACCGCGAGCGTGAGGTAACCGGCGAACGCCTGGTAGAGCAGCCGCCGGTCGCGGTGGGTGACGAAGTGCAGCGAGAGCGTGAGGGGGAAGTACGCGTAGTAGATCCACACGAACGGCACGACGAGCGGCAGCGCGTCGTCGAGCGCGGTCGAGGGCCGGAAGAGCGCGCCAGGCGCGAGGCCCGCGTTGCGCGAGCCGAGGCCCGAGTAGAGGCCCACCATCGCCACCACGGAGACCGCGGTCACGACCAGCGCCTCCCGAAGCGAGGGCCGCGCCGCTTCGTGAGCGAGGCCGGGGTTCCCAACGAGCGGGCGCGCGGTGCGGAGGGCGAGGTGCTGCATGACTTTCCCCTCTTGCAGCGACCGTACCGCGCCGCAACGGCGCGTCGCATCCAGTCATTTCAATAGGTTACAAGAGCGTCTCAGCCTCGAGATGTATACTGGTTGAATCAGTGAACCGTAGCCTCGCGTTCGCGCGTAGCGCAGGTAGCAGCGCACCGCGCGCGGTCGAGGCCATGGAAAGCACGAAGCCCCACCCTGGGAGGGGCGGGGCTCGCGGCCGTCGCGGAGGCGAGGCTCAGATGACGACGGTGTTCGTGATGCCGCTCAGATCGCCGCGGAACGGAGACGCGCGGCTGTCGCCCTTCGCGACCGCGTAGCACACGGCGGCGGCGGCGGCCTGGCCGGTGGTGGCCTCCACGTACGGGGCCGTGTTGCCCGTCGCGGGGTCCCACCCGTCGACCTGGTTGTCCGCCGCGCCGAGGCCGCCGAACCAGCCGGTCTTCAGGAAGCCCGCGCCGTAGGTGATGAGCATGTTCGCCGCCATCGCGGTGCCGTCCGGCCAGCCGCTGCGGTTCGTGAACGACTTGCAGGTGTCGCCGTAGACGCACCACACGAGGCTGTCGAGGATGGTCTTGGTGCTCGACGCGGGGTCGGGCAGCGACTTCGCCATCGTGAACATGCCGTTCAGGATGTCGCTCATCGACTTCGCGACGAGCTCCGCGTTGGCGTCGCCGTTCGCGAACATTTGGTGGGGATCGTTGCGGAACCCCGAGATGCACACGCCGGAGCTCAGGCCCAGCGCGAAGGCCTTCAGCGCGGTGATGGTGGCCTGGCCGATGTTCATCGCCGCCGCGGGCAGGCCGGGGTTGTTGAGGCCGAACATCGCGAGGTCGGCCGTCGTCGGCCGGAGCTGGTCGGAGAGGTTCTTCCCGAGGAGGTTCATCGACACCTTGCCGGTGTCGAGCCCGCGCGACATGGTCGCCCGCCCCGCGGCGGCGTTCAGGTTCAGGAAGGCCTTGTAGTACGACTCGGCGAGCGCCGCGTTCTTCGGCGTGGAGAGCAGCGTCTTCGAGGCGTTGCTGTTGAAGAGATCGACCATGCCGCCGGCGTTGGCGACGACCGCGGGCGACGGCGCGCCGTCGGCGGTGCCGAAGGTGATGTTGCCGACCGTGATGAACGGCAGCAGCGTGGGCACCTTCTGCTGGATCGCCGCGGCGTTGGCGAGCAGGCTGCCCGCGCCGCCGAGCGTGGACGTGGTCGTGGGCGAGCCCGTGTGGGTCTCGTTGCGGCCGGCCATGAACGCCGTGAAGGGGAACTTCGCCGACTTGATAGCGTTGGCCATCTCCGGGGCGACGTACATCGGCTTGTTCGAGCCGTCGACCTTGATGGCCTTGCCCATCGCGTGGAACGGGAAGGCGGGGTTGTTCCCCGTCGCGATGCGCGTCTGCGGGAAGAGCAGCTGCATGTTGGCGAGGCCGCCGTTCGCCTCCAGCTGGAAGATGCTGAACGCGGTCGGGCGGATGCCGGCCGAGTCGGCCAGCGCGCTGCCGGCCGTGTCGTTCAGGACGTCGAGCAGCTTCGAGCGCTCGAGGCCGATGGCCGCGGCGAGCACCGTGGACCACTTGATGAAATCGCGCCGGCTCGAACCCCGGAGATCTTTGAGTCGTTCATCGATCATGACGGTCCTCCTTCACTCACAGGTGTGCGCGGCGGCGAGCAGCGCGGCGACGGCGATTCGCTGGCCGTCCGTGGGGTTTTCGGCCTGGGCGACGAGGTCGTCGGCCAGCGCCATGTGCTCGGGCTTCGCGGGCTTTCCGATGAGGCACGACACGCCGTCTTTCGTGAACTTCCCGTTGTCGAGGAGCTTCACGCCGGGGCAGCCCGGGGGCGCCCAGTCGGGCTTGACCACGTCGGCCGAGACCGAGGCGTAGATGTCGAACGCCTTGCCCATCGACGAGGTCGACGCGAACGGCGCCTCGGGGATGCGGCCGGTGTAGTTCGGCCCGCCGAGCGCGGCCGCGTTCGCGGCGTTGGTGACGAGCCCTTGGTTCTGCGTGGAGGCGCCGCGGCTCTTCAGCAGGTTGCCCATGCCGCGGAGGCTGAGCTTCCCGCACGCGTGCATGCGGGCCGAGGCGACGGCCCCGCCGGCGGCCGCGGTCTCGAGGGCGCGCTGGCCCGGATCGGGCTGCGGGCCGTCGGTGACGCCCGCCGGGTCGTTCACGTGGTTGAACGTGCCCTCTTCCCCGCCGGCGGCGGTGCGGTTCGGGTCGTTCGTGTAGCCGCTGCCCGCGCCGGGGTTCAGCTGGTCTGTGGCCTCGCCACAGCCGGCGAGCGCGAGCGCCGCGAAGACCGTGGTCACGGAGGCAAAGGTGAGTGCAATTCGCTTCATGGCTGGACTCCTTCCCTTCACCACATCGTGAAATCGTCGCTCTTGAAGACGCGACCGAGGGTGTCTTTGAATTTGAAGTTGCCCGCCTTGAAGGCCGCCACTTCGTTCTTGGTGACGACCGCCGGGACGGTCGCGAGGTCGCCCACCACGTCGCCGCGCGAGAAGGCGTAGTTCCACGCGCGGGTCACGGCGCAGGCCGCGACGTCGGGATCCTTCGCCATCTCCGCGGCGAAGCCCGCGATGTCGGTGACGGGCTTGCCGAAGCGCCACCCGAGGTTCTGCTGGCCGTCGGGCAGCCAGTCCTTGAGGCGCGCTTTGGGGTTGCCGGCGACCGGGACGGTGACCTGGATGTCGGCCATGTACGCGCCGTTGCCGTCGAAGTTCGCGAAGAGCGGCGCCTGGTGGTTGATGGTGCCGTGGCAGTTCGCGCAGTTCACCGCCGAGGTGTCCTTGAAGTTCACGCGGATGTCGGCGTTGCCCGTGCCGCCCGTGATGCTGTCGAACGGCCAGGTGTTCGTGTACACGGTGAGCCCCATCGAGACCGGCTTGTCGCTGAACTCGGTGGGGAACTTCGCGCAGACGAAGGTCTCTTGGATGAAGCGCACGCGGCGGAACGCCATCGGCGCGAAGTACTGCGCCATGAGCCCGCGGTCGGTGAGGAGGCCGGCGGTCTGGGCGGTGCCGTTCGGCGCGCAGTCGGCCGCGTTGAGCTTGCTCATGCCCGCGTCGAAGGTGGGGCAGGTGCCCGCGGTCGCCGTGAAGAGGTCGGTGTACGGGCGGCCCTCCACCGTGACGAGCGCCGCGAAGTTCGCCGCGAAGTCCTTGTTGGGCTGGTTCTGCCCGATGTTGCCGACCTGCGCGGTGCGGAGCGTGTCGCGCCAGAAGTCGATCATCTTCACCGTGAAGCGCGGATCGCCGAGCAGGCGATCGACGTGCGCCTCGTAGACCTTCTTCTGCTCGGCCTCGTTCGGCGCCGACGCGATGGAGTTGATCTCGGCGAGGGTGGGCACCTCCCCCACGAGCTTCAGGCTCGCGGCGCGGAGCGACTCGCCGTAGTCGCGCTTGCGCTGCTCGAGCTGGACCGGGGGTCCCTCCTCGGGGGCGGCCCCGGGGCCGCTGCCCCCACCCGGCACGCCGCCGGGGCCCGGGGTGAAGGGGTCGCCGGGGTCGAGGGTGGTCTCCGAGCCGAGCTGGTTCGGATCCCCTTCGCTCGAGCAGCCGGCCAGGACGGCCACCATGCCGAACCCTGCGAGCGTCCACGCGGTGAGAGTTCGCCTGCGCATGTGCTTCCCTTTCTCCATGATCGAAGTCACGTCAATGCAAGGGCCGGGCCACGAGCTCCGGCCCTCGGGAGGCTAAAAGAAGATCGCCTTGTTGTTCACGAAGAGGTCGATGAACCCCTGCGTGTTGCCGACCTTGCCCCCGGTGTGCGCCACCCCCGCCGTCGCCGCTTTCTGCAGCAAGATGCTGGTCGGCAGGTTGGTCTCGTTCAGCTTGCCCAGGACCGAGTCGCACATCGCCTGGTTGTCGTTCCCGTTGAGCGAGAGCCCGGCGAGCCCGGCGCCGTGGCAGCTCGCGCAGTTCGAGCCGCCGCCGACGCCCTGCCCGCGCAGCGCCGGCAAGATCGTGTTCCCGAACGCGCCGGGATCCTTACATTTTTTGATCTGCGGGGGCGTCTGGTAGGTGCCCTTTTCGAGCTTCACGGCGTCGAACCGGAGCTTGTCGGACGCGAGGTCGAAGGGGGTCCAGCCCTCGCCGGAGAAGAACACCGCGCCCGGCCCGAGGAGGGTCTCGGTGCCTTGCTGGACCGTCTGATCGAGGTTCGAGAAGCTCGCGTCCACGATCTCCGGGGCCTTCGGGTCGGCCTTGGCGAGCACCCGCACGAAGCGCGGGGTGTTCACGTGGACGTCGGTGCCCGCGGGGGCGACCAGCTTGAGGTTCTTCAGCGAGAGGATGCCGCCGATGAGGCTCGCGTCGAACTTGAGCTTCACGCCCGAGAGCCCGCCCTGCGCCGCCTTGGTGAGATCGACCTCGTTCGCGCCGGTCTTCACCGCGAACGGGTCGGTGCCGGGCAGCTTCGCGGCCGTGATCGCGACGGCCTCCGACTCGAGCCACTTGCGGGTCTTCTCCTCGAGCTCGGGGGTCGCCGCCATGGACGGGCCCGCGTGGGCGCCGTGCGTGAGGAGGCTGCTCTGGTAGGCGTCGCGGACCACGATGCCAGGAAATTTGCGAATAGAAACGTAGGAGTCGGGCCCCTCGAGGAACTTCGCGGGCTCGGGGTTGAACTGGCCGAGCTCGTGGCACTGTTTGCCGCACGCGTTCTTCAGGCCGGGCTCGATCTCGCGGTAGAGCTTCTCGGCGTACGCCTGCTTGGCCTGGATGTCCCCGGGCGAGCCGGGCGGCGCGACCTCCCCGCCGTCGCCGGCGGCGACGGGGATCTTGCCGCCAGGCGGGAACGCCGGCGCGTCGTCGGCGCAGGCGGCGAGCGCGCTGACGCCGAGCGCGCTGACGCCGAGCAGGGTGAGGAGTGCGGTCCGAGGGGACGACGAGCTGCGGTTCATTTTCGGCCTCGAGAGCGAGACGTTGCACACGGGGGGCCAGGACACGCGAGAGCGCGGCGCTCGAAGCGCCCTAGGAAAGGTGTGGGATCTCCGCCAAATGGCAAGGCGAGCGGTGGGCTTCGCGTGCGGACGCGCCCGCCCGGAGGGACGAACGGGGTCGGGCGAGGCGCGTGGGGCGCTCCGAGGCGGCGTCCAGCTGGTGCGCTCGGGTCCCCCGGTGGATCGCGGACGAGTCATGGGGGCCCGCCCCAACATGACGAGAGGGGAGCGCCCCCAAGGAGGCTTCGACCACCCCACCCTCGAGCGCGTCGGCGTCGTTCATTGAGGCGGCGGGGCGGGCGGCGGCGGCGGCGCGCCTGACGGCGTGCCTGGCGGGGCGGCGCCCGCGGCGAGGCGCTCGCGGAGGCGCGCGGCGTAAGCGTAGGACGGGTTCTGCGGCTGATCGCGCGCGAGCTGCTCGTAGGCCTCCGCCGCCTTGGCGAGATCGCCCTTGTAGACCTCGTCGACGGCGATCCGCTCGAGCGAGGGCCCCTTCCCGGCGTCTTTCCCGGCCGTCGCCGGGGGCTCGGGCGGCGACGCGCTGCCTGCGCTCGTCGCGGGCGGCGTGCTCGGCGCGGTGCCCACGGTGACGGTGCCCGGCGGCGCGGGGACGAGGCCCGCCGCGGAGGGGAGAGACGACGGATCGCCCGCCACGACGCCGGCCTCGGCGCCCGCGTCGGGTCGGGCCGCCTTCTTGGGCGGCGGTGGCGGGTCGTCGGTGAACAAGATGAGCCCGGCCGCGATGAGCGCGAGCGGCAGGATGATGTACGTGAGCTTGCGCACCGGCGACGCGGTCTTGAAGTCGGCGATCGCCTTCTTCAGCGGGTCGGTCTCGACCGGCGGCGCCTGAGGGGCCTGCCCGTCGGGGAACATTCCGACGCCAGACGCTGAGAATCCTTGAGGAAACAGCTGCTCCTGGCCCGCGGAGAAGGAGCCGCCGGCTTGCATCGGCTGCATGGGGGGGAACGCACCGCCGCCCATCGGTTGGTTCGGGAAGCCGCCGCTCATTCCAGGCCCGGGCATCCCCTGCATGGGGAAGCCGCCGCTCATGCCGGGGCCAGGCATCTGTCCGGGCATCTGTCCGGGCATCTGCATGGGGAAGCCGCCGCTCATCCCGGCGCTCCCGCCGGGGGGCTGGAGCGGGTCGGCGCCGAAGCCGGGCATGGGGAAATTGCCCGAGGCCTGCGCGAACGCGCCGGTCGGCGGGCGCGCGCCGCTGCGCGACATGGAGAGGTCGAGGGGCGCGACGCGCGTGGACTCGCCGTCGTCTGCCTGACTGGAGAACGCCCCAGGCTGAAACGGCCTCGACGGCGCGTCGGGCGGCACCGCCGGCGCG
>DAORJJ010000217.1:0-10294 GCA_035439005.1 Polyangiaceae bacterium | reverse complement strand
CGAGCGCGTCGCCCCCGGGCCGCTCGCGGCCACCCTCGCGGAGCTCACCCGCGGCCTGCCTTGGGCGCTCGCCACGCTCGTCACCAAGACGGCCAGCCGCCTCGGAGACCTCCCGGTCGAGGCGCCGCGCGCCGACGATCGCGCGTCGCCCGCGCAGGGCGAGGCGCTCCCGTCGTGGTTGCCCGCGCGGCGGGTGCTCGGGGCCTTCTTCGTCCAGCGCCCCCTCGGCGTGGGCGGTTCGGGCTCGGTGTTCGTGGCGAACCGCCTCGAGGACCGCCACGACCCCGACGCCGAGCGGTTCGCGCTGAAGGTGCCCGACTACGACGCGAGCGTCGCGCGCTCCCTCTCCGAGGAGCAGTTCCTCGACATGTTCCGCTCGGAGGCGATGGCGCTCGTGGGCCTGCCACCGCACCCGAACCTCGCCCGCTTCGTCAATTTCGACCTCGCCGCGCGCCCAAAGCCGATCCTCGTGATGGAGCTCGTCGAGGGGCTCTCGCTCGAGCTCGCGGTCGAGTCGCTCGCGCTCGACATGCCCCGGGCCCTCCGCGCCCTCGCCGACCTGCTCGCGGGCCTCTCCGTGATGCACGAGGCCGGCCTCGGGCACCTCGACGTGAAGCCCTCCAACGTCGTGCTGCGCGATGGGGAGGTCGCCGTCTTGGTCGACTTCGGGCTCTCGGGGCGAAAGCTCCGGCCAGGGTGCGCCTCCGGCCCGTACGGCGCGCCCGAGATCTGGGTGCACTCCGCCGACGCCTCGCCGCTGGCGGCCGACGTCTACGCGTTCGGCTGCCTCCTCTTCGAGGTGCTCATGGGCGAGGTGCTCTTCGACGCCGACCAGCAGGTGGCGCTCGTCTCGAGCCACCTCGTCCACGACGGCGGTCCCCCCAAGCTGTCGCAGCTCGCGGCGCGCCCCGGCTTCGAGCGGGTCGCGGGGCTCGCGAGCCACTGCCTGCGGCGCGATCCGAAGAACCGCCCCACCGTCGAGCAGGTGCGCCGCGGCCTCGCGGAGCTCGCGCCGGCGCTGGAGGGCCTGCCGTGGCCGGCGATACCCCCGAGCAGCTGAGCCCGCCCCGGCTCGACGGCGGCGACTGCGTCGCGTGCGGCCGCTGCTGCCATCACGGCCCGAACACGGTCACGCTGCTCGAGGCCGACGAGCTCCGCATGGGCGAAGAGAACCTGCGACGGCTCACGGTCGTGTACGAAAAACCTCCGTACTTTCGCTTCGTCATCAACGATGGGGAGCGCTGCGGTGCGCTCGACGTGTCGGTCCCCGGCCGGTTCCCTTGCGCCGTCTATGAGGTGCGCCCCGAGGGGTGCCGCGTGGTCGAGGTGGGGTCGCCCACGTGCCTCGAGGCGCGTCGCCTCGGGCACCTCGGCACCAGCGTCGGGTTCACGCGCGAGTAGGTCGGCGCGCGAGCACCCGCAGCGCGAGATCGCGCAGCGTGGGCGTCGCGGCCCGCGCGAGATCGAACAGCTCGGGGCACGCGTGCTCGTCGACCCGCACCGCCTCGACGCGGGCGCCCGGCGCTCGCACCGTGGCCAGCGCGCGCCCGCGAGGCAGGTCGAAGGAGATCGAGCGGACCGCCGCGCCCGGCGCACGTTCGCCAAACCACGCGCGCAGCGGCTCGCTCGCGAGCAGCGCGGCGTGGCCTTCCGCGCCCACCAGATCGATCGCGACCTCGACGAAGGGGGCGCCCGCTTCGTCCGTCGCGGGCACGGCGCGCGCGCGGCCCTCGGCGAAATTGAGCTTGAACGACCGCAGCTCCACGGACTTCAGCCGCCTCGCAGCGCCTTCGCGAGCCCGCCGGAGACGTCGAACGCCACGAGGGCAGGGTAGGGGCCGACCGCCGCGGCGCCGACGAACACCACGGGCAGGTCGTCGGCCTTCACGCGCGCCTCACGCTGCGCGAAGGCCTGCGCCGCGGCGTCGCCGGTGACGTCGAGCTTGGTGTGGGCGATGCCCTTGGCGCGCAGGAGGTCCTCGATGCGCGCGAGCTCGCGGGTGTTGCGGTCGCGCTCGTAATAGATCACCACGGGCGCCTGCGGCGGGGCCTCCGGCGTCGGCGCGGGGGCTCCCTTCAGCGCCTCGAGGCGGGCCGCCGCCTCACGCCGTCGAGCGAGCTCGCCCTCGCTGCACGCGGGCTCACCGAGCGCGCGGTTCAGGCGCTGCGCGAGGTCGCGGGAGACACGTACGGGCGCGAGCCCGTCGCCACGGCGGCTCTCGAGGAGGCGCGCGATCGACGTTCGGAGGATGTCCATGCGCTCGGTCTAGCGGGCCAGCGCGCCGCGCGCGAGCGCTCATTCCATGGAGATCGCCTCGAGCTTCGCCTTCGCCAGGCGCGCCACCCGTGCGCGCCCGCCCCGCGCGCGCACGTCGTCGAGCAGCTCGCGGCCCGCCGGGAGCCCGGCGTCCGCCAGGTGACAGCCCACGTAGTAGATGTGCTCGAGGTCCAGGTTCCGATCCTTGCGCAGCGCCCGCGACACGTCGAAGCCCTCCTCGGCCAGGCGTTCGAAGGCGTCGAGCGCCTCCTCGGCCTGGCGGCCACCCTCCTCGGTGTCGAGGGCGCTCCGCTGGAGCGTCAGCGAGGCCTGGAGGTAGCGGTCCTCGGGGGTGGAGAGCTCGCCCTTGGTCAACAGGGAGAGCACGACCTGGGCCTTGTCGACGCTCCGCGCGCGCACGAGTTTGTGGGCCGTGGCGCGCAGCGCGCTCGCCACCGCCTCCGGATCGGCGTCGCGCGCCACGTCGAGCGCCGCCTCCCATCCGCGCTCGCCGGACGCCAGGCGGTCGATCGCGTGGCCGAGCAGCTCCTTCCGGAGCCCGAGCGGGAGCTGCTTCGCGAGCGGGCGGAGCACGGCGCTGAGCGTCCATGCGCGGTCGCGGTCTTGGGTCTCGAGGAGGGCCCTCGCGAGGGCCGGCGCGGCGTCCGCCTTGCCCTCGAGGGCCGAGGCGGCCGGCTCGGCGAACGACCGGTCGAGGCGCGCGAGCACCTCGACGAGCAGCTTCGCGGCGTCGCCGCCCGGCGCGCGCGCCAGCAGATCGATGACGAAGCGCACGTGCTCCGGATCGGGGCTGGCCAACAGCCGCGAGAGCCGCCGGATGGACTCGGGGGCGAGCGACAGCCCGTCGAGCGTCTCGAGGGCGGCCTGCGCGAGCGAGCGGTCCTCGGCGTCGACCGCCGCGGTGGCGAGGGCGTCCACGACCTTCGGGGGCGCGCGATCGCCGCGCAGGGCCGAGGCGACCGCGCGGATGGCCTCCTTCTTCACCAGGGCGTCGGCGGTCTTGGAGGTCGCGTAGCTGAGCAGGGTCGGCAGCGTGCGTGGATCTTCGAGGGTGCCGAGCACGCGGATGGTGCCGGCGAGCGCCGCGCTCGTGCCTCGGGCCTTCGCCTGCGCGGCGAGCAGCTTCTCGGTCTCGGCCAGGTAGGTCTTGCGGGTCCGCGCGTCGGCGTCCTTCACGCGCTGCTTGACGACGAGCGCCGCCGAGCCCGCGGCGTCGCCGGTCGCCGACGCGAGCCCGCGGAGCAGCGCCGAGAACGTGAGCTCACTGGCCGCGTCGGCCGCGAGCTCGACCGCCTCCGCGCGCTCCTCGGGGCCTGCGAGCCGCTCGCGGAGGGTGCCCACCACCCCCTCGCCGAAGCTCGAGACCGCCGCGCGCGCCGCCCGACGGACGTCCTCGGAGGGCGACGCGAACAGCGGAATGATCTTTGGTATCGAGCGCTTGGCTCCTACACGCGAGAGCGCCTCGAGGGCCCGCTGCTGGAGGAGCGGGGCGTCCGAGTCGAGCACCTCGCCGAGCGCGGCCGCCGCGCGCGCGCTGTTGGCGCCGACCTCGCCCAGCACGATCGCGGCGGCGACGCGCTTCTCCATCGCGGCCTCGCGGTCGAGGAGCAGGTCGATGATCTTTTCCTCCACGAGTTCCTCTCGTCTCTCGGCTTCGCGCGCCTGTCCCGCATTCTGCGCCGCCCGGACGCCGGCGCGAACATTTTCTTCGCCCGGCCTCGCAGGCGCGCCAAACCCTGGCGGGACAACGCGCGCGCGCTCGTCTACTCTGCACAGTGCATGGCCTCACGAACGACCTCCGCCGCGTCCAAGGGCGCGAGCCTCGTCGCGGTGCTCGCGCTCTCGGCGGGCCTCTCGGCCTCGCTGAGCGACGCTTGCAACGTGTACGACACGTCCCTCCTCGGGGGCGACTCCGGCGGCGTCGACGCGGGGGTGGCGCGTCGCGGCGGCGTTGGCTACTGGAGCGGCCCCGCCGACAGCCCGCCAGGGTGCTTCAGCGCGCGCTACCCGCGCGTCGAGGACCGGCCGGCCGCCGGCAACCCGGGCGTGCTCCCGCCGTTCTACCTCGCCTTCCAGACCCTCAACACGGGCTCCCTCAACGACGAGGGGAAGCTCGACCCCGAGGCGTGGCGCAACGTCGGCTTCGACCTCGACGGCACGTGCACGGGCTCGGAGACCTGCGAGACCCCGGGGCAGACCAACCTGTCGTGCAAGCCCGTCGCGTCGGGCGTGCCGCTCGACGGGGCCTATTGCCGCGACAACACGTTCGGTCGCCTTGGGTACCAGGCGGCCGTCGCCCCCGAGACCTCGAAGGCGTACGGCCTCAACTCGGAGGGCTTCAACTGCGCGCTCTGCGTGGGCGCGTACAACTACCTGTTCCGCATCTCGGGCTACAACGGCGACCTCGAGGACGACCAGGTGCGCGTCGACTTCTACCCGTCGCCAGGCCTCGAGAAGATGCTCCCTTGGGACTGCTCGTCGGAGGACTGGAAGTCGCACCCGTGCTTCGACTCCGACCAGAAATGGCAGATCCGCGACACCGCCCTGGCCGGGCCGCTCGGCCCCAACGGCGCGGTGCCCGAGTCGAAGCTCTTCGACGCCAACGCGTTCGTCCGCGAGGGCGTGCTCTTCGTGACCCTGCCCGACAACACGCTGTTCTGGTTCCCCGGGCAGCGCGCGATCGCGACCGCCTACCCGCTCACCATCCAGAAGGGCTTCGTGACGGCGAAGCTCGGCCGAGGCAAAGACGGGCTCTGGCGCGCGACCGACGGCGTCGTGGCCGGCCGCGCCAAGCGCGACGACGTGATCAAGGGGCTCCGGCTCGTGGGTATCTGCGAGAGCGATCCGAACTACGCGTTCGTCGAGCAGTTCGTCTCCGGCAACCTCGATCTCCTCGCGAGCGGCGAGCGCGACCCCAACAAGCCCTGCGACGCGATCTCGCTCGGCATCCCCTTCACGGCCATCCAGGCGCAGCCCGGCGGCGTCGCCACGGTGGCCGACCTCGTCGAGTGCCAGAAGCGCCCCGTGGACGGCGGCGCGCCGCCCAGCGACGCGGGCGCGGGCGACGCGGGCCGCGACTGACGCGCCTCACAGCTCGACGTGGGCGAGCGACTCGCCGCGGGCGTCCCACAGCGCCGCGGCGCGCTCGGCGAGCGCCTGCGCGTGCGCGGCGTCCGCGTCGACCTCGGCGCCGCCCGCCGAGAGACGGATCGCGTCGATCTGCGCGTCGGGCAGCTCGCGTGACAGGTCGCGCTTCATGCGGGCCGCCGCCCGCTCGAGGAGGCCCGCCACGCTCGCTGCGGTGATGTCCTTGAAGAGCACGACGGTGGGGAAGGTAAGCTCGGCGAGGAAGGCCTTGCGGTTCGAGAGCCCCTCGAGCCCCGCCGCGCGCTCGAGCACGGCCGCGAACACGCTCGAGTACGCCGCCTGCACCTGGGCGCGGCGCTCGGGCTCGTCGAGGCGAGGGCCGAGGCGCTCCTGCAGGCGGATGATCGCGGCGAGCACGTTGTGCCACCGCCCGCCGTTCTGCGCGTGGTACGCGCCCCGGGCGCGCAGCGCGTCGGCGAGCGCGACGAACTGCGCCGCCATGGAGTCCTGCGCCTGGATCACCCGATCGACGAAGCGCAGCTCGCCCCGGAGCCACGCGACGTCGCGGTGCTTGTCGGCCATGAACGGCCACACCACCAGGTTGTAGTAGTTGTTGAAATCGAGCATGTATTTGAGGCGAAACACCTCGAAGGAGCCGAACGTCGGGTAGAGGCGCGCGTAGATGCGCAGCGTCCGCTCGTACCAGAACTTGTAGTATGCATTGAAGAGGTCGGCGCGCTCGGCGAGGCCCTCGCGGTCACCGCGGAGCGCGTGGGTGACGAGCTCGACGATGAAGTCGTTCGCGATCGCGATGAAGTCGGCGCCCGGGCTGTAGAACGGGTCGACGAAGGCGCTCGCGAAGCCCGTGGTCGCCCACCGGTCGGCTGAGAAGTACTGGTCCGCGTAGTACGGCAGGTGCGCGTACTGCTGAAAGTCGCACAGCTCGGCGCCGTCGAGCAGCTCGCGCGTGGCGCGGTGACGGCCCAAGAACGCCTCGAAGGCCTCGCGGGTGGCGAGCCGCTCGGGGACGCGGTCTTTGTCGTAGACGACGCCGACGCTCATCAGGTCCCCCGCGAGCGGGATGAACCAGATCCAGTAGCCGTCGTACATCATGTGGTTCGTCGACAGGTGCCGCGACGTGTGGCGGACGCGCTCCCGCCAGGCGGCGTCGCCGAACGCGTCGACGCCCGGCACGCGGCGGTACCGCGCCCAACTAGAGGCCGTGTTGAGGCGCGTCTCGCGGTGGAGCCCCACGCCGAGCCGCTTCAGGAGCCACTGCCGGCGCCCCGCCGCGTCGACGACGAACCGCGCGGAGACCGTGCTCCGCGCTCCGTCGCGCGAGAACGTGACCCGGTGGGGAGCGTCGCCGTCGCCCAGCGCGAGGTCCACGACCTCGGCGCCGAGCCGCACGTCCACGCCGCTCGCGAGGTTCATCGCCAGGAGATCGCGCTCGAACGACGCGCGCTCGAGCTGGAACGCCGGGTGGAAAGGCAGGCGATCGGTGCCCATCTCGCTCATCTGCGGGAGCGGGAGATCGCGCTCCGGCGAGTCGAAGAAGAAGCGCACGCCGTTCTTCGGGAGCTGGTGCTGGTAGAGGTAGGTGCCGAGGCCGAGCCGGCGGACCATGTAGTTTGCAGCGACCTCGACGGTAGACTCCCCGACCTTGTAGTCCTCGAGGCCCGGGGAGGCCTCCAGCACGAGCAGGCGGGCGGACGGCCCGAGCTCGAGGCGGAGCTGCCGCGCGAGGAGCGCCCCCGCTTGGCCGTGGCCCAGGATCACGACGTCGAAGGCGAGGTCTGCGTGCGGCTCCATGCGGCTCCATGCGCGCGTCGGGAGGCGCCGCGAGGAGGCCGCGACCACCTGGCCGCCGGGCCCGCGCGACCCCGAGGGCGACCGCCCCGCACCCTAGCGACTGGGCCGGAGAACGCAACGTTGTGGGCCGGCTGGGACTCGAACCCAGGACCTACGGATTAAAAGTCCGCAGCTCTAACCAACTGAGCTACCAGCCCGAGAGACCCCGACGGCTTACCGGACCTTCCGGTCGCTGTAAAGGCGCTATCCTTGGACGCCCGCGCGCACGGGCGCCTTGGCGCGCTCGGCGCGACGGGCAGGGGAGCGACGACGACGACACTACCCCCGCCGGCGGAGCGCGCGGAAGAGGAGCGGCACCAGGGCCTCCTCTCGGAAGGGCTTCTCGAGGAACGCGAAGAGGTCGTCGCGGAACGGGAGCGACTCGAGCTGCGCCGCCCCGTAGCCGCTCGTGAGGATGACCGGCAGGGTGGGCCACCGCGACCGCATTTGGAGGAACGCCTCGCGCCCGCCCATGCGAGGCATGCTCAGGTCCATCACCACGACGTCCACGACGCCGGCGGCGACCGCCTCCAGCGCCTCGAGCCCGTTCGCCGCCTCGCGCACCGTGAAGCCTCGGTTCTTGAGGAGAAACCCCAGCGCGAAGCGCGCGCGGCGCTCGTCGTCGACGAGCAGCACGGTCCCCGTGAGGCCCTCGGTCGGCGCGTCGCTCGGGGCGCCGCGTGAAACCTCTGGCTCCGCGCCCCCCTCGAGGGCCGGGAAGGCGCAGGAGAACCGCGCGCCGCCCGCCGCGCCCGCGTCGAGCGAGAGCCGCGCGGCGTGCGTGCGCAGAATGCCCAGCGTCGTGGCCAGTCCGAGGCCGCGCCCGACGCCCTTGGTGCTGTAGAAGGGCTCGAAGATCCGCGCGCGCGCGACGTCGGGCACGCCCGGGCCGTCGTCCTCGACCTCGAGCAGCACCCAGCCGTTCGGCGCCTCGGTGGGCTGCGTCGCCAGCGCGCGGTGCTCGGGGCCGAGCGTCTTCGCGTGTCGCGTCGTGATCGTCACGCGTCCAGGCGTCTCGCCGAGGGCCTCCGACGCGTTCGTGACCAGGTTCATCACCACCTGGCGGAGCTGCGCCGGATCGGCCGACACGGGCGGGAGATCGGCGCCGACGTGCATCGACAGGACCGCGCTCTTCGACAGGGCGACGCGCAGCAGCCCGCGCAGGTCGTGAACGACGGCCGAGAGGGACGTGGGCCGGCGCGCGACCGACGCCCCGCCGCCGTACACGAGGAGCTGTTTGGTCAGATCGGCGGCCCGGGCCGCGGCGCACTCCGCGTTCTCGATGTGCGGCGCGAAGGCCTGCCGCTCGGCGAGGGGCGCAGCGACGCGAGAGATCGCGGCGAGACTCGCGTACACGTTCGCGAGTAAGTTGTTGAAATCGTGTGCGATTCCGCCCGCGAGCATGCCGAGGCTCTCGAGCCGCTGGGTCTCGCGGAGCGCCGCCTCCTCGCTGGCGCGGCGGGCCTCCTGCTCGCGCTGGTCGCGCTCGTGCTCACGCTGGCGCGTCACGTCCTGGATGATGGTCAAGAACAGGGGCGCCGGCGCGCCGCGGAGCTCGACGGTGTCGACCGTGACGGTGACGAGCTCGCCGCTGGCCTGGCGGAGGCGCAGCTCCACGGGCGGCGTCTCCTCGCCGCGAGCCCGCGCCGCGCGGCGCCGCTCCGCGACGGGCCAGTCGTCGGGATGGATGTACTGGAAAATCTCCGTGGGCGAGGCGGGGGTCGCGGAGAGCCCGAGCAGGCGAAGCGCGCACGCGTTCGCGTACCGGATGGTGGTCATGTCGTAGGCGACGACGCCCACGGGGAGGATTGAGAGGAGCGTCCGGAGCAGCTCGCTGTCGCCGCCGCCGGCCGACTGGAGCGTGACCGGGCTGTCGATGCGGTCCGACACCGCGGCTTCGCTGGCCTCTCCGGGAGTCGGCGCTGGCGGCGGCTCCAGGGGCGAGACGGGGACCTTGGGCTCGGACATCTGCGCTCGCTTCGGGCCGCGGCGGCGGGCCGCCCGAGTCCTAGCTGGCGGGCGCGAAAAGTCGAGAAAAAGTCGCCAGCGCGTGGCCGACACTGCGATACCTTCCGCTGCGTGGAAGGGCCGCTCACGGGAAAGTCGCTGGGCGCGGGGGCCTACCGCGTCGGCTCGCTGCTCGGCCAGGGCGCGATGGGCGCGGTGTACGACGGCGTCCAGGAGGCCCTCGGGCGCGCCGTCGCGATCAAGGTGCTCCACGCGGCGCACGGGCAGCTTCGCCAAGATCAGTTCACGCGGTTCCAGCGCGAGGCGCGGGCCGCGGCGGCGCTCGGCCACGCCAACATCATCCAGATCACCGACTTCCAGTGGCAGCCGGGCGAGCCGCCGTTCCTCGTCATGGAGAAGCTGGTCGGCCAGTCGCTCGGCGACGCCATCCAGCGCGGACGCCTCCGGCCACAGCGCGTCGCGTTCATCGCGAGCCAGGTGCTCTCCGCGCTCGCGGCCGCTCACGCGGCGGGCATCGTCCACCGCGACATCAAGCCCGACAACGTGTTCCTCACCGTGATGTCGATGGTGAACGACATCGTCAAGGTGCTTGACTTTGGGGTCGCCAAGCTCCTCGACGAGGCGCCGCTCACGATGGCCGGGGCCATGGTCGGCTCGCCGGCGTACATGCCGCCCGAGCAGGCCCTCGGCGCGGGGGTCGACGCCCGCGCCGACCTCTACGCCGTGGGCGCCACCATGTACCACGCGCTCTCCGGGCGGCTCCCGATCCAGGCCTCGGACGTGGGCGAGTTCCTCGCGCGCCTCGAGCAGCCGGTGACGCCGCTCTCGCAGCTCGTCGAGGGCATCGACCCGGGCCTCGAGCAGCTCGTGGCGCGGGCGATGTCGAAGCGACCGGAGGCCCGGTTCGCGTCGGCGGACGAGATGCGCCTCGCCCTGCGGCCCTGGGCCCAGCCGCACGGCTCGTCGAGCCAAGAGCTCCTGGCGCACGTGCCCTCGCGGGCCAGCGCGCCGCCGGATCCAAGGGCGACGGGCTCGCACGCGCCTGTGGGGCCGGGGCCGGGGCCGGGGTTCGGGGTCGGGACGGGCTCGCACGCGCCCGGCGGGCCGCGGC
>DAORJJ010000216.1:5999-10303 GCA_035439005.1 Polyangiaceae bacterium | reverse complement strand
TGGCAGCCCGTGCACCCGACGCCCGCCGGATCGGCGCGGCTCGACAGGGCGGGGTGGGCCGGGTGGACGTCGGCGTGGCAGCGCACGCACGCGAGCGCGGGCGCGCGGGTGCCCTCGCCGCGCGCGTGCGGCTCGTGACAGCTCGTGCAGGCGGCGTGCTCCGGCACGGTCGCCGAGGCGAGCGCCGAGACGCCCGTGTGGCAGCCCTTGCACGCCGAGCCCGCGCTGGTCGGCGCGTGGGGCGCGTGGCAGGTGACGCACGCGGCGTGGCCCGCGCTCGGTCGCTTGCCGCCGTGGCAGGTCGCGCTCTGGCACGAGCGCACGTCGGCCTTCGTCGCCGCGTGGGGCTGATGGCACGCGACACAGCCGTCGTGCGGCTGCGCGCTCTTGCCGCTGTGGCACGCGGCGCAGGTCCCGCGGGCCGCCGCCTTCGCGGTGTGGGGCGCGTGGCAGGTCGTGCACACCTGGATCGCCGCGCCCGCGTCGGGGCCGCCGTCGGCGAAGGCCGCGGCGTCGCGCTCGCGGGCGGGATCGGGGGCGGCCACCGCGGCGCCGTGCGCGGCGCGCACGTCGTGGCATCCCGTGCACTCTGCACGCACATCGAGGCGCGTGGGCGGGGAGCCGTGGGCCACGTGGCACGCGCCGCACGTGGCGTCGCCCGTCGCGTGGGCGGGGAGCGCGCGGCCGGCGCCCGCCTCGCGAGGCCCCGCGTCGCTCGCCGCGTGACAGCCCGTGCACGGCCTCGCCGGGACCCCCGCGGCGAAGGCGTGGCAGGTGAGGCAGCTCGTGGCCGCCCCCGCGTCGGGCGCGCCGCGGTGGGCGCGAGCCGCCTCGGCCTCGTGGCAGCCCGCGCAGCCAGCCACGCCTGGGCTCTCGCCGAAGCCGTCGACGTGGCACTTCACGCACTCGATCTTCTGCTTGCCGACGTGCGCCTCGTGCATCGACGTGAGCCGCGCGGCGTTCCACACCGCGGGCACGAACGTGGTGGGGCGCGTGGGGTCTTTGGGAGGGTTCGCGCGAAACAGCACGAGCGCCATCACGGCGAGCGCGAGCAGCGACACGATGAACACCACGCGGCGGCGGTTCAGCATGGCACCGCCCGCGCGCGTCGGGGCCCTCGACGGCCGCGTGTCGGGGCCCGCGTCATGGCGCGTGGCACGCTTGGCAAGGGCGATCGCGGAGCGGATCGAGCGCGCTCGCGTAGCCGCGCCCGTGGGGGTTTCCGCCGGGGCCGCCGACCCGATGGCAGCCCACGCAGAGGGCCTCGCCGGCGCCGCCGTGGCAGCCCGCGCACGAGGCGGGGTCCACCCTCGCCGCGCGCCCGTGCTCGCCGCCGCGCGCGCGCACCCACCCGGCGGGGTGCGGCGAGCGGACCGCGCCCGTGGCGCCGCCGCTCGAGACGCGGCGCTCGACGTGGCAGTCTCTGCAGAAGCGCGCGCCGTCCCCCGACTGCTCGTGGCACGTGGTGCAGAGCCCGGGGTTCGCGCGCGCCTCGTCGGCGTGGCGCAGGCGGAAGCCCGCGCGATGCAGGCCCGACAGCGAGGGCTTGTCGAACGAGAACCGCCACGGCAGCGCCGCCGTCGTCGCGCCGTGACACGCCGCGCACGAGCGCTCGCTGTGGCACGTGGCGCAGAGGTCGCGCCCCGCGGCGGCGCGCACGCCGTGCTCGCGCACGAAGTCCCCCTCGTGGATGACGTGGCTCGCCGGCCTCGCGGCCTCGCGCGGCAGGTCGACGTGGCCCCCGTCGCAGTCGCGCGCGCGCCACTGGCCCTCGTGCGCGTGGCAGGTGAAGCACTGCGCCATGGGCGGCCGCAGCGCGGGCTGGCTCGTCGCGCCCGCGGCCGCGTGGCAGGGCACGCACTGGCCGCCGAGCGTAGACACGTGCCGCTCGTGCGAGAAGCGCAGGTGCTGCCTCGCGAGCGCGGCCGCGGCGCGCGTCTCGTCGCGACCATGGCACCCGCCGCACGGGCGCGGGTCGTGCGGTCGCGCGTGGCACGACAGGCACTTCGCCGTCTCGGGGAGGTGGAGGGGTCCGGTGTCCTGCGCGCGGGCGACGCCGTCGTGGCACGCGAGGCAGCTCACGCCCTTCACCGAGTGCGCGTGGTGTTCGAACGCGCGGCCGGGGGGCTTGGGGCGAATCCCGAGCACGCCCGCGCACGCCGCGAGCGCGACCGCGAGCGTGGGCAGGAGCGCCGCCGTCGCGAGCCTGCGCCCGACGAGCGACGGACGACGCGGGGGACGCGGGGGACGCGGGGGAGAGGAGCGGCTCACCGGCTCCTCTCGAAGGAGTACGAGGCCCGGGCGAGGGCGTGGGTCTCGACTCGGTACGTGGGACCGCTGGAGGCCTCCACGCCGACCGCGAGATCCCAGGCGGCGCTGGGCCGGTAGCCGATGGCGCCGAGCACCCACGGCCACAGCGCGCCGCGACCGCGGGGCTCGTCGGGGCGCACGAGCTCGAGCTCCGCGGCGAGGCGGAAGCGTTCGCTCACGGGCAGCGCGACGAGCGCGCGCGCGCCGGTCCACCGCGCGGCGCCGACCTGCACGCGGCGGGCCTCGAGCCCCACCGTGCCCGCCCACGCGTCGTCGAGCGCGAGCGTGGCGCGACCGGTCCCCTGCCCGCCCACGTCCCCGGCCTGGGTCTGCGCCGCGGCGGTGCCGAGCAGCTCGAGCCTCGGGAACGCGCGCCAACGCAGGGTGCCGCCCGCGGTCGTCGCCGCGAAGTCTCCGAGCGCGGAGAAGAGCGACGTCGAGGGCAAGAGCCGGCCCGGCGAGCGGTGGGTCATGAAGGCCTCGACGCGCGCCTCCTCGCGCTGCGCGCTCACGGAGACGAGGGCGTCGGTCGGCCCCTTCGACGCGACGTCGAACGCGGCCCGGCTCGCGGCCGTGAGCCACGGCGTCGGCGTGAACGCGAGGTCGGCGCCGAGCTCCTCGTCGGACCTGTCGCCGTCGGACCGCCGCTGGAGGTACGACACGCCGACCTGCGCCCGGTCCCCGAGCGACTGGCCGAGCCGCCCGCCGGTGGCCCAGTCGACCGTGGGGTACGCGAACCCGCGCTGCACGAGCATGCCGCCGAAGGCCTCGGCGGTCGTGCCCCCGAAGACGCGCACGAGCCCGCGCGCTCCGTCGACGTGCAGCGGGCGCACCGCGCCCATCGACACGACCATGCGCCCCACGCGGAGCTCGGAGCCGGTGCGCACGTCGCGCGCGCGCACCGAGACGGTGACGACGTCGCCGGCGGGGCCGAGGGAGCCCGCGCCAGGTCCTGGCGCGCCGTTCGCGGCGTCGGTCACGCCCAGCCACGTCATCGCCTCGGCGTCGAGCCACGGCCGGAGGCGGTCCTCGCCCTGGAGCATCATGAGGCCCACGGGCGACCGCGTCTGGACGAGCGCGTCGCCTCGCAGGCGCAAGGCTTGCGCGTACGCGCAATTCTCGCGCGCAGAGCCCGCAAGAAAGACCGCCGCGCACAGCGCAGTTCGCAGTGCGCGCGGCGCTGGAGTGCGCCAGTATCGAGCGAGAGTATGGGTGAAGGACACGCTATTGGGTGGCTCGGAGGGTCGGCCGTCGGCTTCGCGACCATCGCGGCGAGCATCCTCCTTGTGCATCTTGTACGCCGAAGACCGGTCGACGCGTCGACGAAGCTGTGGCTGCTCATGGGGCTCGGCGTATTCCCCATCGCCTCGGCGGCCACCACCAACGTGGCGGGCTTTCAGGCCACCCAGACGCGCGCGTTCTGCGGTTCGTGCCACGTGATGACCCCGCACGCGAGCGACTCGCTCGACCCGGCGAGCCACACGACGTCCGCCATTCACGCGCGCAACAAATACTTCGGCAAGGACAACTGCTACACGTGCCACAAGGACTACGGCATGTACGGCTACGTCCTCACGAAGATGGGCGGAATGCGGCACGTGGCGCTCTACCTCACCGAGTTTCGTAGCATGCCGCTCGAGCAGTCGAAGCGCGAGATCCGCATCCTCAAGCCCATCTCGAACCAGACCTGCATGAGCTGCCACACGACCGAGGCGCCCACCTGGGGCGCGCTCGGCGACCACGCCTCGTCCCTCGCCGGCGTGCGCGACGGCTCGGTGTCCTGCGCGAGCCCGGGCTGCCACGGCTACTCTCACCCCAACACGAAGGTCGGCCGAGAGCTGCTCCCCGACGGCGGGGTCCGCCCGTGAACCTGCAAGTGAGCCCCGGCGGGGCGAGCGAAGGTCGATGGCGAGCCCGAACCGAAGGTGAGGTGTCGCCATGAACCTGCAAGTGAGCCCCGGCGGGGCGAGCGAAGGTCGATGGCGAGCCCGAAC
>DAORJJ010000216.1:0-5899 GCA_035439005.1 Polyangiaceae bacterium | reverse complement strand
CGAAGGTGAGGTGTCGCCATGAACCTGCCTAAGCTGCCTAAGCTCCCCTCGAGCGAGAAGCTCCTCCGCGTCGCGTGCGTGCTCGGGCTCATCGCCCTGCCGCTCATGGTGTGGTCCATCTTCGACCCCACCGTGTGGCCGGTGCTGGTGGCGCTCTCGCTCGGTCAGGTGATCGGCACGCTCTCGTTTGGGCTCTTCTTGGTGGTCGTCGCGAGGGACCTCGCGGTAGCGCGGAAGCTCCGCCGAGACAGCCTCACGCCGCCGCCGCCCTCCTCCCGCGACGTGCTGTGAGCGCGCGTACGCCGCGGCCGCCGGCTTCCTGCTAGAGTCGCGCGCGTGCCGACGATCTTCACCCAGGGCGACCTCTTCGCGGAAAAAGACCTGAGCGCGTACGCCTTCGGCGCGACCTCCTCGGGGCACATGGACGCCGGCGTCGCCGTGGCCTTCAAGAAGCGGTGGCCCCGCCTCGAGACCGAATACGCCGCGCGCTGCGCCGACGGGCGGTTTCACCTGGGCGACGTGTTCGCGTTCGTCGAGGGCGAGACCACGGTGTACACGCTCGCCCTCCAAGAGCACTGGAAGGCCAAGGCGAAGCTCGCGGCGCTCACCCGGGCGATGACCCGCGTCGTGGAGCTCGCCACCCACGCCGGCGTCACGCGGATCGGCCTGCCGCGCATCGGCACCGGCCTCGGCGGCCTCGAGTGGCTGCGCGTGAAGAGCGTGCTCACGAAGGTGAGCGAGCAGAGCCGCGTCGAGCTCATCGTGTTCGAGAAGTTCGTGCGCGCGAAGCCGGCCGCCGCGGACGCGCCGGCGGGGGAGCTGCCGTGATAAGCCAGGCGGAGCTCAAGTGCCTCCGCGCGCTCCAGCAGAAGAAGTTCCGGGGCGAGTCACGCCGCTTCCTCGTGCAGGGCCGCAAGGTCGTCGCCGAGGTGCTCGCCTCCAGCTTCCGGGTGGAGACGCTGCTCGCCACCGAGGAGACCGCCGCGTGGGTGCGGCCGCTCGCCGCCGAGCGCAAGGTCCCGGTGCAGATCCTCGCCTCCCACGAGCTCGACAAGATCGGCACCTTCGAGAAGGGCAACGAGCTCATCGCGATCACCCACTCGCCCGAGCCGCCGCCGTTCCGCGCCCCCGGCCCGGGTGAGCTCATGTTCGCGCTCGACGGCGTGCGCGACCCGCGCAACATGGGCGGGCTCCTCCGCATCGCCGACTGGTTCGGCGTAAAGCGTGTACTCTGCAGTCATGACTCGATGGAGGTGCTGAACCCCAAGTGCGTCCAGTCGACCATGGGCTCTCTCTTCCGGGTCGAGGTGCGCTACGCGAACCTCGCGACGGAGCTCGCCGCCTGCGCCCAGGCCGGCGCCCACGTCTACCTCGCCGACATGGGCGGCACGCCCGTGTTCGAGGCGAAGCTCGCGCGCCCCGCCGTGCTCGTGCTCGGCAGCGAGTCGCACGGCCACTCGGACGCCGCGAGCTCGGCCCTCGCGGACGCGACGGTGATCTCCATCCCGCGCCTGGGGCAGGCCGAGTCGCTCAACGTCGCCATGGCGGCCGCGGCGCTCTGCACCGAGTTCGCGCGGCAGGGCGCTTAACAGCCCGTTGATAAACTCCCGTCGCCCTCGCGCCGCCGCATCGGCACGGGCTTCGTTGCGATCCTCCGGTGCCGGCTCACCTACAGGAGTACAAGAGTAGGCTCCGCCGGCTCCTCGGATCGCGCCTTGCCCGATGCCGCGCGGACGACGCGCGGGCTCGGTCCGTTTATCAACAGGCCGTTAAGGCGGAACCCAGTTCCGCCGATCCTGCATCGTCAGAAGGCCATGTGCACACGTCGCGGTCATCGAGCCCGGAATCCCACGGCTCTCGTGAGAAGCCGAAGGCGCGAGCCGTGGGATTTCGGGCTCGATCCCAGTGAGCACCGCCTTAGCTCACGGCGGGTAGAGGGCCGCGCAGCGCTCGGCGCAGCGCGCGCCGTCCATCGCCGCGGACACGATGCCGCCCGCGTAGCCCGCACCCTCGCCGCACGGGAAGAGGCCCCGCACCTCGGGGTGCTCCAGGCGCTCGGGACAGCGGGGGATGCGCACCGGCGAGGAGGTGCGCGACTCGACCGCGACGACCACCGCCTCGTTCGTGAGGTAGCCGCGGAGCTTGCGCCCGAAGGCGCGGAACCCCACCTGGAGACGGCGCGTCACGTCGGCGGGGAGCACCTCGTCGACGCGCGCGCTCACCACGCCCGGCAGGTAGCTGCACCCGGGCAGCGTGGTGGAGAGCTTGCCGTCGACGAAGTCGGTGAGCCGCTGGGCCGGCGCCGCCTGCGTGCGGCCGCCCGCCACCCACGCCGCGCGCTCCACCGCGCGCTGGTACGCCACGCCGGCGAGCGGATCCGCCCCGCCATCCCCTCGCACCTCCACGACGATCCCGCTGTTCGCGTAGGGGTTGTTGCGCTTGCTCGGGCTCCACCCGTTGGTGACGATCTCGCCGGGGGCGGTGGCGCACGGCGCGATGACGCCGCCGGGGCACATGCAGAACGAGTACACACCGAGCCCCTCGACCTGCTCCACCACCGAGTAGCTCGCCGGCGGCAGCGCGGGGTCGCGCGGGGTCGCGTGGTAGCGCAGGCCGTCGATGAGCGACTGCGGGTGCTCGACCCGCACGCCGAGCGCGAACGGCTTGTATTCTACACGTATACCCTTGGCCACCAAGAGGTCGAACACGTCGCGCGCCGAGTGCCCGGTGGCGAGCACGAGCCGCGTGGCGGCGAGGATCTCGCCGCTCGCGAGCGAGACGCCCGTGACCGCGCCGTCGCGAACCAACACGTCGGCGACGCGCGCGCCGAAGCGCACCTCGCCCCCCGCCGCGACGATCGCCTCGCGCATGGCGGTGACGACGCCCGGCAGCTTGTTGGTGCCGATGTGCGGGTGCGCGTCGACGAGGATGTCGGGGCTCGCCCCGTAGGCCACCAGCGTGCGGAGCACCGCGAGCACGTCGCCGCGCTTCTTGCTGCGCGTGTAGAGCTTGCCGTCGCTGTAGGTGCCGGCCCCGCCCTCCCCGAAGCAGTAGTTGCTGTCGGGGTCGACCACGTGCTGCTGGGTGATCGCGGCGAGATCCCGGCGCCGCGCGCGCACGTCGCGGCCCCGCTCCAGCACCACCGGCCGGAGCCCGAGCTCGATGCTGCGGAGCGCCGCGAAGAGGCCGGCCGGGCCGCACCCGACGATGACCACCTCCGGCCGACCCGCCACGCTGGGGAGCTCTGGCGGAGTCGAGGCCTCGGGCTCGATCGGGGCGTCGCCCGGGCCGCGCAGCTCGACGCGCAGGTTCACGCGCGGAGGCCGCGCGCGGCCGTCGATCGAGCGGCGCAGGACGACGACGGAGGCCGCCGAGCCAGGCTCCCACCCCGCCGCCTGCTCCGCGGCGAGCTTCACGCTCGCGTCGTCGTGCGCCGCGCGAGGGGCGAGCACGATGTCGACCGACCGAGGACCACGAGCGCGCATGGCCCGACGTGTAGCACCGGGCGCGCCCCGCGGGCGACGTTCTCCCGTTCTTCGGTGCGCGCCGCGCGCGACGGGTCTACTCTCCCAGGGTGCGACGGGAACAGGTATGGAAGTCGGTGGCCGAGTCCCTCCGCGCGGAGTTCGGGCGCCTGCTCGACGTCCGCGACGTGCGCCGCGTCCGGCGCGTAGCGGGCGACGCGTGGACGGTGAGCGTCGTGCTCGCCGCGCCCTCCGGCGACGTCCACGTCGCCGACCTCACGGTCGACGACGCGGGCAGCGTCTCGCCCTCGCTCGACGGCGACCACGTGATCGAGGCGGTGCGGCGCGCCGACGCGGCGGCGGGCGGCGCCGCCGAGCCGGACGCGCTGGCTGGCTTCGGCGCCGAGCTGGGCGCCGAGGAGGACGTCGGCCTCGACCTCCTGGAGGACCTCGAGCAGCCCGTCGAGGTCCGCGTCGCGGCGGCCCTCGCGCGGGGCGACGCGGCCTCCCTCCAAGAGGCGCGCGAGCTGTTGCCCCGCATGCTCGCCGATCACGAGCAGCGAGGCGCCACGCTCCTCACGATGGCGGAGCTCGAGGTGAAGCTCGGTGAGGGCGGCCTCGCGCGGGGCTACCTCGAGGCCGCGGCGCGCGAGTTCGCCGATCGCTTCGACCTGAACGCCCTCGAGAAGGCCGCCGCGCTCGCCCTCACGCTCCACGGCCGCGACGCCTTCGCCGGCTCGGCGGTGCACACGCTGCTCGAGCAGAGCCGCGCCCGGCTCACCCCCATCGCCTCCATCTTCGACACGCGCAGCTTCCGCGACCTCGACGCGACGCTCCGCGAGCGGCTCACGCTGCGCATGACCTCGCGCACGCTCGCGCCGGGCGAGACCCTGGTGGTCGAGGGCGAGCCGTCGGAGAGCGTGTTCGTCGTGAAGAGCGGCCTCGTCGGCGTGTGGCTCGAGAAGCCCTCGGGCGGCTCGTGGCTCGTGCGGTGCTGCTTCCCCGGGTGGCTCCTCGGTGAGTCGAGCGTGCTCGGCGCCGACGATCCACGCTGCACCGCCACGCTGCGCGCCGAGCGCGTGAGCGAGGTGTGGGTGTGTCCGGCGCCGGTCATGCGGGAGCTCATGGCGGCCGACCACGCCTTCGCGCAGCGCATCGCCGAGACCAAGCAGCTCCACCGCATCGACTCGTTCTTCTCGATGCACGAGACCATGGGGCAGCTCGACGTGCTCGTGCGCGACGACATCCTGTCGTGCCTCCAGCGCATCGAGTCGTTCGAAGGCGAGGTCGTGCTCTGCGCCGCGGGCGAGGTGCCACGCGCGGCCTGCCTCGTCGCGCGCGGCGGCATCGCGCTCTTCGAAGAGGGCAAGCCGGAGCCCCTCGCCGTCGTGGAGGCCGACGCGTTCTACGGCGTCCGCGACGCCATCCACCAGATGGCGCCCTCCGTGACGGCGATCGCCCAGCCCGGGAGCACCATCGCCTTCTTCGAGGGCGCCAGGCTCCAGCGCCTCTGCGAGCGGAGCCCGGAGAACGTCATCGCCGTGCTCGAGCGCCTCGGCTAGTCGTCGGCACCTCTGATATGCTCGGAACCCCTCGCGCGCCGCGCAGCGGACTTCGGCGCTAACCCACTGGAATTGCATGACAAACGGCCTCGAGCACCTGGTGGAGGAGGGCCTCGTCGCGGAGGTCTTGTCGCGGCTGAAGAGCGGCAAAGAGGCCGACGTCTACCTCGTGCGCTTCGGCGGGAGGGTCGTCGCCGCCAAGGTCTACAAGGACGCGGCGCACCGCAGCTTCAAGAACAACGCCGACTACAAGGAGGGGCGGGCCGTGCGCAACACGCGCTCTCAACGCGCCATCGAGCGGGGCTCGAAGTTCGGGAGGGCGGCCGCGGAGGACGCGTGGAAGACCGCCGAGGTCGACGCGCTGTACAAGCTCCACGCGGCGGGCGTGCGCGTTCCCACGCCGGTGATGTTCATCGAGGGTGTGCTGCTCATGGAGCTCGTCCTCGACCGCGCGGGCGCTCCCGCGCCTCGCCTCGTCGACGTCGACCTCGACGCCGCGCAGGCCCGCGCGGGCTACCACGACATGCTCGCGCAGCTCGTGAAGATCCTCTGCTGCGATCTCATCCACGGCGATCTCTCGCCGTACAACGTCCTCTGGAGCGGGCAGGGCCCGACGGTGATCGACTTCCCGCAGATCGTGTCGGCGTCCCACAACAGCCGCTCGGAGGCCTTCTTCCGGCGCGACGCCCGCAACATCCTCGACCACTTCGCCGCGGTAGAGCCCAGCCTCCGCGCGCGCCACAGCGACGTCGACGAGATCTGGCGGGCCTACCTCCGTCGCGAGCTGACCCCCGACTTCTTGCCCACCGGGCGGGGCGCGCGGCGGCCCGAGCGACCCGCCCTGGCGCCACGACCGGCGGCGCCACACGCGAG
>DAORJJ010000215.1:0-10391 GCA_035439005.1 Polyangiaceae bacterium | reverse complement strand
GAGACGCCTCGGAGCCGACCGTCGCGCCGCTCGGCGCGCCGGGCTCGCCTGTGCGTCGCCTCCCCCCTCGCCGCCTCGCTCGGGAGCCGGGTCTCCCCCGCGATCACCCATGAAGCACGTGCTGGCGCTCGGCTCCGCCTGCCGCGACCCACCTTCGCAAGGTCCTCCAGGCGCGCGGGGCGCGGCCGCGACACCTCCACAGGGTGGGGTCAGACCTCCCAAGTCTGTGTCGTCCTCGAGAAAAACACCCGCGCTACCGGCTTAAACTGAGCGCCGCACAGCCAAAACCACCTGGCGTGGGTGTTTTTTCTGAGCGGCGCACAACCTCTGCCACCTGGCCAAGGTGTTCTTTCGGGCCCCGCACGCGGGGGACACCTTCGAGGGTCCACTGCGGTGGCTGCACCCGAGCGCACGCCCCTTCCGAGGGGCGGAGGGGCGCCTTCAAGAAAAAAGAGCGCTCGGGGCAGAGACTTCGCGCAACGAGCCCGAGGGAGCGACCGAGCTATCGGGGCGCCGCACCAGCGCGGCGCACCTCAAGGAGACCCTCATGAAGCCCACGCGCCACCTCGGCAACCTCTCGTCTCTCCACCTCCCCGGCATCGCGGCCGGGCTCGAAGAGACCACCGCGGACCGCACCCTCAGCCCCGAAGAGACCAAGCGCCTGAAGCGCTTCCTCGCCGCCGTGAAGCCGCTCGCGGCGGAGGCCAAGGCGGCCATGCAGGCCGACGTCGTCGAGCGGAGCGTCCGCGCGACCGACCTCCGCGTCGACCGCGACTGGATCGTCGTCCGCGACATCGTCGAGGCGTACGGTCGGCTGGAGGGGGTGGTTCCCATCGGCGACGAGGCGGCCCGCCTCCAGCGCAAGTACCTCACCACGATGGCGTTCCTTCGCTACGACACCTCCGCCCAGGCGGCCCACGGCAAGACCCTCCTCGCCTGCATCGCCGAAGAGTCGATGTCGAAAGAGCTCGCCGCGGCCCTCCGCCCCGCCTTGGCAGTCTTGAAGGCCGACCACGCCGAATACGAGGCCACCGTTCGCGAGAACCTCGTGTTCATCGACCGCATCTCCGCCCTCGGCGACCTCCGGCGCGAGGCGCTCGACGCCCTCCAGTCGTTCGTCGTGCTCGCCGAAGCCATGGCCACGACCCCCGAGGAGGTGACTGCCCTCAACGCCATGCTCGCCCCCGTCGACTCGTCGCTGGCCAGACTGAAGTCGTCGACGTCCAAGGGCGCCAAGCAGGAGCCCATCACCGAACCCGCGCCGACCAGCCAGCCGCAGGCGTGAGCCGCGAGGACCACTCCCCGACAGCCGAGGCCCGACGAGGACTCGGCTCCCGAGGTTGGCGCGGCCGGGGGCGGGAAGCGAAGGCCGCGAGGCGCCACGCCGACGGGCGGGGAGGCCCCTCGTCGGCCGCGAGCCCCTCCCGGAGTCACCCGCGCCGCGCGTCTTCCTCCTCCCGGGCCGCGGCCCGGACCACGAGCGCGAGCGCGCGGCGGGGCGCCCCGCCGGCGTCCCGGCTCGCCGCGGCGAGGAGCGCGCGGGAGAACGTGCGCGACGCGGAGGACTCGATGGCCCGGGCCATCACGCGGTCCTCCTCTTCGGTCTCCGGCGCGCCGAGGGCGACGGCCGCGGCGGTCCGGAGCACGAGCGGGAGCGACGGTGTCGCGACGATCGCGAGGAGCCGCTCGCGCGGGAGGCTCGCCGCGCGGTAGTCGGCGCCCGCCCCCCCGAGGCGCCGGAGCTGCGCCGCCCACTCGCCAGGCGAGCCGGCCTGCGCGAGGAGGCTCGCGTCGGCCGACAGGGACTCCTCGGCGAGCAGCCCCGCGGCGCTGGTCGCGTAGCCCGCGCGCGAGCTCACGGCGGCGAGGATGCGCTCGCTCTCGGAGGTGCGCAGTTCGAACGTCCGCCCTCCGCGCGCGCGGAGCACGACGCCATGCACGGAGCGCTCCCAGCCTTCGATCGAGCCGTGCGGCACGAACACGCGCAGCCAGAGCCACACCACCGAGAAGCCGTCGCTGCCGACGACCAGCGTCGCGGGGATGGACGTGAGCGCGAGGGCGACGAAGGCGGCCGCCACGGCGAACAGCACGGCGCTCGCCCCGAGCCCCAGCGCGCTGACCGCCACGAGGAGCACGGTCGCGACCGCGAGCCGGACGAGGAGCACCCCGGTGAGGAACGGCGGAGGGCCTACGCGGAACGAGGCGCGCTTGGGGAGCGCGGCGGGGTCTGCCAGCGGAGGGCCGAGGGTCACGGCGTGAGCGTAGCGCAGGTCGAGCCATCGCGACCGCGACGCGCAACCCGTGCGCGCGCGCGCAACGCGTGCGCGAGCGCTTTTCTTTCCCGTGTGGCGTGCATCACGTGGCCTCCGGGTGCACCCTGTGAGCTGCCATGAAAGCTTTGAGAACCCACCTTCACACGTGTCTCCTCGTCGCTCTGGCCACCGCCTGCGGCTCCACCACCTCGGTCCCCGATGCGGACGACGCCGCGCCGCCGGGTGAAGACGCGGCCGTGGTCCCGGGCGTCGACGCCTCGAAGCCGCCTAGTGACGCGGGGGACGCGGGCCCCTCCGACGCGCGCCCAGACGGCGACGCGGCGACGCCGCCGAGCGCGCGCATCGACGTGTCCGCGCCCTCGGGGCCCGCCACGAACGAGGCGGGCGGCACGGTCACCTTCACGGTGACCCTCGCCCTCGCGCCCAAGGCGAACGTCACCGTGCCGCTCGCGGTGTCGAAGCCCACCGAGGCCTCGGTCGATCTGCCCCAGCTCACCTTCACGCCCACGAACTGGAACACCCCTCAGAAGGTGACAGTAAAGGGACTTGACGATGCGGTGGTGGACGGCGATCAGGCCTACACGGTGAGCGTGGGGCCCGCGACGGGCGCGGGCTCGGGCTACGAGGGGCTGAGCGGCGCGCCGGTCTCCCTGAAGAACGAAGACGACGACATGGCGGGCTCGTTCGTGGGCGCGGTGGCGGGCACGGCCACCGAGGCCGGCGGCACGGCGACGTTCACCGTGCGCCTCCGCACGAAGCCCTCGGCCGACGTCACGATCCCCGTGGTGAGCTCCGATCTCACCGAGGGCACGACCGACGTCGCACAGCTCACGTTCACGCCTCTCACGTGGGACACGCCGCAGACGGTCACGGTCACCGGCGTCGACGACCGGTACGTCGATGGGCCGATCACCTACCCGATCACCCTCGGCGCGGCCACCAGCGCCGATCCCCTCTACCAGGGGATCGACCCCACCGACCCCATGGTCACCACGACCGACGACGACGTGGCCTCGCTCGTCGTCGGCGCGCCCAGCGGCACGCACACGAGCGAGCGCGGCGGCGCGGTCACGTTCGACGTGACGCTCGGCGCGCGGCCTACGGTGAACGTGGTCGTGCCGGTGCGCGTGTCCGACGCCACCGAGGCGCGCGTGTCCGCGGCGTCGCTCACCTTCACGACCGCCAACTGGGAGACGCCGCAGACCGTGACGGTCACGGGGCTCGCCGACGCCGTCACCGACGGCCCGCAGCCGTACGACGTGCTGCTCGGCGCCACCACCAGCGCCGACGCGCCGTTCGCGGGGCTCACCGGCATGGTGTCGCTCGTGAACGACGACGATGTCCTCACGGCGTACACCGACTACTCGGTCAACCACATCCTGAGCGCCGGGCAGAGCAACGCGATCGCGAGCGGCGGCACGCGCAACGACGCGAACCAGGGCTTCCCCCAGTTCACCTTCACCGGCCCGCACCCCACCTACACGAACCTCGCGTTCGACACGGGCGGCGCGGCGGCCGGCGCGATCGGCCCCTTCACCGCGCTCGGGTGCGGCGGCGGCGGCTGCGCGGCGGGGGCGCGGCGCGTGCCCGTCGGCTTCGCGCCCTTGCAGGAGGGCGACCGCCACATGAACTACCAGGTCGAGACCCACTCGACGGCGATGGCCAACCGGATCAACGACATCGCCCTGGCCGAGTACTTCCCGGGCACGCCCTACACGAAGCACGACGTGCTCGTGAGCAATCACGGCCGCTCGGGGTACAACTACGCGTGCCTGCGGAAGGGGGGCTGCGGCTACAACGCGCTCTCGCTGCCCGCCACCGGCTACCCTCCCTTCACCGAGGGTATCGAGCAGGCCACGTGGGGCGCGCAGCTCTCCGCCGCCGACGGGCGCACGCACGTCGTCCGCGCGGTCACGTTCATCCACGGCGAAGACGACCACTACAACTACGGCGATCTCTACCCGGTCGCGCGCCGCGCGGGCGGCGGCACCCTCGCGGACTACGCCGCGGCGCTCGGCGAGCTCCAGACCGACTACGAGGCCGACGTTCGGGCCGTCACCGGCCAGGCCGAGGGCGTGCCGCTCTTCGTCTCGCAGATGCAAGGCTGGACCAGCACCAACGTGCTCCCCGCCAACCCCGCCTACATCCCGCCCACGTCGAGCCCTATCCCGGTGCAGCAGTATCGGGCGCACAAGACGAACCCGATGGTCGTGCTCGTGATGCCGGGGTACAGCCTGCTCTTCAACGACTGCCTCCATTTCAATGGCTTCGGGCAGCGGAAGCTCGGCGAGTATTTCGCGAAGGCGTACGCGAAGTGGGTCTTCGAGGGGAAGAAGTGGGAGCCGACGGGGCCGATGTCGATCACTCGCGCGGGGGCGGTGGTCACGGTGAAATACCATGTGCCCGTGCCGCCGCTCGTGCTCGACACGACCAACGTGTCGAACCCCGGCAGCTTCGGATTCCGCTACCTCACGGGCGGCTCGAGCAAGATCGCGAGCGGCACCGCGCAGACCATCCAGAGCGTGGCCGTCACCGCGCCCGACACCATCACCATCACCCTGGCCGCGGTGCCCACCGGCGCGAACCAGCGCCTGGAGTACGCGAACTTCTTCAACTACAACGGCACCGGCCGGCCGGGCTGCCCCGGGCCCACGCAGGGCGTGCGCGGCAACGTGCGCGACTCCGATCCGGCCACGAGCAGCACCGACGGCAAGCGCCTCTACAACTGGGGAGTCACGTTCGAACTGCCCGTGCCCTACGCGGGGCCGTAGTCGCCTTCGTCCCGAGGGAGGTCGGTCAGAAAATGTCCGGCCTCCCGGCCGCTGGCCCTCTCCGCGCCGTCTACGGCGTGGAGGGCGTGCGCGCGGCGCGGAGCCGGATGAGCCCCTCCTGCGCGGTCGACGCCACCAGCCGGCCGTCTTGCGTGAACACGCGGCCGCGCACGAGCCCGCGCGAGCCGCTCGCGCTCGGGCTGTCCATGACGTGCAGGAGCCACTGGTCGACGCGGAAGGGCCGATGAAACCACATGACGTGGTCGAGGCTCGCGACCTGCATGCCCTGCGTGAGCCAGGACACGCCGTGCGGGAGCAGCGCGGTCGTCACGAACGCGTAGTCCGAAGCATAGGCCAGCAGGTACGCGTGGAGGGCCGGGTCGTCGGGGAGGGCGTCGGTCGCGCGGAGCCACGCCATCCGCGCGGGCGGCCGCTCGGCCGGGGCGAACGGATCGTCGTCTTGGGGGTTCAGCCCGACGATGCGGATCTCGATCGGGTGCGGCGCGAGGAGGCGCTCGCGGAGCAGCGGTGGGAGCTGCGCGCCTCGCCCGGCGTAGCGCTCGCGATCGCTCGGGCACTCCTCCGGGGGTGGCGCCGACGGCATGGGGTCTTGGTGGTCGAAGCCCTCTTCGCGGCGCTGGAACGACGCCGCCATGTTGAAGATGGCCGCGCCCCCCTGGATGGCCACGATGCGCCGCGTGGCGAACGACTTGCCGTCGCGGATGCGGTCGACCTCGTACACGATGGGCCGGGTGACGTCGCCCGGGCGCAGGAAGAACGAGTGGAGCGAGTGGACTTGCAGCTCGCGGCCTACCGTCTGCACGGCGGCGGAGAGCGCCTGCCCGAGCACCTGCCCGCCGAACACCGAGCCCCACCCGAGGTCCTGCGACTGGCCGCGGAAGAGGTTCTCCTCGAGGCGCTCGAGGGCGAGGAGCGTGACGAGCTCGTTCAGCACATGCGACATCGTGCCCCCATACCCTGGGTCGCCGCCCCGCGCGAGCGCTCCGTGGGCAGCGACGCGTGCAGAGTGCATGCGATGGTCTAGGGCAGCTTGGCCTTGGTGAAGCCCGACCAGCACGCGTCGTAGTCGGCCTCGAGCGTGGGGCTGTGGCTCGCGAAGGCGGTGGGCGCGAGGACCCAGCGCGTCTCGAACATGAAGGCGAGGGTGTCCTCGAGCTTCTGCGGGCCGAGCTCCGCCGCGACGGCGCGCTCGTAGCTCGCGCGGTCGGGGCCGTGGCCGCTCATGCAGTTGTGGAGCGAGCTGCCGCCGGGCACGAAGCCGCCGACCTTCGCGTCGTACGCGCCGTGCACGAGCCCCATGAACTCGCTCATCACGTTCCTGTGAAACCACGGCGGGCGGAACGTGCGCTCGGCCACCATCCACCGAGGCGGGAAGATCACGAAGTCGCAGTTGGCGGTGCCCGGCGTGTCGCTCGGCGAGGTGAGCACCGTGAAGATCGAAGGGTCGGGGTGGTCGAAGCTCACCGTGCCGATCGTGTTGAAGCGCGCGAGGTCATACTTGTAGGGTGCAAGGTTCCCGTGCCACGCCACGACGTCGAGCGGGGAGTGCGGGAGCTCGGTGGTCCAGAGCCTGCCCTGGAACTTCTGCACGACCCGCGTGGGGCGCTCCACGTCTTCGAAGGCGGCCGTGGGCGTGAGGAAGTCGCGCGGGTTGGCGAGACCGTTCGAGCCGAGGGGCCCGAGCTCCGGTAGGCGGAACACCGCGCCGTAGTTCTCGCACACGTAGCCCGCCGCGACGGCGTCCTGGAGCTCGGCGCGGAAGCGCACGCCGCGGGGCACGACGCCGACCTCGCCCGGGCAGAGCTCGAGCACGCCGAGCTCGGTCACGAGGCGCAGGCGCCCGGCCTGGGGGACGAGCAAGAGCTCGCCGTCGGCGTTGAAGAACACCGCGTCGGTCATCGAGTGGTTGGCGGCGTAGAGATGAATCGCGACGCCAGCGCCCACCGCGGGATCGCCGTTCCCGGCCACGGTGACGAGCCCCTGGAGGAGGTCGGTGGGCGCGGTGGGTGCGGGGAGCGGCGCCCAGCGGAGCCGGTTCGGCGAGGCGGCCTGCTCGGTGAACGGACCGCTCCGGAGGAGGCTCGCGTGCTCGCCGACGCGGAGGCGGAACGGGGGGTGCGCCGCCGTGGGCCGGAGCCGGTAGAGCCAGCTCCGCCGGTTCTCGCGGCGCGGCGCCGTGAAGGCCGTGCCGGAGAGCTGCTCGGCGTAGAGCCCATACGGCGCCCGCTGCGGCGAGTTCTGGCCCACCGGGAGGGCTCCGGCCACCGCCTCGGTGGCGTGCTCGTTTCCGAAGCCCGACAAGTATTCGAGTGGCATCCCCGCAATCTACATGAACCGGGGCCCCGGCTGGCGCCGACCGCGCCGAGGGTTCGGCAAGTTTCGCCACGGGTCGCTCAATTTTTCGTATCTTCTCTGCGTGCCCCGTCCGACCGCCTTCGCCTATGCCGCGCACGCAGGGAGCAACACCTTCCTCCTCGACGAAGACGGCATCTGTCGCCGCATCCTCACGCGCGGCAAGAACCGGCAGTCGACCAACAAGTCGACGCAGCGCTGCCTCGGCGCCCAATACGTGGCGAGCCTCGATTTCGACAGCGAGAGCGGCCTCGTGGAGCGCCCGAAGGAGGGGTGCCCGCTGCTCTTCGCGCGCGTCGACGAGCACGGCCGCGTGTCGCTCGTGCGCACGGCGCCGCTCGAGCGCTTCGAAGAGGTCGACCGCGAGCTCGACACCGAGGAGCACTTCGCGCTCGAGACCCTCGGGTTCGACGAAGATCGAAGGCGCACTCGCCCTCCGCCGCCCACGCGCCGCGAGCCCGCGCCGGCGACGCGGCGAGATCCCTCTCCGGCCGTGCGCCGCGAGCCCGCGCCGCCCACCCGGAAGGACGCCCCGCCCACCACGCGCCGCGATCGCCCGGTCGTCCGCCCGCGAAACACCGAGATCCCGCCCACGCGGCCGCTCGACATCGACTACGGGGGCCAGCGCTTGCGCACGCACGACGCGCGCACCGACGAGCTCCGCGCCCACGACGGCCGCCGCGACCTCCCGGGCCTGGAAGAGGAGGACGACTTCGCCACGACGGTCGTGGCCGAGCGGCCCGCCGCCTTCTCGAAGAAGCGGGGAATGCTCCCCAGAGGGCGCTCGGACGCGCCGCCGCCGAACGAGCGCGCCGACCGCAAGCCGACGCTGCAGCCGCCGCCCCCCGGCCGACGCGGCGGGCGCTGAGTGTCCGCGCAGGCGGTCGCGCCGGTGGGCGCCGCGGGGCCGGTCTCCTACTGCTACTTCTGTGGGCGCCCGGGGCGCGCCGACAGGCCGTGCAGTGGGTGCCTCGTCGAGATGCCCAGCGTGGCGTGCGCGCGGGTGGGCTGTGGGGCGCGCTGCTCGCCGACCGCGGCCGAGTGCGAGCGCTGCCGAGAGCCCCTGCGAGAGCCTGAGCTCGGCGCCCTCGCGTGCCCCGCGTGCGCCGTGGCCCGGCGCTCCGCGCCGCCGCTCGCCCGCTTCTCGACGGGCGCGGTCGCGCTCCACGGCTGCAGCACCTGCCGCGGCGTGTTCGTCACCGCTCGCGCGTGGTGCATGCTCCTCGCCGCGCCCGAAAGGTCGCCCGAGCTCGCCCCGATCGTGGGCGCGCCTGGCGCGAGCGGCGCGGTGCTCGACCTCGTCAAGTGCCCGGTCTGCGCCAAGTCCCTCGAGCGGGGCCGGTTCGCGGGGCGCTCCTCGGTGGTCGTCGACCTCTGCGACCGCCACGGTCTCTGGCTCGACGCGGGCGAACTGACGCAGATCCTCGCCTTCACCGCCGAGACGCGGCAGCGCCCGCCGGCCGTCGAGCTCGGGCCCATGTTCGCCGGGGCTGGGGCCGCGCCGGCAGCGGCCACGCCGCCCGTGTCGCGGGGCGCAGGAGGCGCGTTCTGGCTCCTCGGCGCCGCGGTGCTCGCGGGGTCTGTGCTCGCGGGCTACGCGGTGCTCCGTGGGAAGCTCGGAGCGCGCGGCGAGGACGTGAAGCGCGCCGCCGAGCAGACCGAGCAGGTGGTCGGGCACGGGCGGTAGCGCGCGGCGCCTCGCGGTAGCGCGCGGCGCGGTCGGACCGAATTTCGTGTCGTTTCCTGGAAGTCGTGGTCAGTCTGGTTTCCGTCCGCGCCCCGGTGCTAACGTGTGCGGCGACCTCGACGCCCACCTGATCGCGCCTCCGGCGACCGCACGCCTCCTCTCACGAAGAGCCGGTCTCCGAGGGGTGTGGAGAGACCTCCCGATGCGCTCCGAAGGCCGCACGGCCGCGAAGAAACCTGGCACGTTGATCTGCGAAAAGTGGCGGGTCGAGCGCGCCATCCGCACGACCGACCAGCTCGCGATCTACGAGGCGAAGGACCTGTCCGGCACGCGCGTCCTGCTGAAGGTCATCCACCCCTACAAGGCCGACGACGCCACCCTCGCGGCGCGCATGAAGCGCGAGGCCTACGTCGGAAACCGCATCAAGCACCCCGCGATCGTCAAGGTCCTGGGCGACGGCGTCACGCCGGAGGGCTCGGTGGCGATCGCCCTCGAGTGGGTCGAGGGGGAGACCCTCGAGGAGTACCGCGTGCGCCGGGGCGGCCTGCTGCCCCCGGACGAGGTCACGGCGTTCGGCATCACGCTCTGCGAGGCCCTCCAGGCCGCGCACGACGAGCGCGTCATTCACCGCGACGTGCGCCCGGAGAGCTTCGTCGTCACGAAGAAGGGGGAGCTGCGGGTCTCGGAGTTCTCGTCGGCCCGCGTGATCGGCGAGGCGGTCGGCGACGACGAGCGCACCGCCGTGGGCGCCACCATCGGCGGCCCCGCCTTCATGTCGCCCGAGCAGGCGCGCGGCCAGCGCGAGCGCGTCGACATGCGCTCCGACGTCTTCAGCCTCGGGGCCACGCTCTACACGTTGGTCTCGGGCAAGACGGTCCACGTCGCGGACAACCCTCTGGCGACCTTGCTCGCGGCGTCGCGCGAGAAGGCGAAGCCCGTGCGGTCGGTGGTCCGCGCGCAGCTCCCCGACGCCCTCGCCGACGCGATCGACCGCGCGCTCAAGTTCGAGCCCAGCGACCGCTTCCCGAGCATGCGGACCATGAAGAACGCCCTCGCGAAGAAGGAGGGCGCTCCCGCCGCTCGCCCGCCGGGGCTCCGCACCACCGGGCCTGCGGGGGGCAGCCAGGCGCCCGCGGGGCTCTCGCCCTCGCAGCGGCCCCCTCCGCCTCTCGCGGGCCGCGGGGCGCTGCCTCGGACGCAAGCCTCGGCGGTGAGCCCCTCGCGCTCGGCGTCCCCTGCGGCTCCCGCGGCGCCGTCTGCCCCTCCGCCCGCGGCCGCCGCGCCCGC
>DAORJJ010000214.1:0-10399 GCA_035439005.1 Polyangiaceae bacterium | reverse complement strand
CGTCGCAACCCCCGCCGCCCCCCTCCCCGCCGGCGCCGAGGCCCCACATCCCGCCGTCGAAGGGCTACCAGCCCATCGTCACCATCCAGCCGTTCCCGCGGTCCACCGAGCCGCTGAACCTCTCGGTGGGTGACAAGGCCGTGCACCCGCTCCACGGGCTCGGCGAGGTCTCGTCCATCGAGCACCGCGAGGTGGGCGGCGTGTCGGGCGACTTCTACATCCTGCGCATCCTCGACAAGGGCATGCGGGTGATGGTGCCGAAGAACAGCGCCTCGTCGAGCGGCCTCCGCGCGGTGATGAGCGAGAAGGACGCCAACGCCGTGCTCGACACGCTGCGCGCGCCCGAGACGGCCGTGGACCTGCAGCCGTGGAGCCGACGGTTCCGCGCCTACACCGAGATGATGAAGAGCGGCTCGCCGCACGAGGTCGCCAAGGTGCTGCGCGACATGTTCCGCCTCAAGTTCGACAAGGACCTGAGCTTCGGAGAGCGACGGCTCCTCGATCAGGCGAAGAGCTTGCTCATGAAGGAGCTCGCCGCCGCGAAGAAGATCAGCGAGACCGACCTCATGGCCGAGGTCTCCGAGATGTTCAAGGCCTAGGCCAACGATGAAGCTCTACACCAAGACCGGAGACGACGGCACCACGGGCCTGTTCGGTGGCGCCCGGGTGCGCAAGGCCTCGAGCCGCGTCGGCGCCTACGGCACCGTCGACGAGCTCAACGCGGTCCTCGGGGTCGCGCGCGCCTCGGGCCTCGCGCCGGAGACCGACGCGCTCCTGGCCTCGCTCCAGAGCGACCTCTTCGTGCTCGGCGCGGAGCTGGCGTGTCTTCCGGGCAAGGAAGACAAGCTCAAGATGCGCCTCCTCGACGAGGCCGACTGCGCGCGCCTCGAGCAGGCCATCGACGCGTCGGAGGGGCCGCTGCCGCCGCTCCGCTCGTTCGTGCTGCCGGGGGGCTCGCCCCAGGCCGCGGCGCTCCACCTCGCGCGCACGGTGTGCAGGCGCGCAGAGCGTGAGGTCCTCGGGGTCGACGGCGGCGACGTGCGCGGCACGCTCGTCGTGTACCTGAACCGCCTGTCGGACCTGCTCTTCTCGCTCGCGCGAGGCGAGAACGTCCGGGCCGGCGTCGACGACGTCCCCTGGACCCCTCGCACCTAGAGCACCGAATGGGTTGAATCCGCGTCTCGTTGCTCCTCCAACGGCGCGGCCGCGTGGCGCTCACGCGGCGCGGGCGGCCGGGGCGGGCTTCGCGGCGCGGGTCGGTCCCTCGTGGCCACCCGGCGCCGCTTGCATGGCGTCGGCCAGCAGGCGGCGGCCGCGGTGCAGCCGGCTCATCACCGTGCCGAGCGGCACGCCGAGCTCGGCCGCGGCCTCGCGGTAGGTGGCGTCGCCCAGGTCGACGCGCACGATGACCTCGCGGAACGCAGGCGGCAACGCCGAGAGCTGCTCGGCGGTCGACCGCGTGAGGCCCCCCGCGCGCTCGGGCGAGGTGAACGGCTCGTGGTGGGGCCACGCGTCGAGATCGCTCGCGAGGTGGCGGAGCGCGTTGCGCTCACGCCGCGCGCGCCGGTACCGCGTCACGAACACGCTGAACAAGATCTGGTAGGCCCACGCGCGGAGGTTCGTGCCGAAGCGGTACTGGCCCTCGAAGCGGAGCGCGCGCACCACGGTCTCCTGCACGAGATCGTCGGCGAGCGCGGCGTCCCGCGCGAGGCGCAGCGCCCGGCCGCGGAGCTCGGGGCAGAGCGTCGCGAGCCCGCGACGGAGCTCGGCGAGGGTGTGGGCGATGACGGGGACGGCGGGGACGGCGGCGCGGGGTTCGGACATGGGCGGGCTCCTCGAGGGGGTCCCTCTTCACGCCGCATGCCAGCCACCACCTGCATGATCTTGTTTGGTTTTTTTGCCACTCCGGCGTGGCGCCGGGTCAGCCCGGACACGCGCGTGTGTCTCGCGACACCTCGCGACGCGTGGGTGTGTCTCGCGCCACCTCGCGGCTCAGGCCGGGCCGCGCGGGGCCACGAGCCGCGCGAGCACCGCCGGCACGCCCTCGGCGATCTCGCGCGCGAGCAGCCCTCGCTCGCCGTGGGCCCGCGCCCACTCTCGGCCCGCCACTGCGTGCACGAAGACCCCGAGCTCGGCGGCGCGCGCGAGGGGCAGCTCGCACGCGAAGGCGCCCACGATGCCCGCGAGCACGTCGCCCGAGCCCGCGACCGCGAGGGCAGGCGTGCCCGCGTCGATCACCCGCAGCGAGACCTCGCCGTCGGGCTCCGGCGCCGCGAGCACGGTGCACGCGCCCTTCAGCACCACGATCGCGCCCGAGGCCTGCGCGGCGTCGCGCGCGGCGCCGAAGCGATCGCGGGCGATCGCGGCGGCGGAGACGCCGAGGAGCCTCCCGAGCTCGCCCTCGTGCGGGAGCAGCACCGTGGGCGCCCGACGCTCACGGAGCGCGCCGAGGCGCCCCTCGAGCCCCGCGAAGCCGTCCGCGTCGAGCACGATCGGCGCCTCGGCGAGCGCGAGCACCCGCTCCACGAGCGCCCTCGCCCACGGCCCTCGGCCGAGCCCCGGGCCGACCACGAGCGCCCGCTTCCCCGCGAGCAGCTCCACGAGCGCGCGCACGCTGGGCCCCTCGCTCGGCGCGCTCTCCCCCGGCGCGCCGGCGTCGCCGTCGAGCGCCGCGGTCATGCTCTCGAGCACGCGCACCTCGAGCGCCGCGACCGTGCCGCGGGACGAGGCGAGGGTCGTCGCGCCGGCGCCCGCGCGTGAAGCGCCGAGGGCCACGAGGAGGGCCGCGCCGGTCTTCCCGGGGCTGCCGCCCAGCACCGCGACGTGCCCCGCCCGGGACTTGTGCACGGACGCGGGGCGCGCGGCGAGGGCCCCGCGGAGATCGTCCTCGGCGAGGCACCACGCGCTCGCGCGCGCCGGGGCCGGCAGACCGGGCAGCGCGAGGGGCACGCCGATGTCGACCACGTGCACGACGCCCGCGTGCTCCCTCCCCACGGGCGTCGCGGTGCCGAGCTTCTCGCCGACGAACGTGGCCGTGTGCGCCGCGGTCACGGCCGCGCCGAGCACCTCGCCGGTGCGCCCGCACAGCCCGGACGGGACGTCGAGCGCGAGCACCTTCCTCGGCGCGCGGGCGATGAGCTCGATCGCGGCGCGATCGAGCCCCTCCACCGGGCGCGAGAGGCCGGTGCCGAAGAGCCCATCGACGACCGCGTCGCCGTCCGCTGCGTCGCGCGCGAACGCTTCGAGGCCGCGCTCGTCGAGCAGGTGGACTTGCCCGCCCAGTCCCACGAACGCCTCCGCGTTGGTGAGGGCGTCTCCCGTGAGCGCGCCGACGCCGGCGCGGCAGTACACGACGGCGTCCGCGCCCACGACCCGCAGGCGCCGCGCGACGACGAACGCGTCTCCCCCGTTGTTCCCGCGGCCGGCCGCGAGCACGACGCGCTTGCCCGCTGGCGCGCCGCCGAGCAGCTCGCGGGCCAGCACCTCGTAGGCGCCGCGGCCCGCGTTCTCCATGAGCAGCAGCGAGGGCGTCCCACGCGCGCTGGCGTAGGCGTCGAACGCGCGCATGGCCTCGGGCGAGAAGAGGGGGCGCACGTCAGCGGCTCGCCTCGAGGACGACCACCGCCACCGCGACGCCCGCGTCCTGCGAGATGCTGACGTGCCAACGATCGGCGCCGAGCGCCGTCGCGACCTCGAGGGCCGTGCCGCGCAGCTCGAGCACGGGGCGGCCGGTGCCCGCGCGACGGACGCGGCAGTCGTGCCACGCGACGCCCCGCGCGCCGTCGGTCGCCTTGGCGAACGCCTCCTTCGCCGCGAACCTCCCCGCGACCGCGACGGCGCGCTCGCGCCCCTCGAGATCGGCGCGCTCGTCGGGCCCGCAGAGCCGCGCGAACAGGCGATCACCGTGGCGCTCGAGCGCCTCGCGCATGCGGGCGATCGAGCACACGTCCACGCCGAGGCCCACGATCATGCGTCCATCGTAGCGAAAAAGCGCCGGACTCGACGCAATTCGGCGGCGCGCTCCCGCGCGCGCACCCGTCAGCCGCGCGCGGCGATGCCCACGTCGACCGCGCGCCCGAACGCCCGCACCGCCTCGCGGAGGCCGCAGAACAGCGCGTCGGAGACCACCGCGTGGCCGATGTTGAGCTCGACGATCTCGGGGATGCCCATGAGCGCGACCACGTTGGCCTGCGTGAGCCCGTGGCCGGCCGCGACCTCGAGGTTCGCGGCGTGCGCCTGCGCGGCGCCCCGCGCGAGCTCCGCGAGGCGCGCGGCGGCCTGCTCCCCGGGGCTCGCGTGCGAGTAGTCGCCCGTGTGGAGCTCGATCTGCTCGACCCCGAGCGCGGAGGAGGCGGCGATCTGGGCGGGGTCGGCGGCGATGAAGAGGCTCACCTTCACCGAGGCCTCCGTGAGCCGCGCGACGTAGCCCTCGAGCCGCGCGCGCGCGCGCACCACGTCGAGGCCCCCCTCGGTCGTGCGCTCCTCGCGCCGCTCGGGCACGAAGGTGACGACGTCGGGGCGCACGCGGAGCGCGATCTCCATCATCTCGTCGGTGGCCGCGATCTCGAGGTTGAGGATCGCGCGGAGCTCGGCGCGGAGGCGCTCGACGTCGTCGTCGCGGATGTGCCGGCGGTCCTCGCGGAGGTGCGCGGTGATGCCGTGGGCGCCCGCCTCGAGGCAGCGGCGCGCCGCCTCGACGGGATCGGGATAGGGCGTGCCGCGCGCGTTGCGGAGCGTCGCCACGTGATCGATGTTCACGTGGAGTCGGACCCGGGGCGACAGGGCCGGAGAGCCCTCGGAGGTGGGGAGCTGCACGCGCCCGACTCTTGAGGAAGCCCCCCGGTTTCGCAAGCGGAAAGCGCCTCGCCCGAGGGCGCCGCGCCGTCGCCTCAGTCGTCGCCGCCCGCCTCGTCCTCGTCGGTCTTGGGCGTGGCCAAGAGCTCCCCGTTCGGGCCGTCGCGCCGCACGACGAAGAGCTTGCGCCCCACCGTGTCCGGGTTCTCCCGCGCGATGACGGCGATCACGTTGACGCCGGGCCGCAGGGGGATGTCGGCCTCGAAGGTCATCTTCTTCGGATCCGGGCCGTTGCGGTTCGACCGGTAGTAGACCTTCCGAGAGCCCACGACGACGTACGCGTCGAGCAGGCGCACTGTGTCGCTCGCCGTCCCCTTCAGGATGAAGTGCGTGTCGCGGGTCGCGAGCGCGGGATCGCCGAGCTCGATGGAGGGCGGGAACCGCTGCATTTCCTCCTCGTAGGCCACGTGCGCCGCCGGGCTGCCGCCGCTGTCGACCTCGGACGCGCGCACGAACGCGAAGCGCCCCTCCGACAGGGTGACCTTCTTGTACTCGCCCGTGACGGCGGTGACCGCCGCCGCGACGCCCGAGGGGAGGCGGCCGATGACGCGCGCCCCGCCGTCCGGCGACTCGAGCAGCGCCGCGCCCTGCGCCTTGCCCTTCACCGCGCCCTGCGCGGGCGCGAGCGACGCCGCTGGCGCGATGGGGATTCGGACCTTCTCCACGGTGTTCTCGCGGAGATCGCGGTCGCCGATCGAGAGCTCGACCTTCGCCTCGGCGTCGGCCAGCGCGTCGCGCACCTCGAAGGTGAAGGCGAGCTTGCGCGACTCGCCGGGCTTCAGGTTGGAGACGTCGAAGCGCCCCTCGCGCAGCAAGAGTCCGTCACCCGAGAGGTTACGCAGGTTCGCCTGGGTCTCGTACGAGCGACCGCGGCCGACGTTGGTCACGGTGACGTACATCGTCACGTCCTCGCCCTTCTGCACGCGCCCGTCGCCGTTGCCCTTGCGGTTGTCGACGACCTGGTAGCTGTAGGCGAACACGGGCCGCTCGAGGCCCTTCACGCCCACGCGGAGCTCGGCGGGCGCGGGCACGCGGCCGCGGGCCTCGTCGAAGCGCACGCGGATCCCGTCGGCCCGGGAGAGCGCGTCGCGGGGGATGCGGCACACGCGCGGCGCGTCCTTCGGGAGAGGCGCCGTGCTGCCGGCCTTGCGCCCCTCGGTCTCGCACCACCCGAGCGGCGCGGTCACGGTGCGGCTCTTGCCGGGCTCGAGCTTGCCGACGACCAGCTCTTTGTTGTCGAACATCGGGTTGTCGCTCTTCGTCATCGCGGCCAGGCGATAGAGCGGCTCTTTCCCCTTGTTCGTCACGGTGAGCTTGAGCGCCATCGGCTCGCCCGGCACGCCCTCGTTGTTCGGGCGGTCGGTCTCGACCTTCACCTCGACGGCCGGCGGCGTCGGCGGGGTCCCGGCCTGCGGCACGTCGGCGGGGGCGTCGGCCCAGTCGATGCCGAGCGCCTGGAGGTCTTGGGCGACCTTCGCGATCTCGGCGCTGCGGGCCTCGGCGACCAGCGCCTTCGCCGCGCGCACCTGCTCGAGCCGCTTGCCCGACGGCACCTTCGCGACCACGTCGCGCGCGAAGCGGATCGGGAAATCGAGGGCGAAGTTGTCGTCGGGATCGCCCCCGCGCTCGCGGAGCTCTTGGCGCTCCTTCTGCGGCAGGTTGTACCGCACGAGCTCCGAGGGCTTCTGCCCCTCGCGGATGCGCGCGTTCGAGAGGCTCCGCGCGAGATCGCGCTCTTTCGTGCCGCCCTGGTCGACCGTGAGGTCCATCTCCTGGAGATCGGCGGTCATCGGGTCGAGCTCGATGTCGGGGGTCACGCCCGTGCCCTGGATCGAGATGTCACCCGGCTCGGTGAGGTACTGCGCGATGGTGAGCTTCAGGGCCGCCTTGTCCGGCAGGTCGGGGAACACGAGCTGCACGCTGCCCTTGCCGAAGGTGGTCTCGCCGATCAGGATGGCGCGGTCGTGGTTCTTCATGGCGCCCGCCACGATCTCGCTGGCGCTCGCCGAGTTGCCGCTCACGAGGATGGCGATGGGGTAGTTGGGCTCGGTGCCGGCGCTGTGCGCGACCTTCTCCTCGCGGTCCTCCGGGGCGTTGCCCACGGTCGCCACGATGGGCCCGGAGCCGATGAACTTGTCGACGACGCGCGCCGACTGGTCGAGCAGGCCGCCGGGGTTGCCGCGCAGGTCGAGCACGAGCCCCTTGAGCTCGCCCGACTTCTTCAGCTCGCCGAGGGCCTTCTCGAGGTCGGCCGCCGTGTTCGCCTGGAACTGCTTGAGGCGCACGTACCCGATGCCGCCGTCGAGCAAGCGCGACTCCACGCTCGCGACCTTGATGGTCTCGCGCGTGAGCACGAACTCCTTCATTCCGGCCCAGCCGTCGGCGCCGTCGCGGTGGATCCACACCGACACCTTGGAGCCCGGCGCGCCGCGCAGGTGCTGCACGGCCTCGTTCAGGCCCATGTTGAGCGTCGACTCGTTGCCGATCTTCACGATGCGATCGTGGCGGCGCACCCCGGCCCGCCCCGCCGGCGTGTTCGGCATGGGGTTCATGACCGTGAGCTGCTGATCGCGGATGGAAATGACGATGCCGAGGCCGCCGAACTGGCCGCTCGTGGAGAGGTTCATCTCCTTGTAGGCCTCGGGCGAGAGCAGCACCGAGTGCGGGTCGAGGGTGTGCAGCATGCCGTTGCACGCGGCGTACTCGACCTGGCGGAGGTCGACCTCCGTCCCGCGGAGCCCCTCCTGGATGAACGCGAACACGTCGCGGAGGCGCGCGGACACGTCCCAGGGGCCGAGCACGTTGTCGACGCGGAACTCCTTCTCCTGCGTGTCGACGCGCACCTTCACGGTCGGCGCGCCCTCCTCGTAGAGCACGATCACCTGGGCCACGTCGCGCTGAACGAAATTCAGCGCCGAGAGGAGCATGTCCTTCGGCTTGGCCCGCTTCGGGTCGACGTAGCGGTCGCGGATGGTCTTCAGCACCTCGTTGACGACCTTGAGCTGCGTCAGGTCGTAGTTCTGCGCGGTGTGGGAGACGCTCGCCGCGCTCGCCGGCGCGAGGCCGTGCCAGAGGCCGCCGCCGTGGAGGCGGAGGGCGAGGACCGCGGCGACACCGAAGGCGCCAAAGAGCGCCGAAACCTTCACGACCTTGGGCCAGGTGGGCATATCGGCGAGAAGTATACGCACGCCCGGCGGGAAACCCGAGCGCTTCCGCGGAATCGTGCGCCGCGGGCGCTAGCTGTGGCCGGCGGCCCGGGTGTGGTTCCCTCCCCTGTGGACTCCCCTTCGGAACCCCGGCCTGAAGGCCGGGGCATGGCACCGAACGGAACACGCCGCTCGAAGCCCGCCTCCAGGCGGGCTCGTCGCGCAGCGCTCGAGAGCCCGGCGCGCCGCCGGGCTTTGCGCACCGCCACCGCAACTTTCCCTGCCCCGGCCTTCAGGCCGGGGCGCCCTGGCGGCGCCTGGGTGATCGAGCGCGGGCGGCCGTCAGAGCTTGCGGACGACCGCGACGTAGAAGCCGCCGAAGACGGACGCGGGCGTGTCGCACAGCGCGGTCTCGACCTTGCGGAGCACGTCGCGCAGCACCGGCACGCGCATGAACGCCGCGGCGGGGGTCACGATGCGGACGCCGCGCGCCGCCTCGACGCGCGTGCCCGGGGGGAGCACCTTCCCGAGCGACCACGGGGCGTCGAACCGGGTGTACACGGCGCTCTCGCGGGTCTTCTCGGAGATCTTCCCGGCGGGCCCGACGACCTTCGCGAGCGCGCGGAAGCTCAGCGGGTTGTAGAACTCGGCGAGCAGCACGCCGCCCTTGCGGGTGACGCGGCTCATCTCGGAGAGGGCCTTGCCGATGTCCTCGACGTGCGCGAGCACCTTGAACGAGCAGGTGACGTCGAACGACTCGTCGTCGAAGGGCAGGCTCGTGGCCGATCCCTCGCACACGTCGAGGCCGCGCTCGCGCGCGTGGGCGAGCATGCCGGGCGACAGGTCGATGCCCTTCGCGCTGCGCGCGAACCGGCGCACGCGCTCCAGGATGAGCCCCGTGCCGCAGCCCACCTCGAGCACGTCGCGCCCGCGGCCGTAGCGCTCGCAGAGCTCGATCTCGAGGTCGTCGATGAGCGCGTGGTAGCCGCTCGCGTCGTTCGGGCGGCGCTCGGCCTCGTAGCGCTTCGAGAACTCGTCGTAGTAGGCGCGGTTTTCGGTGAGGCCGGCGGGGGCTGACATGGGGGCGGTCTTAGCACCGCGGCGCGCGGGGGTGAATTCCGGAGCGGTGCGTGACCTCTCCGGGGATCCGGGAGCCCTCGGGCGCTCCTGGCGGGCGTCAGTCGCCGCCGAGCGGGAGCGCCAGCACGAGAATGCGCGGGACCTGGGTCGCCGACGCGTTGTCGTCGGAGGTGACGAAGACCACGAGGCGGCCGTCGGGCAGCCGCGGCCCGATCGCCAGCGCCTCGTAGTTGTCGAGCAGCGGGCTCGGCTGCTGCTGCGGGCTCGTCGCGCTGCCGGCCGGCAGCGTCGCGAGGTCCAGCACCAGGGTCTTTTCGAGCACGGGCGTCGCCGCGGTGAGCGCCGGCGTCGCGAGCACGTCCTCGCCGCCGCGCAGATCGACGCGAAAGATGCGGACGGTGTTGCCGTACCCGACCTGGTACCCGCGCTCGAGCACGAGCAAGGTCGTGTCGGAGATGGCGGCGAGCTCCGACACGCCCATCTCGCCGCCCGTCCCGGGGCCCCGCGGCTCGGAGCGGTAGGCGCGCTCCTCGTCGACACCCGACGCGAGGTCGCGGCGGAGGATCCGCACGGTCGTGCCTCGGGTGCTGGACGAGAGCTCTCCGTCCGTCGTCAGCGCCCCCTCGTTCGCGGTGAAGAGGAATCGGCCGCTCGGGGAGAGCGCCAGGCTCTCGAGGCCCTTGTTCCCGGCCGCCTGCGCGGCGAAGTGCGCGGGCAACGTGAGCACCTCCTTGCGCGCGCCCGACCCGTCGAAGCGTTCGATGGTGGGCGTGGTCTCGTTCGTCACCGCGATGAAGTCGCCGCCGAGGACGACGAGGCCCTCGCCGTCCCACGCGAGCTCCGTGCGGCCGGTGAGCGGGATCGGCGCCTTCAGAGTGAAGCCCTTGAGATCGGCGCTCACCTCGATCGGGAGAACGCTGGGCTCGGTGTCCTGCAGGGCCCAGAGCGTGCGCGTCGTTCGCTCGTACCAAGTCGCCGAGAGCCCCTGGGTCGCGCGCGTGCGAGGCAGATCGGCGAAGCCGAGGAGCTCGGCGGCGGCCCCTGCATCGCCGCGGGCGCCCGCGTCGCGGTCCGTGCCCCCGGCGTCGCTCACCCCCGCGTCGATCCCCGGGCCGGCGTCCGCCTCTGCGGCGGCTGGCGGGCTGGTCGCCTGGCCGGCGCACGCCGCGATGACGATGACGGCGAGGCTGGCGAGCCCCGCGAGGAGGATGCGGGGCTGCATCATTTTCCGGTACGACGTGCGGGCCAGTCGCACAAGCGAAGACGCCAAGGAGGAGGAGGAGGAGGAGGAGGAGGAGGAGGAGGAGGAGGAGGAGAAC
>DAORJJ010000213.1:0-10429 GCA_035439005.1 Polyangiaceae bacterium | reverse complement strand
CCGTCCTCGCCGCTCGCGCCGCTCGCGCTGCCGGGGCTCCTCGGGCTCGTCGGCCTGGTGGGGCTGCGGGCCGCGCGGCGCCGGCGCTGAGCGGCCCCCCGCGACGCGTGGAGGTCCCCCGAGGCGCGCCTGCTAGGCTCGGCGCGCATGTCGCGTCACGAGCTCCACGATCCGGGCCGCGGGCTCGCCCTCAACCTCGGCGGGCTCGAGGTCACCGCGTTCAGCATCTCCGGGCTCGCCACGTGGATCGCGGTGCCGTCGCTCGACGCGTGCTTCGACCTCGGGCACTGCACCGTCGAGGTGAGCCGCCTCCGCAACGTGCTGCTCTCGCACGCCCACCAGGACCACTCGCTCGGCGTGGTGCGCCACCTCTCGCTGCGCGCGATGACCGGCGCGCGCCCCTCCCGCGTCTACCTGCCGGAGGAGAGCCGCGAGCCCATGCTCGCCATGCTGCGCGCCTACGAGCGCCTCGAGGGCAAGCGGGACGGCGATTTCGAGGCCAACGTGCACGGCGTCTCCGCGGGCGAAACGTTCGCGCTCTCTCCTCGGCATCGCGTGCGCGCGTTCGACGCGACGCACCGCCTGCCCTCGCGCGGCTACACCGTGCTCGAGACGCGTCGGAAGCTGCTCGACAGGTTCGTCGGGCTGCCCGGCGAGGCGCTGCGCGACGCGCGCGCGGCGGGCGAGGAGCTCTATGCGTTCCACGAGCGGGCGATCCTCACGTACGTCGGCGACAGCACGATCGACACGCTCGAGCGGCACCCCGAGGTGGGGCAGAGCGACGTGCTCTTCCTCGAGGCCACGCACCTGCCCGGGACCGCGCCCGAGGTGAGCGCGAAGTACGGCCACACCCACCTCGAGGAGCTCGCTGCCCTCTATTTGCGCGCCCCGGCGGCGCTGGCGAGTCCGCACGTCGTGCTCAAGCACTTCAGCATGAAGTACGCGCGCGCCGACATCCTCGCGGCCCGCGAGCTCCTGCCCGAGGGCCTCCGGGAGCGCGTGACCATGCTCGTGTGAGGGGCGACGCGGAGCGCGGCCCGGAGTGAAGGGCGGAATTCGCGCCGCTCGATGCGGAGGTGCCCTACACTTGGATGTATGCATCATGCACTGATTGCCACCTCGTAGAGCCCCGATGACCCCGAGCCCCACGTCCGCCCCCGCCGCGCCCGCCTCGAGCGCGCCGAAGCCGTTCGGCACGTTCGGCGGGGTGTTCACGCCGACGCTGCTCACCATCCTCGGCGTCATCATGTACCTGCGCCTCCCGTGGGTGGTGGGGAACGCGGGGCTGCTCGGCAGCGCGCTCATCATGCTCGTGGCGATGGGCATCACCACGGCGACCGGCCTCTCGCTCTCCTCCATCGCGACCAACACGCGCCTCGGCGCGGGCGGCCCCTACGCCATCATCGCGCGGTCGTTCGGCCTCGAGGTGGGTGGCAGCGTCGGCGTGCCGCTCTACCTGTCGCAGGCGCTCGCGGTGGCCATGTACGTCTTCGGCTTCCGCGAGGGCTGGAACTGGATCTTCCCGGGCCACCCGGCGATCGTCGTCGACCTCGGCCTCTTCGCCGTCATCTTCGCGGTCGCGCTCGTCAGCACGCGCGTCGCCTTCCGAATTCAGTACGTCGTCATGGGCGTCATCGGCGTGTCGCTCGTGCTCGTGCTCGCGCGCGTGAGCGTGTGGCGCTCGGGGCTACCGGTGGAGTGGTGGGGCGCGTTCCCCGGCGAGGGAGGGCAAAAGTCGGGCTTCTGGGCGGTGTTCGCGGTCTTCTTCCCCGCGGCCACGGGCGTGATGGCGGGCGCCAACATGTCGGGCGAGCTGGCGCACCCGCGGCGCAGCATCCCCGTGGGCACCCTCAGCGCCATCGCGATCAGCGCGGTCGTGTACTTCGTCTTGGCGCTCTGGTCGTCGCGCGCGGCGTCGACCGCGGAGCTCATGAAGAACTACACGGTGATGATCGACCGGTCGCTCTGGGGCCCGGGCGTGCTCGCGGGGCTCCTCGGCGCGACGTTCTCGTCGGCGCTCTCGTCCCTCATCGGGGCGCCGCGCATCCTCATGGCGCTCGGGCGCGATCGCCTCATCCCGGGGGGCGCGTGGCTCGGCGCCACGTCGCCCTCCGGCGAGCCGCGCCGCGCGATGTTCGTCACCGGCGTCATCGTGCTCGGCGCGCTCCTGCTGCGCGATCTCAACGTGATCGCGCCGCTCATCACCATGTTCTTCTTGATCACCTACGCGGTAATAAACCTCGTGACGCTGGTCGAGTCGAGCCTCGATCTCGTGAGCTTCAGGCCCACTCTGAAGCTCCCCCGCGTGGTCCCGCTCGCGGGCGTGATCGGCTGTACGTTCTCGATGTTCATCGTCAATCCGGCCTTCAGCCTGCTTGGCTGGGGGGTGGTGCTCGCGCTCTACATCTGGATCTTGAAGCGCGGCGTGGATCGCCCCACCGACGACGTGCGGAGTGGCATCTTCGTGGCGTTCGCCGAGTGGGCCGCGGGTCGCGTCACGGCGCTCCGCATGGAGACCGCGCGCGGCTGGAAGCCCAACCTGCTCGTGCCCGTCAGCGACCCCACCGAGCTGCGCGGCGAGTTTCGCCTCCTCGAGGCGCTCGCGAGGCCCGAGGGGAGCATCAAGCTGCTCGGCCTCGCCACCGGCGAGACGGCCCACGACATGACCCCGCGCATCGCGAAGCTCGGCGAGCAGTACCGCGCGCGCGACGTGTTCACGACGTGGTCGGTGATCGACAGCGCGGGCTTCACGCAGGGCATCGTCACCGGGCTCCAGGCACTGAAGAGCGCGTTCTTTCGGCCGAACCTGCTCACACTCACCCTCTCGCACGACGTCGGCCGAGACGTGGAGCTCACGACGGTGATCGGGGAGGCCAAGCGGCTCGAGGTGGGGCTCGCGCTCGTGGGTCTCCACGCGAAGGCCGGCACGGGCCGCGAGCACGTGGTCACCCTCTGGATTCGCCCTCCGACCGGCACGACCTCGGTGCACGAGGCGCTGAACCAGGGAAACCAGAACCTCGCGGTGCTCCTGGCCTTTCGGCTCACGCGCGCGTGGAAGGCCAAGCTGAACCTCATCTCCGTGATAGCCCATGAAGACGAGCGCGCGCCCACGATGGCGTTCCTCGACGAGCTGCGCGAGCTGTGCCGCATCCCCAAGGACGCCGAGTCGCGGGTGCTCGTCGGGGAGATGTTCGCGTGTCTCGCGGCGGCGCCGCAGTCCGACATGGACATCCTCGGACTCCCCAAGGACCCCGCCGCGCAGGCGGTGTTCGTGCGCCGCGCCATCGAGGAGTCGCGGTCGTCGTGCCTCTTCACGCAGGACTCGGGCGGAGAGAGCGCGCTCGTATAGCGGCGTGGCTCGGCGGGCGTGGCGCTCGCGCGCTCACCCCCAGAATTTCCACCACGGGCGGCTCGCCTTCGCGCGGGCCGCCTCGATCTTGGCGAGCGCCTTCTTGCCGTCTTTGCTGGTGGGGTCCACGTCGAGCAGGCGCTCGAGATCGGCCGCGGCCTCGTCGAGCCGGCCCACGAGGCCGAGCGCCCACGCGCGGTGGAAGAGGCCGCGCGGGTGGTCCGCGCGGAGCGCGAGCAGCTCGTCGGCTGCGGCGAGCCCGGCCTCGGCGTCCTCGAGCTCGTTGTGCGCGCGCGCGGCCTCGACGAGCAGGGGGATCCGCTCCGCGTCCTTCGCGACGGCGAGGCCCCGGCCGAGCACTTCAAGGGCTTTGGCCCAGTGTTTACGTCGCGAGTGGAGCCGAGCGTAGTTCTGATAGTGACTCAGGCGACTCGGCTCGTGGCCGAGCGCGGCCTCGTAGTCGGCCATCGCCGAGACCTCCGAGCCGTCGGCCTCGTGCAGGTTGCCTCGGTTGGCGTGCGCGACCGCGAGGATTTCGGGGTCGGTCGAGGTGCGCACGAGCCCGTCGTAGAGCGAGAGCGCGCCCGCGTGGTCCCCTTCGGCGCTCCGCGCGCACGCGAGCGCGATCTCGAGCAGCGGGTTCGGCGCGAGGGCCAGCGAGCGCTCGTAGCACACCGCGGCGGCGTGGTTCAGCTTCAGTATTTGGTAGTGCGTGCCCTTCGCGCGCCAGAGGTCAGCGTCGTCGGGGGTGGCGCAGAGCAGGGTGTCGAGGAGCGCGAAGCCGCGGCGGTAGAGGCCCGCGTCGAACGAGGCCTCGGCGGCCTCGGGCGTGCGCGCGGCGGGGTCGTCGAGGTGGAGGAACGTGAGGGCCTCGGGCGCGGTCATCCCGCACGCGGGGCACGCGTCGTCGTCGTGGCCTGTCCGCTCGCCGCCGCAGTTGAGGCACGACGTCGGGGTGGGCTCGACGGCGGCGATGGGGCAGAGATCGAGGCTCACCTCGTCGCAGCCCGGGCACTGCCACGCGACGCCGTAGTGGGCCTCGGCGACCTCGTCTTCGGGGTACTTGCCGGCGCGCAGGAAGGTGCCCTCGACGCCGCAGTGCTCGCACGTGATCGGCTGGGCGGACATGCGCTGGACCATAGCGGAGCGTGGCGCCCCGCGGGAGGTCGTCAGCGCGCGACGAGCCGGCAGGTGCCGATCGGGGTGAACACCCGCGCGGGCGAGCCCAACCGGACGATGAGCTCGGCCGAGGCGTGCGCGCCGACCTTCAGCGCCGCGGGCGTCGGGTCCACCGACGTGCCCACGAGGCACTCGGCGTCTTGGGCGCACGCGTTCTCCACGCGCACGACGTGGTCGTACCCGTAGGCGCCCATCCGCGCCTCGCCGGTGAGCCGCACGCACGCGGGCATCCCCGAGGGCTCGGCCTGCGCGGGCCCCAGCGCTCCGAGGACGAGCGCCGCGGCGGCGAGGGTTGGGAGGAGGTGCTTCATACCTACATTGTAGCACCATCTCCCGCGCGCGCTGCTCGCCCCCCCGCGGCGTGGCGACGCGCTACGCTCGCCGCGTGCCTTCCCTCCCGCGCGCCGCGGTGTCCCTGGCAGCGCTCGCCGCGTGCGCAGCCTCTGCCATCGTCTGCGCGACGGGCTGCGTCGGGGCCCCCTTCGCGCTGCCCCCGACGCAGCTCACGCTCGCGACGGGAATGGAGGGCTCGCGCGGCCACGTGGAGGTGCCGGTGCAGTTCCGCGCGGCCGTGCACCCCATGCAGTTCTCGCCCGCGTGGACGAACCGCGATTTCGATCTCGGTGTAGGTTACATGCTCGACGCGACCCGCTCGTTCACGCTGCACGGCGGCTACGCCGAGGGGGGCGCGGTCCTGTGGAAGCGCGGCGGCTACCGGGGGTTTCAGCGGCTCTCGGCGCGGGGGCAGGTGCGCGTGCTGAAAGACGTCGACCAGCCCCTCGTAGGGCGTGGCGCGGCGGCGCTCCTCGTGCTCGAGACCGGCACGTTCGCCGACGGACCCTTCGGTGAGATCGACGGGAAGGGCGGCGTCGTGGGGTACGCGTTCGGCGAGAGCAGCATCGGCGTCGCGAGCGAGCTGTCGTACGCGAACGTCGACCGGCTGAACGCGTGGGCGCTCACGCTCGGCCTCGTGGTGCGCTTGCCCACGCTCGGTGGGTTCGCGTGGGTGTGGGCGACGGAGCTCTTGAAGAAGTGAGCGTCGCGGCTACTTGAGCCGCGCGCCCGGGGCCGCGGTCTCCGGCGCGGTGGCGAGGACGAGCGCGTCCGAGGGGCCGGTGGCGAGCACCATGCCGTGGGACACGAGGCCCTTGCCGAAGTCGCGCGGCGCGAGGTTCGCGACGACCACGACCCGCTGGCCCGTGAGCGCCTCGGGCGTGAAGGTCAACGCGAGGCCGGCCACGATGGTGCGCGCCGCGGGCTCGCCGAGGTCGACCGTGAGGCGGAGGAGCTTGTCTTTCTTGGGCACGCGCTCGCAGGCGGTGACGAGGCCGACCCGCAGCTCGACGCGCGCGAAGTCGTCGTAGGTGATGGGCGCCGCGGGCTCGGCCGGCGCGTCGGCCTTCGCGGGCGCGGCGGGCGCCTTGGCGGGGGCCGCGAGCGGCGCTTCGGGCGCGGCCTTCGGGGGCGCGAGCTTGGCGAGCAGGGCGGCGACCTGGTCCTTGTCGAACATGGGGAAGAGGGGCGTTCCGGTGGCGAGGGCCTCGCCGCCTGGGAGCGGCGCGAAGGTCGTCGGGAACACGTCGTCGCCCGCCACGAGCGGCTGGGGCGCGAGCGGCGGCAGGCCGAGCTGGGCGAGCAGCGCGTCGCTCTTCTGGGGCATCGCGGGCCAGATGGCGACGCCGAGGAGCCGCAGCACCTCGAGCAGGGTCGCGAGGATGGTCTCGGTGCGCGCCGCGTCGCCGGCCTTGGCCGTCGCCCACGGGGCCGCGCGATCGACGTATTGGTTCGCCCGCGACGAGACCTCCCACGTGTGCTCGAGCGCGCGGTGGATCTCGAGGGCCGACCACGCCGCGCGCGCGGCGCGGAGCGACTCCTCCACGTCGCGGACGAGGTCGGTCTCGAGCGGCGTGGGGTCCTTCCACGTGGGGCGCTTGCCGCCGGTGAGCTTCGCGCAGAGCCCGAGGGTGCGCTGCAGGAGGTTGCCGAGGTTCTTGCCGAGATCCGCGTTGTAACGCTCGAGCATCGCCGCGTGATCGAAGTCTCCGTCTTGGCCGAACGCCACGCCGCGGAGGAGCTGGTAGCGCAGCACGTCGGGGCCGAGCTCGCGGGCGAGGCGCAGCGGATCGACCGCGTTTCGCAGGCTCTTCGACATCTTCTGGCCGTCGACTGTGAGGAAGCCGTGCGCGAACACCGTCGTGGGGAGGTGGTCCTCCGAGTAGCCGGCGGCGAACAAGAACGCGGGCCAGTACACCGCGTGAAACCGCAAGATGTCCTTCCCCACGAGGTGCACCAGCGTCGCGTCGCGGCCCTTGGCGGGCCAGAACTCGGTGTGCCCGGCGGCGGCGAGCGAGGAGAGGTAGTTCGTGAGCGCGTCGAACCACACGTACATCACGTGGCGCGGGTTGCCGGGCACGCCCACGCCCCACGAGAAGCTCGTGCGCGACACCGAGAGGTCGCGGAGCCCCTCCTTCACGAAGCTGATGACCTCGTTGCGTCGCTCCCGCGGGCGGATGAAGTCGGGGTGAGACTCGTAGAGGGCGAGGAGGCGGTCCTGGAAGCGCGAGAGGCGGAAGAAGTACGTGTCCTCCTTCAGGCGCTCGACGGGCTTTTTGTGCAGAGTGCACATATTCCCCGGCTGCTCGAGCTCCTTCTCGGTCTTGAACGACTCGCAGCCGACGCAGTACCAGTCCTCGTACGAGCCCTCGTAGAGGTCGTCGCCGCGCGCGGCGATCTTCTCCCACAGCGCGCCCACGAAGGCCTTGTGGGCCTCGTCGGTGGTGCGCACGAAGTGGTCGGGGCGCACGAGCAGCTCGGGCCACGCCGCGCGGAACGGCGCGCTCGCCGCGTCGACGAAGGCCTTCGGGGCCATGCCCCGCTCGGTCGCCTGCCGCTCGATCTTCAGGCCGTGTTCGTCGGTGCCGGTGAGCAGGAACGTGGCGTCACCGAAGAGCTGGTGGGCCCGCCGGAGGGCGTCGGCGCACACGGTGGTGTAGGCCGTGCCGAGGTGGGGCACGTCGTTGACGTAGTAGATGGGCGTGGTGACGGCGAAGCGGCTCATGCGCCTCGCGCACTATCACGAACACGCGCGCTCGCGGGGGCCCTCAGTCGCCCGCGGAGCTGCGGGCGGCCTTGCGGTGCGTGGCGGGCGGGATGCTGGGGGCGCGCTTCGCGGGAGGCGCGCCGTCGAGGGCGCGGCGGAGGGGCAGCATGAACATGCGGTCGATGGCGACCCGGAGCTCGCGAGGCGGGGGCGACTCGCTCGTCTGCGCCAGGATGCGGAGCTCGGAGGCGGGGGTGCCGCCCAGCGCCGAGCCGGAGCGCGGGATGACGTCGAGCGGCATGGGCGCGACCAACACGAGCTCGTCGCCGCGCTGCCGGAGCCACGTCGCCTGGTAGAGCGTGGTGATCGCGCCGGACGACTCGTGGAACACGAACGGCCGCCACTCGAGCGGCGCGCGGAGATCGAAGCTGTGGGCGCCGAGGTGGATGTCGTGCCCCTCGAGCACGAGCGGATCCCCCTGCGAGGTCGAGAGGTAGAGCGAGCGCAGCGCGAGCGGGTGGGTGCGCTCGAGCGCGCGCACGAGGGCGAGGGCGTCCGCGGGGTGGAGGCCGATGTCGGCGCCGTCCACGTCGAGGGCGTCGCCCTCCGGCACGGTCGCGGCGAGCGCCACGAGGGCCGCGCGCGTGTCGTCGCTGCCCTCGTCGAGGTGGACGGACACGAAGCGCGTGGCCGAGAGCCGGGTGAAGGCGAGGAGCACGCGCGTGCGGCGCCGGTTGCCGAGCACCGTGAGCCCGAAGGGCTCGTCGAGGTCGAGCAGCTCGGAGGTGACGCCGCCGAGCTCGCGCACGAGCCGGCTGCCCTGCCACACGAGCGCGCCGGTCGCGGCGGGGCGGCGGAGGCGCCGGACGACGAGCGCGACCGCCGTGACGACGAGGGCCGCCGCGAGCGCCTGCAGCGCGCGCACCCCCGAGCCCGCGAGCGCGGCGCACGCCAAGCCGCCGAGCCCGAGCGCGACGAGCGACACGTTCCTCGCGCGGCCCACGCGGTACGGGGCGAGCGGGTAACGGATGTCTTGCGTGGCCTTCTGCATGCCGCTCCGACGTTCCTGGCGCGCGGTGGGAGCGCCTATCTAAAGACGTAGCACTTCGCTCTGGCTTTGGCCCTGCGCGAGGGCGGCCTGCGCGTGAGGGACATGGCGCGCCGCGTCACGCCCGCGGCCGGCGCTGGTCGTCGCGGAGCAAAGGTGGCATGGTGACGGCTGCGGGGCCGGGTTCCACGCAGAGGAGCGAGTATGACGCGGGCAAGGCGGACGAGGCGGACAACGGTAGGATTCGTGCTGGTGGCGGCGGGCCTCTTCGGGGCGATGGTGACCGCCCAGGGGTGTGGCGGCACGGAGGCCGTGACCGACGCCGGCCCTGCGCCCGCGGACGTGTCGGTGGCCGACGTCGTGGTGGACGCTCCGGTCGTCGACGCCGCGAAAGACGTGGCGAAGGACACCGCGCCCACCTGCGACACCACGATCGATCCGTTCAAGAACGTGCCCGACGCCTCCGTCGGGGACTCGGGCCTCTCCACCGGCGTCTGCGTGGGGTGCGCCAAGTCGAACTGCAAGGCCGAGATCGACTCGTGCGTGAAGGACTGCACGTGCCAGGGGCCCGTCATCGGCGTGCTCGAGTGCGTGCTCAAGCAGCCGGGCGGCGTCACGCAGGCGGCGCTCCTCTCGTGCGCGGGCCCGCTCGCGACCGCGCCCGGGTCAGTGCAAAACCAGGGCCTCGCCATCGCCGGGTGCCTCCAGCAGAAATGCGCGGCCGAGTGCATCCCGGCCGGGCTCGATCTCGACGGCGGCGGCGGCTGAGCCGAGCTTCCGTCACTCCGCTCACTCCGGGGGCGCGACCTCGCGCAGCGCGCGCCTCCCGCTGACCAGCACCTCGTCGCGGCCGCTCTCGTCGGTGCGCCGCACGAGGCGGTACGTCGTCGCGCCCTCCGCCCGGGACACCTCGGGCGCCGCGACGAGCAGCTGGAGCTCCAAGGTTTGGCAGAGGTCGAAGAGCACCGAGAGGTTGTCCTGCGACAGCCGGTTGGCCTCGTCGAGGAAGAGAAAGCGCATCGAGCCCATCGGCCGGCGCGTGCGGAGGAGGTTCGAGTCGCGCTCCCACTCGGTGAGCACGACCATGAGAATGGCCGCGCCCACGCCGATCCCCTCGCCGGTCGACAGGCGGGCGGGCGACGCGGCCTCCCACTCGCTCTTGCCCGCGCGCAACACGTCGACCGAGAGCTCGAGGTACTCGCGGTAGTCGAGGATGCGCTGGCTCCCGGCCTTGCCGCCCGCGTGGCGGCGGAAGATCTCGGCGAGCGCCTCCTCGACGGGCATGCGCGGGTCGAACAGCAGGTCTTGGCTCTGCCCCTCGCGTAGCGCGGAGAGGACCTGATCCATGCGCTCTACACGCGTCATCTGGATGCGCATGCCGCCGATGCTGCCGAAGCGGACGCCCGAGAGGTTCTGGTTCAGGCGCCGCACCTGCGACCGGGCGCGCCGGAGCTGCACGTCGATGCCGCGGGCGACGTCCTCGGAGGCGCCTCGCAGCTCGGTCTCTTGGTGACCCAGGCGCGACTCGAGCGACGAGAGGTCGTCACGCAGCCGGAGCAGGGCGCGCGTGGGATCGGCGAGGGCGGAGATGGCGAGCGGCAGGCGCCGCTGGAGCCAGGCGACGACGTCGCGCCACGCGGCGAGCGCCGAGCGGGCGAGGGCGTCGTTGTCTGGCGCGAGGAGCCGCTCGCGGAGCGCGAGGGCGAGCTCGGTGCCCGCGCGCGCGCGCCCGAGGCGCTCGGCGAGCACCTGGCCTCGCCCGCGGGCCTCGGCGAAGAGCGCCCCGGGATCGCCGTCCGCCGGGGCAGGCCAG
>DAORJJ010000212.1:0-10442 GCA_035439005.1 Polyangiaceae bacterium | reverse complement strand
GGGGAGGGGGCGCCGGGGCGGACGCGGCGGCCCGAGCGCTCTGCACGCTCGCGGGACCGCGCGGCGGGGCGCCCGCCTCGCAGGCGGCGACGAGCGCGACGAGAGCGACGGCGAGGGGCGCCAAGGCGCGTGACGGTCTCATGGGTGCGTTCTACACAATTCTCGGGGCCTGCGGCGGTCCGCGCGCCCCCGGCCAACGCGACGCGCGGGGCGCTTCGTGCTCTACTTGCCGGGTCCCGGCGGCTGAGCGAACCATGCGACCACTCCGTCCACCTGCGCACCCCGCGCCGCGCCTCGTCGCCATGCTCACGGTCGGAGCGTGCACGCTGTTCGCGAGCGCGGCCCTGGCCGATCGCGTGGCGGTGCTCCCGTTCCCGCCGGGCGAGCCGCGCGCGCAGTCGGCGACCGAGGCCGCGGTCGTGGCGCAAAAGCACACCCTCCCGTCGTCGACCGAGCTCGCGCAGGGCGCCGCGGCCGTCACCGACGGGAGCGCCGACACGAGCGTGGAGTATCGAGCGTTCGGGCGGGCCTCTGGCGCCGCGTGGACCGTCCGGGGCACCGCGAGCCCGCGGCCCTCGGGATACCGACTCGAGCTCGAGGTCTGCCAGGTAGAGACGGGCCGCGTCGAGCTCCTCGCGCGCGAGGTCGACGACACCAGCGAGGTGCCCCAAATCGGCGAAATGCTCGCGCTGCTCCTCCGTCGCGAAGGGATCGCGAACGCGCGGCTGCCGTGGGCGGGCGGCCCCCCCAAGCCCCCGGCCACGCCTCCGCCGCCTCCGCCGCCTCCGCCGCCTCCGCCGCCTCCGCCGCCTCCGCCGCCCGTGGAGCACGCGTACGCCGAGGGCCGACCGCTCGCGCTCGGCGCGTCGCTCGGGCTCGCCGGGGCGGTGGGGCGGCCTTCCAACGCGACGGGCTCGGCGACCATCCTCCTGCTCGGCGCGACCGCCGCGTACCACGTGGAGTCGGCGGCGGGCCTCGAGCTGCGCGCGAACGTCGAGGGCGCCGTCGCGGGGCCCGGCGCGCTCGCGATCGACGTCGGCGCGCGCTACGCCGTCCCGCTCGTGGCGTCGCGCCGGCTCTTCCTCCTGCCCGACGTGGGCGTGGGGACGTTCGTGACCCTCGGCGCGCAGAGAGACGCGCGGTTCTGGGCGCGCGGCGCCGCCCTCGCGTCGCTCGGCCTCGGCGAGCGCGTGGCGCTCGAGGCGGGGCCTTCGCTCGGCGTCACGCCTGGCGGGAGCGGGACGCTCGTCTTCGTGGGCGCGACCGCGCGCGCGCTCGCGCGGTTCTGAACTTCGGAGTCCTGCCCAAGCGTTCCGCGTGCTAGCAGCCAGCCCCGTGGACACACACACCTCCACACACGTCGAGCTCCCCACGCGCCTCGCGACGAGAGCGCTCGCGGGGCGCGTCGCGAGGCGGCTCGTCCCCGGCGACCTCGTGCTGCTCGACGGCGACCTCGGCGCCGGCAAGACGTTCTTCGTCCGCGCGCTGTTGCGTGCGTTCGGTGTCCCGTCCGCGCGTGCCGTCACGAGCCCGACGTTCGTCCTCGTCAACGAATACGAGGCGACCCGTGGCCCCGTGCTCCACGCCGATCTGTACCGGCTGCGCGAGTCCGCGGGCGCGGCGGGCGGGGGGCTCGCGCGCGAGGCCGCCGCGCTCGGCCTGCGAGAGCGGCGGGGCGAGGGAGCGGTGGTGCTCGTCGAGTGGTCGAGCGGCGCCGAGGAGGTGCTCGGTCCGGCGGCGCGGCTCCGCGTCGCGCTCGCGATCACGGGCGCCCACGCCCGCCGGGCGACGTTGACGGGAGACCTCGCGGCGGCGCTCGGCGCCGAGGGCCCGTGAGGCCCGTGAAGAAAGGCCGCCCCGATCCGATCCTCGCGCTGGGCCTCGCGCTCGCGCTCGCGGGCGCCGGGGCGCTCCTCCGGCCTCGGGGCGGGCGAGAACAAGCGGTCGAGTCGCTCGTCGCGGGCCGCGCGCGCTACGCGTTCGATCTCACGCGAGGCGTCGTGCGCGTGGCCGACGCGCGCGGCGGCGAGCCCATCCCGATCGAAATGACCGTGGTCGTGGACGGCGCGATCCGACCGCTCGTGGGCGCGACCTCCGGGACGCGGACCCGGCGCGTCGTCGAGGTGGTCTCGGGCGGCGTGACGGTGAAGGTGATGGTGCGCATCGACCACGGCGTGCTCCGCGCGCGCGTGCTCGAGCCCGAGCGCCTGGCGCCCCACCGCGTGGAGCTCCGCTACGAGCTCACGGCGACCTCGCCGGTGTGGGTGCCGGGAGGCGGCGAGCTCGCCGCGGGCGCCCCGCTCCCCATGACCGCCGCGATCCTCGACCACGGGCCCCACCCGCTCGTCATCGCCGCGCCCCGCGGCGGTCGCGCCGCGCTGGTGCCCCTCATCCAGAAGCAGGAGGCCAACCTCGACGCGGGGGAGGCGCTGCGTGATGGCCGCGACGGCGGCGACGGCGGCGACGACGAGGCGCCGCCTCCGCTCGAGCTCCCCGAGGAGCCGACCTCGACCGGGCGCCTCGTCGTGACCACCGAGAGCGTCGAGCCCCCACCGGCAACCGGCACGACGGGCGCGGAGCCCGCCGCGGCCCCCCTCGACGCGGGGCGCGCCGGGGCGGACGACGCAGGCGCCGAGGCGGGTCCTGCGAGCGCCGGGCTCGACGCGGGCGCGGTGAACGGCGCGGACGCCGGGGAGGCCGACGACGAGATCGACGAAGTCGAGGGCGACCCCGACGGCGGCCCAGAGGTCGACGCGGCCCCCGCGCCGCGCGACGCCGGAGACGCGGGCGACGCGCGGGCCCCGATCCGACCGGAGCTCGTGGTGTTCCTCGGTCGCTCGCCGGAGGGGCTCTACGGCCAGCTCTTCAAGCTCTTGGGCCTGCCGACGGCGCGCGTCAGCGGGCGCGTGACCGGCGCCACGGGCCGACCGCTGCTCTACGGCGTGGACGACACGGGGCGCTCGCAGGTGCGCGCGCTCGTGGACAAGGACGGTCGCTTCTCGGTGGAGGTGCCGCGCTCGGTCGACCAGTGGTTCGCGATCGACGGCACCGCGACGAGCGCCCCGCTCCGGTACCCTCCGGGCACCGAGTGGCCCCTGGTGCTGGACCTCTCGCCGGGCGGCGAGCTCGCCGTGAGGGTCACCGATCCGGACGCGCGCGGCGCGCTGCCGGCGCGCGTGTGGGTGCACGGCATCGACGGCACCCTCGATCCGTCGTTCGGGCCGCACTTCCGCGCCTCGGGCGCCGGCCCGCTCGTCGACACGCTCACGGGCGAGCTCGTGACGCCGCTGCCCAAGGGGCGCTACCGGGTCGAGGCGACGCACGGCCTCGAGTGGACGGTCGACGCGCGGGTGGTGGAGGTGCGGAGCGGCAAGCGCGAGCGGCTCGAGCTCTCGCTGCGGCACGTGGTCGCGACGCCCCACCTCGTCGCGTGCGACCTCCACGTGCACGCGCGCCCGAGCTTCGACTCGCTCGTGTCGGTCGAGGACCGCGTGACCACCCTCGTGACCGCAGGCATCGAGTTCGCGGTGCCCACCGAGCACAACATCGCCGGCGACTACGAGCCGGCCATCGCGGCGCTCGGCGTGGGCCAGCGGTTCTCGAGCGTCACGGGCGTGGAGGTCACGACGTTCGGACCTCGCTATGGCCACTTCGGGGTCTTCCCCTACCCCACCGACATTCCGGTGCCTCCGTACCGACAGGCGCGCGTGGGGCAGATGTTCGCCGCGGCCCGCAAGGGCGATCCGTCGCGGATCGTGCAGGTCAACCACCCGCGCCTGGGCAAGGGCATCGGCTATTTCAACATCGTCATGTACGACGCCAAGTCAGGCATCGTGCCGGCGAAAATGCGCACTGATTTCGACACCATCGAGGTCTACAACGGCTACGAGATCCAGAAGAGCGCGCAGGTCGAGGCGGTGCTGAAAGACTGGCTCTCGCTGCTCGCGCACGGCCACAGGTACGCCGCCACCGGCAGCTCCGACTCGCACACGGTGCAGTACAACTGGGCCGGGTACCCGCGCACCTACGCCTACCTCGACGAGGCGAGCGCCGGCGAGCCGGGGCACCCGGTGGACGGCAAGGCCGTGGTGGCGGCGCTCAAGGCCGGGAGGTCGCTGGTCACGAGCGGCCCCATCGTGGAGCTGTCCGTCGCCGGGGCGCGCCCGGGCGAGGAGACCTCGACCCACGACTCCTCCGCGGTAGCGCACGTGCGCGTGCTCGCCGCGCCCTGGCTGGACGTCACGAGCGTCGAGCTCTACGTCGACGGCAAGTCGGCCGTGACCCGCGCGATCCCGTCGCGCCCCTCCAAGGTCGGCGCCGAGGAGGGCACCCTGGCCGAGGCCCAGGTGCGCGCGGTGCGCTTCGAGGGAGATCTCCCCGTGGCCCTCGGGCCCGGGCGCCATTTTCTGGTCGCCGTCGCGCGGGGCAAGCGCACCGCGGACGACGTGCTGCCGTTCATGCCCTACGCGCCCATGGGCTTCACGAACCCGGTGTGGGTGACCGTGGGCCCCTGACCGGCCCTGACCCGACCGGGCGCGGCGACGCACCGAGAAGCCCCTGCGCGTTCGTTGGTACTTTGATAGCCTTCGACCTTCCAACCACCATGAGCGCGCGCGCCCCATACGATCCCCCGCTGGGCACGCCCTTCGGGCGCTACCGCCTCCTGGAGCGCCTGGGGAAGGGCGGCATGGCCGAGGTCTTCAAGGCGAAGAGCTTCGGCGTCGAGGGCTTCGAGAAGGTCGTCGTCATCAAGCGCATCCTCCCGGAGCTGGCGGAGAACCCGCTCTTCGTGGACATGTTCATCTACGAGGCCAAGCTCGCGGTGCGCCTCTCGCACGCGAACATCGTGCAGGTGTTCGACCTGGGCATCGCAAAGGCCGAAGCCGGGCCCGGCTCCTACTTCATGGCGATGGAGCTCGTGCACGGCTTCGATCTCGCGACGCTGCTCTCGCGCTGCAGGCGGCTCCAGCGCCCGCTGCCGCTCGAGGTGTGCGTGTACGTCGCCGCCGAGGTCGCCAAGGGCCTCGACCACGCGCACCGCCGGCGGGACGAGCAGAACCTCCCGCTCGGCATCGTGCACCGCGACGTCTCGCCGCAGAACGTGCTGCTCAGCTTCGAGGGCGAGGTGAAGGTCACCGATTTCGGCATCGCGAAGGCGCGCGGCGCGCTCGAGCCGACCACCGTGGAGGACACGCGCGCGCGCAAGCTCCACGGGAAATTCGCCTACATGAGCCCGGAGCAGGCCATCGGCGAAGAGGTCGACGCGCGGAGCGATCTCTTCTCGCTCGGCAGCATGCTCTACGAGTGCATCACGGGGGTGAACCCGTTCAGCGGGCCGACCACGTTCGAGACCCTGCGGCGCGTACAAATGTGCGAGCACCCGCCGGTCGAGCTCCTCCGCACGGACATCCCGGCGGACCTCGCGGCGCTGGTCAAGCAGGCCATGGCGAAGGACGTGGGCGCGCGCTTCCAAGACGCGGGCCGCATGTACGAGGCGCTGCTCGCGTTCCTCTACCAGCAGGGCAAGCGCTTCGGCCCGCACGACCTCGCGGAGCTCCTGTCGGGCTTCCGCGAGCCGCGCGGCAAGGCCGACTCGCTCATCGAGCCGACGCTGGACACCGAGCTCCCCGCCGCGGCCGTCACGCCCGCGCACGGCTCGCCGTCGCTCGTGCCGCGCGTGGAGCCCGACTCGGGCTTCCTCGCCGCGGCGGCCGACCTCGGCGAGCGGCGTGAGGTGACGAGCCTCGTGCTCCAGTTCGGGGCGCGCGACGCGGACGACCCCGCGGCGCGGGAAGAGGCCACCCTCACGCTCGAGCGCTACGGCGGCACCGTGCTGCAGAGCGACGCGGCGCAGATCGTGGCGGTGTTCGGCCTCTCGGAGCCCGACGCGCGCGACACCGAGATCGCCACGCGCTGCGGCCTCGTGCTGCTCCGCGCGCACAGCGCCGCGCGGCCGAGCGCGGGGGTCAACACCGGGCGCATCCACGTCTCGCCGTCGGGCGAGCCTAGCCGCGACGACCGCCTCGAGGGGCTCATCGCCGCGGCGCGAGAGCTCGCGCGCTCGGGCGAGGGGCTGCTCGCGATAAGCCCGGCCGCGTACCGGTACGTGCGCGATCTCTTCGTGTTCGAGACGCTGAGCGACATGAGCGCGCCCGGCGTGCAGTCGACCACGCTGGTCGTGCGCGACGTCCGCGGGCTCGCCGAGGCCTTCGGGCGCTTCGTGGGGCGGCGGGAAGAGCTGCGACAGATCGGCGAGGTCCTCGCGCTGTCGACGCGCAAGAAGGTCCGCGTCGTCACCGTCCGCGGGGAGAACGGCATCGGCACGACGCGCCTGCTCGCCGAGATGGGACGACGCCTGAAGAAGGGCGGCTACAACTTCGCGATGCACGTCGCGACGTGCCCGCCGCGCGGCGCGGGGTTCCCCCGCTCCGGAATTCAGTGCATGTTGCAGGTTCTCTGCGGCCTCCGCGAGGGCGCCACCGAGGCGCAGCTCGCGGAGGTGAAGCCGCGCCTCCGCGCGCTGGGCATGCAGGAAGACGAGATCGACGCCGTGCTCTCCGTGCTCGGCGCGAGCAGCCGCAAGGCCAAGAGCGGGAGCGCGCAGGCGGCGCTCGCGGCGGGCTTCGCGCGCATGGTGGCGAGCCTCTCCGACGATCAGCCGCAGGTCCTCGCCTGGGACGGCGCGCAGGCCATGGACACCGACAGCTTCGAGCTGCTCGAGGACGTGATCGGGCGGCTGCCCTCGGCGAGGGCGGTGCTCGTGCTGGCGGGGCGCTCGAGCTTCTCGCACCCGCTCGAGAGGTTCCCCTCCCACACCAGCATCGAGCTCAAGGACCTCTCGGCGGAGGACGTCGAGCACCTCATCGCGCTGCGCCTCAACGTGACGCAGGTGCCCCCGGCGCTCCTGTCGTTCGTACGCGAGCGCGCCGGCGGCCACCCGCTCTTCGTCGAAGAGGTGCTGAAGGGCCTCGTCGACGCGCGCGCGCTCACCGTCACCGACCGCTCGGTGAGCAGCATGCGGCTCGTCGGCCAAGACCTCGCGCTGCCGAAGACTCTCCGCGGGCTCGTGTCGAGCCGCGTGAGCCGCCTCGGCAGCGCCGAGCGCGGCCTGCTCCAGGCGGCCGCCGTGGTCGGCGACGTGGTCGAGCTCCCCGTGCTCGCGGCGATGACCGGCGCCGCGATCCCCGCGCTCGCCAAGCTCACCGCGACCCTCAAGGCCGAGGCGTTCGTGGCCGACAGCGGGCCGGCGGCGCTGCGCTTCACGTCGCCCATCGTGCGCGAGATCGTGGTCGACGCGCTCACCCCGAAGGCCGCGATCGCGCTCCACGCGGCGGCGGCGGCGGCGCTCGAGCAGGTGTTCTCGCGCGATCTCGGCGCCTACGCCGTGCGAATCGCGACGCACCTCTACGAGGCCGGCGAGCGCGAACGCGTGGCGTCGTACTTCGCCATGAGCGGCAAGCGCCGCCTCGCCGCGCGCCAGCTCGAGGCCGCCTCCAAGGACTACGCGCGGGCGATCGAGCTCTGCGACGTCGACGCCCGCGCGCCGGCCGAGCTCACCGAGTGGCTCACCGACCTCGCCGACGCCGTGCGGCTCGTGCGGGCGGCGCCCGAGGCCTTCGAGATGACCGAGCGGGTGGTCGCGCGGGTCGACGCCGCGGGCACCCCGAGCGAGCGCGTCCAGGCGCGCATCGCCTCCGGCCGCATCCTGACCGCGCTGCACGCCTTCGACGCGGCGCGCGCCCAGCTCGCCGAGGCCGAGCGGGTCGCCGGCAGCGACGAGAGCATGACCAAATCGGTGCTCACCACCTCGGCCGAGCTCGCGGCGCGGCAGGGCGATTTCAAGCGCTCCCACGCGCTGCTCGAGCGGCTCGAGACCATGACCTCGGGCGACAGCGCCGACCGACGGCGCGCCGACGAGCACCGCATCCTGCTGTTCCTCGCGGGCTCGCACGCGGCGCTCGGCAACCAGCAGGACGCGCGCCGGTACCTCGCCCGGGCCGAGCTCCTCCTCCCGGGTGACGCCTCGGCGGAGTGCGAGCGGCTGAAGGCGCTGGCGCTCGTGGCCTATTTCGCCCGCGATTTCAGGGGCTCGGCCGCGGCGAGCGAGCGCGCCGTCGACGCCGCGCGGGAGCTCGGCCTCGGGTACGAGGTGGCGCTCAACCTGCACAACCTGGGCGACGCGCTCGTGCGCCTCGAGGACTACCCGCGCGCGTACGGCGCGTTCAAGCAGTCGCTCGCGCTCTGCGACGAGGCCACGTTCGACCGCCTCGCGAGCCACAACCGCATGTTCCTCGCCTTCCTCGACGCCGTGAACGACGACGGCGCCGGGCTCGTGCAGCTCCACCTCGGCATCAGCTACGCCGAGGCGCGCGACTTCACCTGGGACGTGCTCACCGGGCGCTGGCTCCTCGCCAAGCTGTTCCTCCGCAAAGACGATCTCAAGGCCGCGCGCGCCGAGTACGAGAAGCTCCGCGGCATGGCGAGGAGCGTGGGCAACCACCTCATCGAGGGCGACTGCGACGAGGCCCTGAGCCTCATCCCCCGAGCCTGAGGGTATTCCCGCGGCGGCGTCGTATACTCTCTCACCGTGAGGATCCCGCGCGCGCACCTCTTCGTCGCCTCCCTCGCGCTGGCGGGCTGCGCCGGGCCGCGGCTCGCGCGTGACGGCACGCTGATCCTGCCGCAGGAGGGCGGGAGCGGCTCGGTGCTCACCGCGAACGGTGTAGAGTACAACGATCGCATCTCCAAGCCCACGCCGGTGGTCTCACGCGATCCAAACGAGCCGTGGCGCGCGCCCATCGGCTTCATCCTCCCCCGCGACGGCCGCTTCGTCGAGACGAGCCGGCCCACCGTGCTCGCCACCACCGGGCTCGGCATCGTGCTCCGCCCAAGCGACACGCGCGTGCCCTCGTGGGGCGGCGAGGTGCTCGTGCGGGTCGACGTGCTGGCGCCCGCCGCGGAGGGCAGCGCCCGCTGGGGCGAGAACGTGGTGCTCGTGATCGACGGCCGCGGCGCCGACACCCTGCGCCTCGCGGAGGCGGCCCTCGAGCAGCTCGCTGGCCGTGACCGCGTGAGCATCTGGGACACCGCCGGCCCGCGCCTCGTGCTCCCGTTCGTGCCCGCGAGCAACCGCTCGATGGCGCTCGCGGTCCTCGAGAAGCGCCTCTCGGCGCGCGCGCCGGGCGCCCCCGATCTCGCGGCGACCCTCGGCCGCGTGTCGGCGGCGATGCCGAAGGGCCCCGCGACCTCGCGCGTCTTGCTCCTCACGAGCGGCGCCTCCGATCCCTACGCGAAGCCGACGGCCGCCGCGCTCGAGGCTCTCGGCCGCACGAGCCTCTCGGCGGTCGGCACGACCGCGACCAGCGACTACGGTCGCCTCTCGGCGCTCACCGCGCTGAGCGGCGGTACGACCGGCGCGGCCGCCGACGTGGAGGCGCGGGTCGAGGCGGTGCGCGAGGCCATCCCCGTGTCGGGCGTCACGCTGTTTCGCGACGTGCGGCTCACGTTCGAGGGCACGCCCGCGCCGTCGCACGTGCTCGAGGCGACGGGGGGTGACGTGAGGTGGCGGCTCGACGCGGGGGAGCTCGCGCTCGGCGACGTGCGCGCGGGGGAGGCGCGCACCGAGGTGCTCCGGGTGACCGTGCCCATGTGGGTGCCGGGCGAGCGGTTCCACTTCACGGTCACCGCCACGTACACGCCAGGCGGGCCGGCCGGGCCCGGCAGCGCGAGCCCGCGGCGCGCGTTCGCCGCGAGGCTGCCCTGCGTGTACGACGACGACCTCGAGCGCATCGCGAAGTCGCGCAACGGCGACGTGATCGCGTACGCGTCGGCGATGGCCACCCTGAAGCGCCTCGACGCCGCCTTCGTGGGCGAGAGCGTCCAGGCGATCCCTGGGGGGTTACGAGCACTTGCAGAGCTCCACGCGCGCTCGATGGCGTTCCTCGCGCGCGACATGAAGGACCCGGCGATCGCCGAGCAGGCCGATCTCCTCAGCGCCATCCTCGGCGCCACCCGGTAGGCCATCTTCGCCGCGACGGTTGACCTGGCTCAGCGCGCGCCGCGGACCAGCTCACCCAGGCGCTCGTGCACCCGGCCGTTGGTCGCGAGGACGCTGCCATCGCGCACGTCGACCGCGCCGCCGCCGAGCGAGCTCACCGCGCCGCCCGCCGCGCGCACGAGCGCCGCGCCGCCCGCCAGGTCCCACGGGTTCAGGCGCTTCTCCCAGTAGCCGTCGTAGGTGCCGTCGGCGACGAGGCAGAGATCGAGCGCCGCCGACCCGCACCGCCGCACGCCCCGGCACCGCCGCTTCACGGCCACGAACGCGGCGAAGTTGTTGTCGGTGTTGGTCGCGCGGTCGTACGGGAAGCCGGTCGCGAAGAGGCCGTCTTCGAGGTCGGTCGTGGCGCTGACGCGGCACGGCGCGCCCGAGCGGCTCGCAGGGG
>DAORJJ010000211.1:0-10452 GCA_035439005.1 Polyangiaceae bacterium | reverse complement strand
TGGGCTTCCTCGCCGTGCTGGAGCTCGCCCGCCTGCGCGTCCTCTCCATCGAGCAGGACCACCACCTCAGCCCGGTCCTGACCAGCCGCACCGCCAGCGCCGCCGTCGAGACCCTGGACGCGCTGGCGGCGGGAGGCCTGTGATGAGCGACGGCTACGAGAACGACAACGTCATCGTCCTGCCCGGCCTGTTCGCGCAGGAGGACACCCGCTCCGACGAGGCGGAGGCCGCGCGCGGGGCGCTCGAGGCCCTCGGGCTGCCCCTCGACGCCCCGAGCGAGGCCGCGCGCGAGCGCTTCGAGGCCCTCGCCGAGCTGCTCCGCGGCGCCGAGGCGCGCGAGGGGCTGCTCCGCGAGCGCGCGAGCCTCGAGGCGGAGGACGAGGCCTTTCGCGCGGACGTGGTCTCCGCCGAGCGCGCCCTCGAGCTGCCGCCCTCCGAGCTGCCGCTCCGCGAGCGGGCCGCGCGGCTCATCGCCCGGCTCGAGGCGGACGCGCGCGTCGCCGACGAGGCGCGGCGTGACGCCGAGGACGACCGCGCCCTCGCCGCGCAGCAGCGCGAGCTCGAGGGCCTCGTGGAGGCCCGCCGGCGCGACCAAGCGGAGCTCTTCGCGCTCGCCGCCGCGTCGGACGAGGTGACCTTCCTCGAGGTCGTGCGCGTCGCCGAAGAGAAGACCGCGCTCGCCTTGCGCAGGGCGCACCTCGACCTCGAGCTCGGGCGACTGTCGCAGAGCTGCGCGCCGGGCGAGCTCCTCGACCTCGTCCGGTCGCGGCCGCCCGAGGCGGTCGACGACGAGCTCGCCGCGCTCGAGGCCGAGATCGACGAGCTCGACCAGCAGGCGCGGCGCGAGCTCGAGGCGGCCCTCGCGAGCGAGCAGGGCCTCGCCCAGATCCACTCGCAGGACCTGGGAGCGGCGCGCGCCGCCGAGGAGGTCGAGTTCCACGCGGCTCGCGTGCGAGAGCTCGTCGAGGCGTGGCTGGCGGAGCGCGCCGCGCGGCGGCTCGTGGAGCGTCGCATCGAGCGGTACCGCGAGGAGAGCCAGGGGCCCGTGCTTGCGCGCGCCTCCGCCCACTTCCACGCGCTCACGCGGGGCGCCTACGCCGGCGTCACCGCGGAGCTCGGCCGCGACGACAAGCTCACGCTCCACGCGCGCCGCCCCCAGCCTCGCGCGAACGAGAGCCTCGACCTCTCCGAGCTCAGCGACGGCACGCGCGACCAGCTCTTCCTCGCGCTCCGCGTCGCGAGCCTCGAGCGCCTCGGCGCGCTCGGCACGCGCGCCCCCGTCGTGATCGACGACGCGCTCGTGCACTTCGACGACGCGCGGTCGCGAGCGGCCCTCTCCGTGCTGGCGGGCCTCGCCGCCACCCACACCGTCGTGTACCTCACCCACCACGCGCACCTGGTCGAGCTCGCCCGGGCGGAGCTCGGGGCCGCGGTCACCGTCCACACCCTGGAAAAAGCTCAACCTCGTTGACCGAGCGGGGTGGGGGCCGCGACGACGACGACCCAGGCGCGGCCCGTCCGTGCTAAGCGCGGTCCCATGACCGTCACCGTTCGTGAGCACAGGCCGGGGGAAGACGTGAGCGCGTTCATCCGCGCGGGCCACGTGGTGTTCGAGGGCGATCCCGCGTGGGTGCCGCCGCTCGACTTCGAGATCAAGGAGCGCCTCTCGCCCAAGAAGAACCCCTTCTTCAACCGCGCCGAGGCGATGCTCTTCACTGCGTGGAAGGGCGATCGCCTCGTGGGCCGCTGCTCCGCCTCGATCGACCGCGAGCACCTCCGCGTGTGGAAGGACGACACCGGCTTCTTCGGGTTCTTCGACACGATCGACGACGTCGAGGTCGCGCGCGCGCTCCTCGACGCGGCCGAGGCGTGGCTCCGCGCCCGCGGCATGAAGCGCATGTGGGGGCCGTTCTCGCTCTACGCGAACGAGGAGGTCGGCGTGCTCATCGAGGGCCACGAGACCCCGCCAATGCTCAGCATGGCGCACTCCCGCCCGTACCAAGCGGCCCTCTGCGAGGCCCTGGGGCTCGTCAAGGAGAAGGACCTCTTCGCCTACCGGTGGGACTCCAGCATCCCGTTCTCGAAGCGCGCCCTGAAGGCGTGGGAGGACGTGAAGGCGATGCCCGAGGTGCGCCTGCGCAGCGTCGATCCCTCGCGCATGGCCGAGGAGCTCCAGGTCGTCATGGACATCTACAACGACGCGTGGGCCGGCAAGTGGGCCATGGTCCCGACGTTGCCGGACGAGATCGCCAAGATCACCCAGGACATGAAGCTCGTCCTCGACCCCGACATCGCGTTCATCGCCGAGGTCGACGGCAAGCCGGCGGGCATGTGCATCATGATCCCGAACCTGAACGAGGCCATCCACGACCTCGGCGGCTCGCTGTTCAAGCTCCTTTGGCGCACGAAGGTGCGGCACCCCGCCACGGCGCGGCTGATGCTCCTCGGCATCAACGGGCACGTGCGCGCGAACATCAAGCGCTACGGCGGCCTGTCGACCGCGATGTACGTCGAGGTCGCGAAGCGCGGCATGGCCAAGGGCTACGCGTGGGGCGAGCTGTCGTGGACCCGCGAGGACGACGCCCCGGTGAACCTCGGCATCAAGATGATGGGCGGCGTCATTTACAAGCGGTACCGCGTCTACACGAAGTCGCTCGTGGCCTGAGTCGCGGCGCGGGCTCGCTTGAGCGAGCGAGGGCACCGGGTCGTCACGCGCCCGACACACGGGTGAGGTAAGCGTCGTCCCCCGAGCATGACGATCCTCCGCCTGCCCGGGCTCGCCGATCCCCACGTCCACGTGCGCGGGCTCGGCCAGCGTCACAAGGAAGACTTCGGCTCGTGCACGCGCGCGGCCCTCGCGGGTGGTTTCACCACCATCCTCGCGATGCCCAACACGCGGCCGCCCATCGTCGACGCCGGCGGCCTGGCGGCCTACCAAGAAGAGGCGCGCGCGGAGGCGGCGTGCGACTACGGCTTCCACCTCGGCGCCACCGAGTCGAACGTCGAGGCGGCGGCCGCCCTCGCGCCGCGGTCGACGGGGCTCAAGCTCTACCTCGACCCCACCTTCGGTGACCTCAAGCTCGCGAGCCTCTCCGCGCTCGTGGAGCACGCCGCGCGCTTCCCGAAGGACCGGCCGCTGCTCGCGCACGCCGAGGAGCACAGCCTCGCCTCGGCGCTGCTGGTCGCGCACCTCGCCGACCGCGCGCTGCACGTCTGCCACGTGAGCCGACAGGTGGAGATCGAGCTCATCGCGCGCGCCAAGTCGCGCGGGGTGCGCGTGACGTGCGAGGTGTGCCCGCACCACCTGTTCCTGCAGGAGGGGACCCACGGGCTCGCGGCGGGCTTCTGCGAGGTGCGCCCGGTGCTCGCCACGCCGCGCGACGTCGAGGCGCTCTGGGCGAACCTCGACGTCATCGACTGCTTCGCGACGGATCACGCGCCGCACACCCGCGCCGAGAAGGCCGGGGAGCGCCCGCCGCCGGGCTTCCCCGGGCTCGAGACCGCGCTCCCGCTGTTCCTCACAGCGGTGCACGAGGGCAAGCTCACGCTCGACGACGTGCGGCTGCGCATGGCCGACAACGTGCGCCGCATCTTCGACCTCCCCGAGCAGGAGGCGCACGTCGAGGTCGACGTCGACGCGCGGTGGACGTTCGACGCCGGGCGGAGCGAGACGCGGGCCGGGTGGAGCCCCTTCGACGGCGCGCCGCTCCGCGGGCGCGTCGAGCGCGTGGTGCTCCGCGGCGAGGAGGCGGTGTCGGGCGGCCGGGTGGTCGCGCGGCCGGGGCTTGGGCGCGACGTGCGAGGAGGTGTTCCGTGAGCGATCTCCAGAGATTTGCAGGCAGAGACATCCTCGGCGTGGGCGAGTTCGATCGCCGCGACCTCGCCGATCTGTTCGCCGAGACGCGGCGCATGCAGCGCATCGTGCGCGAGCGCGGCGCGACCGATCTGCTCCGAGGGCGGGTGCTCGCGAACCTCTTCTACGAGCCCTCGACGCGCACCTCGTCGTGCTTCCTCGCGGCGATGACCCGCCTCGGCGGCAGCGTCATCCCCATCAGCGAGGTGCGCTACTCGTCGGTCTCGAAGGGCGAGAGCCTGCGCGACACCGTGCGCACCCTCGAGGCCTACGCCGACGTGATCGTGCTGCGGCACCCCGAGGTGGGCGCGGCGAAGATCGCCGCCGACGCCGCGAAGAAACCGATCATCAACGCGGGCGACGGCGCGGGCGAGCACCCCACGCAGGCCCTCCTCGATCTCTTCACCATCCAGGAGGAGCTCGGCCCCGTCGAGGGCATGACGGTCACCTTCCTGGGCGATCTCAAGTACGGCCGCACCGTCCACTCGCTCACGCGGCTGCTCGCGCTCACCGGCGCGCGCGTGCGTTACGTCTCGCCGCCGGTCGTCGCCATGCCGCGGGCCCTCCTCGATGAGCTGTCGGCGCGCGGGCTCGAGCAGAGCGAGCACGCCGAGCTCGACGAGGTGCTCGCCGACACCGACGTGCTCTACGTGACGCGCGTCCAGAAGGAGCGCTTCTCCAGCGAGACCGACTACGAGGCCGCGCGCCGCGGCTACCGCGTGGACGCCGAGGTGCTCGGCCGCATGAAGCCGCGCGCCGTCGTGATGCACCCTCTCCCTCGGGTGGGCGAGCTCGACGAGTCGGTCGACGACGATCCGCGCACCGCCATCTTTCGGCAGGTCGAGTACGGCATGTACGTGCGCATGGCGCTGCTGGCCGCCGTGCTCGGGAGGGCCTGATGGTGGACACCTTCTTCGAACAGCTCGCGCGGCGGGCCCGCGCCGTGGGTTCGCACCTCTGCGTGGGCCTCGACCCGCGCGTCTCGTCCGCCGCCGAGCTCGTGCCCGAGTGCCTGCGCGTCGCGGAGGCCGCGGCTCCGCACGCGTGCGCGTTCAAGCCGAACGTGGCCTTCTTCGAGGTCCACGGCTCCGCGGGCCTGCGCGCGCTCGAGGAGCTCGTCCGGGCCCTTCCGCCTGGCGTGCCCTGCCTGCTCGACGCGAAGCGCGGCGACATTGGCGACACGAACGCGGCGTACGCGCGCGCCGCCCGCGCGCTCGGCGTGGGCGCGCTCACCGTGAGCCCGTACCTCGGCGTGGGCGCGCTCGCCCCCTTCACCGACGCGGGCCTCGGCGTCTTCGTGCTCGCGCGCACCTCGAACCCCGAGGCCGAGAGCGTGCAGGACGCTTGTTTGTGGACCGGCGAGGCCCTCTACGAGCGCGTGGCGAGCGACGTCGCGGCGCTCGGTGAGGCGCGCGCGGGCCTCGTCGTGGGCGCCACGCGACCCGACGCCGTCCGTCGCGTGCGGGCCCGCGCCCCGCGCGCGTGGCTCTTGCTCCCCGGCGTGGGCGCTCAAGGCGGCGACCTCGAGGCCGCCGTGAGCGCGGCCCGCCGCGCGGACGGCTCGGGGTTCCTCGTGAACGTCTCGCGGGGCCTCTCGTCGCTCGCCTCGCCGGCCGCCTTGCGGGCGGAGGCCCGCCGCCTCGCCGACGAAATCGAGCGGGCCGCCTCGGGCCTCGCCGAAAACGTGCAGAGTGCACGTGAGCCCTCTCCCTCCGTGCGCGGCGCGGAGGTCGCGGAGGCGCTCTTCGCGTGCGGCGCCGTGCGGTTCGGCAGCTTCACGCTCAAGAGCGGCGTCGAGTCTCCCGTGTACGTCGACCTCCGCCGCCTGGTCTCGCACCCGCGCACGCTCGCGTTCGTGGCCGAGGTGCTCGCCGACCTCTGCCGCGGCCTCGAGTTCGACCGCGTGGCGGCCCTCCCGTACGCCGCCCTGCCGCTCGGCACCGCCGTGTCGCTGCGCACGGGGTGGCCCATGATCTACCCGCGCGGCCAGACGAAGACCTACGGCGCCAAGGCCTCGATCGAGGGGCTCTTCGAGGCCGGCGAGCGCGTGGTCGTGCTCGACGACATCGCCACCCGCGGCGACGCGAAGCTCGAGGCGCTCGGCCCGCTCACCGCGGCGGGCCTGCGCGTGTCGGACGTGGTCGTGCTCGTCGATCGCGAGCAGGGCGCCCGCGCGCTCCTCGCCGAGCGCGGCATCGCGCTGCACGCGGCGCTCACGCTGCGCGAGCTCGTCGCGCACTTCGCCGCGTCCGGGCGCGTGACGGCGGGCGAGCGCGACCGGGTGCTCACGTTCCTCGCCGGAGAGGGGACCGCGTGAGCCTCTCGGTCGCCCTGCTCGCCCGCCTGCCGCCCGAGGTCGCCCACGCGGTGGCCCTCGAGACCGCGGCGCGGCTCCCCGAGGCGGCCCTCCGTCTCATCGCGCGCCGGCAGACCGTGCGCGATCCCCGCCTCGAGGTGCGCGCGTTCGGGCTCACGTTCCCGTCGCCGATCGGGCTCGCCGCGGGCTACGACAAGGACGCGCTCGCGGTCCCTGCGCTGTTCGCGTTCGGCTTCGGCCACGTCGAGGTCGGCACGGTCACCCGCGCGCCGCAGCGAGGCAACGACGGGCCTCGCCTCACGCGCGTGCGCTCGGCGGGGGCGCTCGTGAACCGCCTCGGCTTCCCGAGCGCCGGCGTGGACGTGGTGGTGCGCCGCCTCCGCCGTCTCCGCGCGCGCAGTCCGCTCCCGGGCGTGCTCGGCGTGAACATCGGCAAGAACCGCGACGTGCCCCTCGAGCGCGCCCCGGACGAGTACGCGGCGCTCACGCTCGCCGTCGCCGACGTGGCCGACTACGTCGCCGTCAACGTGTCGAGCCCGAACACCGAGGGGCTCCGCAGCCTGCAGACCGGCGCCGCGCTGCGCGCCCTGCTCGGCGCGGTGGTGAGCGCGCGCGACAGCTCGCGCACGCGGCCGCCCGTGCTGGTGAAGCTCTCGCCGGACCTCACGGAGGGCGACCTCGCGGCGCTCGTCGACGAGGCGCTGGCCGCGGGCGTCGACGGGCTCATCGCGACGAACACGACGCTCTCGCGCGACGGCCTGCCGGCCTCCGCGCGGGGCCTCGAGGGTGGCCTCTCGGGGGCGCCCCTCGCGAAGCGCTCGCTCGAGGTGCTGCGGGTGCTCGCGCGCCGGGTCGACGGCCGGGTCCCCATCGTCTCGGTGGGCGGCGTGTCGACGCCGGAAGACGCGGTGGAGCGCCTCCGCTCGGGCGCAACGCTCGTTCAGCTCTACACCGCGCTCGTGTACCGGGGCCCCGTGCTCGTGCGCGATCTTTCGCTTGGAATTCTGGACGCTTACACCCGCGATCCGCGCGCACATCCATGAACACGCGCGGCTCCGGTCAAGGGCCGCGCCCAAAAAAAAGGTGGCGCGGTGTCGATCGCCTTGTATCAGGTGAGGTCCTGCACCGTCGAACCACCTGAACTCTCCTGCGGGTGCCGCCCAGGCCACCGTGACCACTCAGAGGAACTACATGAACAGCAAAGCCAAGTTTTCCTTCTTCCTGGTCGTCCTCGCGGCGCTCCTCACCCTCACCTCCGCCGCCTTCGGCCTCGAGCGCGGCGCCAACGGCTGGTACCAGACCGGCTCCGGCGTCCGCACGAAGAGCATCGCCTTCATCAACGTGAAGGTCTACGCCATCAGCCACGAGATGAAGGAGCTGCCCGCGTCGAAGTCGAAGCAGGCCGTCATCGACGCCGACGTCGACAAGCGCTTCACCTGGCAGACCCTCCGCGACCTCCCCTGCGAGAAGATCCAGAACGCCATGCGCGAGGCCTTCGCGATGAACCACTACTCGGACCAGGGCAAGATCAACGCCTACGTCGGGGCCTGCAACAAGGGCGAGCTCCCCGAGAAGACCGGCCTCTCGATCAGCTACAACTCGAGCACCAAGAAGACCACCATCTGGATCGCCGGCGCTGGCTCGGCCACGATCGACGGCGTCGACTTCATGAAGGCCGTGTGGAGCTGCTGGTTCGGCGTGATCGACCAGCCGGCCCTCGGCAACGCGCTCATCGCGCGCCTCTGAGCGAGACCGCGACCACCCCGAGAGCCGCGCCCCCCCGGGAGCGCGGCTCTCGGCTTTTTGTCTCCGCCGTCGCGGCTCAACGACGCCGGCTCGCGGGCTAGGGGAAGTTGCTGACCGGGACCGGGACACTCGAGCTCGGCTTGCTGAGGCCGATGCCGAGCTCGCCGTGCCCGTTGTCGCCCCAGCACGCGATGCCGTCGTCGGTCTTGACGGCGCACGTATGCTCGCCGCCCGCGCCGATCGCCACCGCCGTGACGCCGGCGACCGTCGTCGGGCGGCCGATCTCGGCGACGCCCGCTTCGCGCCCGTTGGCGAGCTGCCCGATGCGGTTGCTGCCCCAGCAGAGCACTGCGCCCTCGCCGGTCATCGCGCAGAAGTGCTCCGCGCCAGCCACGATGGCCGTGGCCCCCGCGACGCCCTGCACGGGCACGGGGGTCGAGTTCGTTCCCGCGCCCTTGGTGCCCTTCCCGAGCTGCCCGAGGTCGTCCTTGCCCCAACACAGCACGCCGCCGTTGGCGACCACCGCGCAGGTCGAGTCGTTCGAGGCGGCCATGGCCGTGACGCCGCTCACGCCTTCGCACTTGCGGGGGAGCACCTCGCGCGCCGCGCCGGTCGTGGCGAGCTGGCCGTTGAAGTTCTCGCCCCAGCAGAACGCGTCGCCCGTGCTCGTGTAGGCGCAGCTGTGCGACTGCCCCAGCGCGAGCCCCTTCACGTTCTGCAGGTCTTGCAGCGGGATGGGGACGTTGGTGGACGTCGTGGTGGCGTTGCCGAGCTGCCCGCTGGTGTTGTTTCCCCAGCACGCCAGCTCGCCGTTGCGGCGGACGGCGCACGTGTGGGACGAGCCGCCCGCCAGGCGCAGGGCGTCGACCAGCACGCGCGTGGGGGTGGGGGTGGTCGCGGTCGCGCTCGAGCCGTTGCCGAGCTGTCCGCTCACGTTGAAGCCCCAGCAGCTCACCGTGCCGTCGATCTGCGCGATGCAGGTGTGCTGCCCGCCCGCGGCGATGGTGAACGCGCTCACGTTCTCGACGAACGCCGGCGTGGGGACGACGGGGATGCCGGCGTCGCTGGTCTCGCGCACCTTGCCGCCCGTGCCGGTCTGGCCCGCGCTGTCGTCGCCCCAGCACTTGACCGTGCCGCTCCGCCGCTTGGCGCACGTGTGGTACTTGCCAACCCCAAGCTCCGTGAAGCGCGAGGGCTCCGGGCCCGTGCCGCCATCCTCCTCCGGCGGCACGACGATCTCTCCGTCGCGCTCTGTCGTTCCTGAGTCCTTGCGGAGCTTTACGTCGTGGACACCGACGATGAGGTTGCAGGCCACGAGCGCAGCGCAGGCGCCCGCGAGGGTGAGCGCGACGGCGGAGGGGCGCGCGCCCATCAGAATGTACCCCCGAGCGACAGGCCGACGGAGCCCGGGCCCACGCTGGGCGCCAGCTGGCTCCTGTTCGCGCTCTTGCTGCCCTTCTTGGCGCTCGGCGCGGTGAGGACGAGGACCAGGCCGGTGGCGAACGCGACGCCCCCGGCCGCGAGCCCGATCGTCGACAAGTAGCCCGAGGTCTTCGCGTCGCTCGCGAGGTCGACGCCCTCGCGATCGCAGCCCTTATCGTTGCAGCGCGCCTCGGAGTCGCTCCAGCTCGAGAAGGTGCGGAGCCCGAAGTAGCCCCCCACGCCCGCGAGCACGAGGCCGATGCCGCCGACCACGAAGCCGGTCGTTCGGCGGCTGTTGGACGGGGTCGGCTCGGCCGGAGGCGCGACCTTCGCCTTGGGCGCGACGATCGGCGGCTCCTCGCCCTCGGCGGCGAGCGCGGGCACGACGATGGGGTACGTCTTGCCGGGCTCCTTCGCCTCGAGCGTCACGCTGAAGGGCTTCTTGTCCGGCGCGGCGACGAACAGCGTGTGGGGCCCCGGATCGACGCGGAGCGGCGACTGCGCGTCTTGCCGGCTGACCGGTGTGCCGTCGAGCGTGATGGTCACGTCGCCTGGCTCCTTCAGCTCGAGCGCGAGCTTGGTCAGCTGGGGCTCGAGCAGCTCGAGGCGGTCGCGCGCGGTCTTCTCGCGGTCGGCGCGCCCGAGCTTCTTCGCGAGCTCGGCGGCCGCCTGAAACTTCTCGTACGCGGTGGCGGTCTGGCCGGCGCGCTGGTGGCAGTCGGCGAGGTTGAGCAGCGTGCCGACCGTGGGGTCGAGCTTGAAGCTCGCGAGCAGCTTCGGGCAGCCGAGCAAGAACTCGCCGGCCTCGACGTGCGCGCGCCCCTCCTCGAAGAGCGCGTCGGCGGCCTTCTTGTCGGCGGCCGTGGGGCCCGCGTGCGCGGTGGCGGCCAGGCACCACACGAGGGTCAGCGCCGCGAGGGGCGCGAAGCGGCGAGCGGGGCCGGAGCGTGGGCGAAGGCGCGACAACATAAGCACGGAGGGAGACTGTGGCGAGTCGGGAGGAAGCGAGGAGAGGAAGGAGCGACGGCGCGAACGAAGACGCAGGGGCCGCCTCAGTCGCGGGTGGCCGGGATGTCGGGGCTGGCCGGTTTGGGCTTCGGCGCGGGGGCGGGGG
>DAORJJ010000210.1:0-10466 GCA_035439005.1 Polyangiaceae bacterium | reverse complement strand
CTCAAGACCCTCGAAGCCTTCAACGGCCATTCCTTCGCCCCGATCAGCGGCGGTACCTCGACGCTCGCTGCCGTCGCCGGCACCGGCACGCCCAGCGGACGCAGCGAAAGCCCCGTCCTCTACACGCTCGAACAGGACCGCCTCAACCTCCTCCAGCAAAGCGCCCAGGCGCTCACCCGCTCGGTCTACGACGGCCTCGCCCTGTTCCGCTCGCCGCGCCGGCACCGGAGCCGCTCGCCGCGCCACCGTCGCCCGCCGCCCTGGGCGAGCCCCCGCCGCCTTCGCCGCGCCCAGCGCCCGCCCCCGCGGCCTTCGGGGGGCTCCGCAGCGGGGCGCGCTCGGCGCTGCTCGCCCTCGGGGTGCTCTTGCTCATTCTGTGCGCGGCGTACGCGGGGCTCACGCTCGGCAAGATCGACCCGCCGTAGCGCGGCGCGCCGAGGGCCTCAGGTGCCGCGCGCGCCGGGGAGCGGGCACGACTCGCGCCCGGTCTTCTCGTCGTACTGCTGGTGGTAGTCCTCGGCCTTCCAGAAGACCTTGAGCGGCGCGAGCTCGGTGGTGATCGGCCGCGCCCGGCGCGTCTGCTCCGAGGCCATCGACGCCCGCGCCGCCGCCTCTTGCGCCGCCGAGAACGTGTAGATCGCGCTCCGGTACTGGTCGCCCACGTCCGGGCCCTGCCGGTTCTTCGTGGTGGGATCGTGCGAGCTCCAGAAGGTCTCGAGGAGCTTCGCGTAGGTGACCTGCGCGGGGTCGAACTCGACCAGCACGACCTCGGCGTGGCCGGTGCCGTGCGCGCAGACCGACTCGTACGTGGGCGCGTCGGTGTGGCCGCCGGCGTAGCCGACCGCCGTGGCGACCACGCCGGGCACGTGGCGGAAGGTGTTCTCGGAGCCCCAGAAGCAGCCCTCGGCGAACGCGGCCAGCTCGTGGCCTGGCGCGGGCGCGAGCGGCGTGCCGCGCCCGGCGTGGCCCGGGTCCACCCCGACCTTGGGGCCCGCCTTGGACGCGACGCCGACGGCGAGGGTCGCGTCGGCCGGCACCGTGGCCGGCGCGCCGCCGCGGCACCCCACGAAGGCGGTCGCGGTGGCGCCCAGCGCGACGAGCGCGAGCGCGGTGGTGAGCACGTGGCTGAAGCTGAGTCCTGCGGTGAGTGCGTGCATGGTGGCTCCTACGCGCGAGACGTGGCGCGGTATCGGCGCGCGAACCGATGCCTCGAGCGCCGCCTCGCCGTGGGCCGTTGTAGAGTCTTCCGAAGATGGAACCCGTCGATCCGCGCGCGCTGCAGCCCCACTACAGCTCCTTTCTCCGACCGGGGCGCGTGCTCCTCACCGGGCACTCCCACCAGGCCTGGCCCGACGCGGCGCGGGCGGGCCAGCTCGAGGCGTTCGAGGCGGCGGCGGACCACGTCGACGACAAGTGGGCGAGCGCGCTCGAGGCCGCGGGCGCCGTCCGCGCGGCGGTCGGCTCCCACCTCGGCGTCCCACACGACTCGGTGGCGCTCGGCGCGAGCACCCACGACCTCGTGGTGCGGCTGCTGTCGGCCCTGCCGCTCGCGCGGCGGCGGCACATCGTCGCGACCGCCGGCGAGTTCCACACGCTCTACCGCCAGCTCACCCGCCTCGCCGAGGAGGGCGTCGAGGTCGAGCTCGTGCCCACGGATCCCGTCGCCACGCTCGCCGAGCGCTTGGCGGCGGCCGTGCGCGACGACACGGCCGCGCTGTTCGCGTCGACCGTCCTCTTCGAGTCCGGCGCGGTGGTCCCGCACCTCGACGAGGCCGCGCGCCGAGCGCGGGCGCGCGGCGCCGAGGTCGTCTTGGACGCGTACCACCACTTCATGGTTCGGCCGCTCTCGGCCGCGGCCTACGCGGGCGGGGACGTGTTCGTGCTGGGCGGCGGCTACAAGTACGCGCAGTGGGGCGAGGGCGCGTGCTTCATGACCGTGCCCGCCTCGTGCGCGCTCCGCCCGGTGGTGACCGGCTGGTTCTCCGACTTCGCGGGACTCGCGGCGCCCCGAGGTGCGGGCCCCGTCGGGTACGGGCCGACCCTCGCCGACCGCTTCGCGGGCTCGACCTACGACCCCACGAGCCACTTCCGCGCGCGCGCGGTCTCGGGGTTCTTCGCCGCGCAGGGCCTCACCCCCGAGCGCCTCGAGCAGAGCTACATGCGCCAAACCACACGTATTTTCGAGGCGCTGGCGGCGGCTGGGCTCGCGCTCGCCTCGCCCGCCGAGCCGGGCGCGCGCGGAGGGTTCGTGGCCGCGCGCCTCGCCAGCGCCGCCACGGCCTCGGCGGTCGTGAAGGGCCTCCGCGACGACGGCGTGTGGATCGACGCGCGCGGCCCGGTGGCGCGCCTCGGGCCCGCGCCGTACGTCACCGACGACGAGCTCGACCGCGGGGTCGAGGCGTTCGTGCGCCAGGCGCGCGCGGCCTCGTAGCGCGGCGTGGATGGCGCGCGCCGTCGCTCAGCGCGCGAGCAGCGCGCGCAGCGCGGCGAGCGGGTCGAACCCGAGCACGCTCGCGAGGTCCGTGTCGCCGGCCGCGGCGCCCACGGAGTCGCGGAGCAGGGAGAGCACGGGCTCGAGCCGCCGCACCGCCGGCAGCCTCCCGATGCGCTCGGCGGCGAACCGCGCGCCGTCGATGCCGAGGGCGAGCGCGATGGCGGGCGGCACGGGCGACACCGACACCTCGCGGATGGCGACCGCGCGCCCCCACTCGCCGGGCCGGGCCTCGCGCTGGAGGCGCTGGAACGTGTCGACCTCCGCGAAGACCCCGAGCGCGAGCGGGCCGTAGAGCTCCTCGACGGTACGTGCAAGATACATGTCATCCCGGCGCCAGTCGCCGGAGAGGTGCCCCGTGCGCGGCAGCACCTCGGCGGGCCCGGCGAGCACGTCGAAGCCGCGGCCCATCCGCCGGAGCACCGCCATGGTGTAGAGCTCGCCGCCGTCGAAGAGCCCGAGCATCACCGACTTGCCCGACGGGCACACCGAGTCGAGGGCGCGGAGCACCACGCTCTGGGTGGGCGGAGGCACGCCGTGGAGGCGGCGCGGCCAGCGCTCGAGGAGCCCCTCGGCGGTCATCTGCTGGACGATGCCCACGAGCGTGAGCGCCTGCGTTGTGAGGTCGTCGCTGCGCCGGAGCCGCGCGCCGAAGCGCTCCATGATCTCCTCCAGAGCGTAGCGCTCGGCCGCGATCGCGAAGCTCGCGCCGTGCCGCGCGGCGAGCTCGGGCAGGGGCGTGGGCCAGGGGCCGCCCGGGGTGAGCCGGCCGCGCTTCGTGTGGACGAGCTTCCGGATGGCGCCCGCCTCGTGGAGCACGAAGAGGCCGCCGCGCGCCCGCTCGGCCTCGCGGTCCTCGGTGCGCGCCCGCGGCTTCCACAGCGCGAGGAACCGAGACCACGACTCGTGGGTCCACCCTTCGAAGCGAACGTCGGCGGTCAACATGGGCCCGAAAACAAAGACCCCAAGCGCGCGCGTTCTGCAATCGTTTCCCGCGCGCATGCGGCGCGTCGCTTCGTCGAGCGGGGCCCGCGCCCGGGCTGCTAGCCCGGATGATTCATGAGCGGGGGCTGCGCGTCACGATCCGCGGCGAAATACGCGTCGTACGGCGCTCCTCCCTCGTCAACGTGCAACAGCACGCCTCCTCGCTCCGGTGCGGCGTGCGCCGGTATTTCTTGCGTCTCGTGCCCCTCGCCTGCCCGCTCATGAATCATCCAGGCTAGGTTCCCGCCCGTGGACGCCGCCCCCACGACCGCCGAGTCGCTCTTCCTCGCTCACTTTCTCCCGCTCTACCCCGAGCCGGCGCGCGCCGACCTCGCCCTCGCGCGCGCGACCGACGCGAACCCGGGCAAGAACCCCGCGCTCGTCGCCGCGCTGGAGGACACGGCGCTCCGCTTCGCCGCCCTCTTCCCGAGGCTCGTCGAGGGCGCCACGCTCGACTTCTCCGACGCGAGCGTGCACCGGCTCAGCGCGGCGCTCACGCGCGAGCGCCGGGACGCGTGGGCGACGGACGGCGGCGCCCCGGGCACGGCCGACAACACGCTCTTCAACGTGGTGGTGCACGGCGCGGCGTACGTCGCCGCGTGCGTCGTGAAGAACCACGGGGGCCGCTGGGCGGTCCGTAACCCGCTGTGGGAGAGCCTCGTGTCGCTCACCTCGCGCGCCGGCACGGGCGACCTGCCCGTGTTCCACTGGTGGCTGAAGGCCCTCTCCGACGCCGCGCTCGCGGGCGAGGCGAACCTCGCCGACCGCTACCGGGCGCAGGTCGAGCTGCCGTGCGCCCGCCCCGAGACCTGGCCGAGGCTGTTCGAGGGCGAGCGGTCGCTGCCGCGCATCACCAAGGTCCGGTACGACGTGCTCCACAAGTACCTGAAGGCGCACGTGCCGGAGGTGCGCGACCTCGGCGCCGTGTTCCCCTCGCCCGAGCGCTTCGACGAGCTCGGCTTCAAGTGGCTCGACGTGCGCGCGCTCGGCGACAACCGCGTGCTGCTCATCTCGGGCCTCGGCCGCGCGGGCTTTCACCTGTTCTTTCTGACGGCCTCCGGGTTCGACAAGGCACTTTACTATCCGGCGGACGCCTTCCCCGAGCCGGTGGTGCGCCCCCGCGGCGACAAACTCGAGGTGCACCTCGCCGTGGGCACCCAGCCCGTCGTCCACGAGATGTTGTACTGGGGCCTCTAGTCTCCGGCGGGGTGCCGGCTCGGCGGCCCGCCGACCGTGCGGCGGTTTTCGCGGGCCGTGGTATGGAGTCCCCATGACCGCGAAGGCCGAGACCCCCGCGCAAAAGCCCGAAGAGTCCGAGGGCGCGTTCTACGTCGTGAGCCTCGCCGTCGTCGTGCTCGCGCTCCTCTTCGGCTTCTTCGGGCTCCCCAAGATGTTCCGCACGGCGCACGCCGAGCGCATCGGGAAGGAGGCGCCCGACTTCACCTTGCCGGTGGTCTCCAACGGCGACGCGCTCGGCCCAAAGACCGAGCAGGTGGCGCTCGCGTCTCTCAAGGGGCGGCCCGTGCTGCTCGACTACTGGGCCACGTGGTGCGGGCCTTGCCAGGCGGAGGCGCCCGTCGTCGATCGCATCTACCGCCGCCACAAGGAGCGGGGCCTCGTGGTGCTCGGCGTCAACGTGAACGCCAAGAACGACCTCGACTCGGTGGCGCCGTGGGTCCAGCGCAAGGGCCTGAGCTTCCCCATCCTCCACGACTTCGACAACTCGGGCTCGGCCGCGTTCAACGTCACGAACATCCCCACGCTGGTGCTCATCTCGCGCGAGGGCAAGGTGGTCGCGATCCGCACGGGCGTCACGAGCGACGAGGACCTCGATCGGCTCGTGAAGGAAGCGCTGTAGCCCAGCGGTCGTGGTCTTGGACCCAGGCCGCTCCGCGGGTCATCGGGGCGCGCGGGCGACGAGCGAGGGGCGGACCTCGAGCTCGACCGCGAACGCCTCCGACAGCCGCTCGCGCGTGAGCACCGCCGCGGCCTCTCCCTGCGCGACCGCCCGGCCCGCCGCGAGGAGCAGCGCGTGCGTCGCCACGCGCTCGGCGGCGGCGAAATCGTGGAGCACGACCACCGTGGCGAGGCCCCCGGCGCGGAGCTCGCCGAGCGCGCGGTAGAAGCCCGCCGCCGCGCGCACGTCGAGCGACGCCGTGGGCTCGTCCAGGAGCAGCACCCGGGGCTCCTGCGCCAGCGCGCGGGCGAGCGCCACCCGCTGCCGCTCGCCCCCGGAGAGCTGGTCGACGGGCGTGGACCGGAGCGCCCCGAGCTCGGCCCGCTCGAGCTCGCGATCGACCACGCGGGCGTCCTCCGCGGTGGGCGCGCGCCAGTGCCGCCCGTGCGGCACGCGCCCCATGGCCACGACCTCGGCCACCGTGAAGCCGAACGCCACCTCGGTGTCCTGCGGGACGAGCGCCATGACGCGGGCCGCCTTGGCGCGGTCGTCGAGGGGCTCCCCGAAGAGCCGCACGGTCCCTCGCTGCGGCCGCAGCGCCCCGGCGATGACGCGCAGCAGCGTGCTCTTTCCCGAGCCGTTCGGGCCGCAGATCGCCCAGGTCTCGCCAGGTTGCACGACGAGGTCCACGCCCGAGAGCGCCGCGCGTGCGCCGTACGCCGCGTCGATCGCCGCGGCCTCGAGGGGGGGAGACGATGTCGACGGCACCTGACTCTCCGCGTTAGTGTATCGTCGCGGTATCGGCAACCGTGGCGGTGGAGGGCAGATGGAAACCAGCAAGTCGGAAGTGGGGGACGCTGATCGGCCGCGTCGCGTCATCAAGCGGTACTCGAACCGCAAGCTCTACGACACGAAGGACAGCCGGTACGTCACGCTCCTGCAGATCGCCGAGATGGTGCGCGCGGGCGAGGAAGTCCAGATCATCGACAACAACACGAAGGACGACCTCACCGAGGTCACCCTCGCGCAGATCATCTACGAGGAGAAGAAGGCGAACAGCCGCACGGTGCCCCTCCAGACGCTGAAGGAGCTCATCCACCAGCGCACGGAGAAGGTGCTCTCCGACCTCCGCGAGGGGCCGATCGGCCGCCTCATCCCGGGCAGCAAGGCCGAAGAAGAGGCGCCGCCTCCGCCTCCGCCTCCACCTCCGCCTCCACCTCCGCCTCCACCTCCGCCCCCGCCTCCCGCTCCGCCGAAGGCGAGCCTCGTCGACCAGGCCAAGCTGACCCTCGAGGAGTGGCAGCAGCGCATGGACGACCGTATCAAGAGCGTGGTGCCCAGCCTGCTGCCGTGGCACGAGCTGCAGCAAGAGGTGCGGCGCCTCGCGAGCCGCGTCGAGGAGCTGGAGGCCAAGCTCCGCAAAGACGAGCGCTGAACACCCGCCCAGCCGTCACGCTCGGCGCTCGACGCGTCGAGGTCTCGGGAATACCGCCCGCCCTCGCCCGGTTGGACGTCCTGAAGGGCGGCGAATACCATGGGCATGTTCGGTTCTCCCGCGAAAGCCAAGATGACAGACACGTTCGTCGACGACGCCGTTGCCCACCTGGACGCGCTCCACGCGGTCGCCTGCCGCCTCACGCGCAACCCGACCGAGGCCGAGGACCTCGTCCAGGACACGCTCGTCAAGGCCATGCGCGCGCGGGACCAGTTCCAGGCCGGCACGAACATGAAGGCGTGGCTCTGCCGCATCCTCACCAACACCTTCATCAACAAGTACCGCCGCGGCGGGCTCGAGCGCGCCGTCCTCGACGGCCCCGACGCCGATCCCCTGGCCGACGGCTGGGTCGGCGCGTCCACCATGCGCCAGCTCCGGGATCCCGAGCAGGTCGCCCTCACCCCGGTGGTCGCGGGCGAGGTGCAGCGGGCGCTCGACGAGCTGCCCGCCGAGTTCCGCCTCGCCGTGATCCTCTCCGACGTCGAGGAGTTCTCCTACGAGGAGATCTCGCAGATCATGGGCTGCCCCATCGGCACCGTGATGAGCCGCCTTCATCGGGGTCGGAAGCTCCTCCAACGTTCGCTCTACAATCATGCGCTGGCCCTCGGCATCGTGAAGGGCGAGGAGCGGGCCCCGTCGCGGCCTGCCGATCTCGCCGAGTTCCGCCGGCGCAAGGGAGTCGCGTGATGTGCTGCGTGTCCGTGTGGGGTCCCCAATGACGCCGTCGTGCCATGAGAACGCGAGGCTGGTCGGCGTGCTGCTCGACGGCCAGCTCGACGCGGTGAAGACCCTCGACGTCGAGGAGCACATCGCGGTGTGTGAGTCGTGCCGCGAGCGCGTCCTGCTCGAGCGCGCCATTCGCGGCTCGGTGAAGCGCGCGGTCCGCGAGAGCGCCGCGAGCGCCGCGACCGCGGGCTTCCGCGAGCGCATGCTGGGCGCGATGTCGGCCGAGCGTGACCGCCTCGCCGCCCTCCAGAACCCCCAAGACGACGCGCCCCCTTCCGCGGCGCCGCTCGCCTCGAGCGTCGTGCTCGCGCCGAAGGAGGGCAGGCCCGTCAAGCGCGGCCTCTTCTCGTGGCGGTCGGCCGTGCCGCTCGCCGCCGCCGCGGCGCTCGTGTTCGCCTGGGGCACGGTCTCGCAGGGCCCCGGTCCGCGCGGCGTCGCGGGGGCCGCGCACGCGGGCTTCATCGGCAACGAGACCCTCTCCGACCTGCTGGCGGAGCACTCGAGCCCGCTCCCTCCCGAGCGCACGAGCGCGAAGGACATGCGGTCGCTCGAGCGCTACGTCGGCGTGCCCGTGCGCGCACCGGCCTTCAAGAGCCCGCGCGCGCGCTTCGTGGGCGGGCGCCTCTTCAACGTGCAGCGCGAGCACGCGGCGATGCTCCAGTACCAGCTCGGCGACGGCCGGGACGGCGCGGGCGTCCAGCGGGTCACGGTGTTCATCTACGATCCGCAGCGCATCCGCATCGCGAGCGACGGCCTCTCGCCGCGCGCGGTGGGCACGGCCGAGGTCCAGGTCGGCCAGGCGGGCGGCCACTCGGTGGCGGTCACGCAGCGCGAGGGCGTCGGGTACGCGCTCGCCACCGACCTCGACCCCGAGGCCAGCGCGCAGCTCGCCGCGTTCACCGTCGACGACGAGTAGCCCCGGCTACGCGGCGCGGGTCGCCTTGTCGGCCGGCCGGCGCGCCGAAGTGCTACCTTGGCCGCCATGCGCTTCGTCTACCTCATGGACGCGATGGACCGCGTCCTGCCCGACAAGGACACCACGTACGCCTTCCAGCGGGCTGCGCAGGCGCGCGGACACGAGGCGCTCCACTGCGAGCTGAAGGACCTGTTCGTGCGCGACGGCGAGGTGCACGCGCACGTGCGCGGGCTGCGGGTCGAGGAGGCGGCGCCCTACTTCCGCTTCGGCGAGCCGTCGCAGGTGCGCCTCGCCGACGTGGAGGCCGTGTTCATTCGGAAGGACCCGCCGTTCGACGACGCCTACCTGTACGCGACGCTGATGCTCGAGCGCGCGCGCGGGCGCACCGTGATCATCAATGATCCTCGTGGGTTGCGCGATGCCAACGAGAAGCTCTACACGCTGCATTTCGCCCGCCACATGCCCCGCACGCTCGTCACGACGCGCGCCGCCAGCGTGACGGCCTTCCTCGACGAGGTCGGCGGCCGCGCGGTGGTCAAGCCCCTCGACGGCGCGGGGGGCGCCGGGGTGCTCCTCCTCACGAAGGGCGACAAGAACACGAAGAGCATCCTCGAGCTGCTCACCGCCGAGGGGCGCAAGCTCGTGATGGCGCAGGAGTTCCTCCCCGCCGTCACGGCCGGCGACAAGCGGGTTCTGCTCCTCGACGGCGAGGTGCTCGGCGCGATCAACCGCGTCCCCCAGAGCGACGACATCCGCTCCAACATCCACGTGGGCGGGCGCGTCGAGCCGTGCGAGGTCACCGACGCGGAGCGCGCGATCGTCGCCGACATCGCGCCCCGGCTCCGCGCCGACGGCCTCGTGTTCGTGGGGCTCGACCTCATCGGCGGCCACCTCACCGAGGTGAACGTCACGTCCCCCACTGGCATTCAAGAGCTCTCGCGCCACCGCGGCGAGGACGTCGCGGCCCGCGTGATCGAGTGGGTCGAGCGCAAGGCGCTCGAGCTCCACCCCTCGCTGCCCTGATCGCTGCCCTGATCTGCGCGACCGAACCTCGCGCGAACTCCGCTCTCCCCGATGCCCGTCACCCTCGCCGTCCTCTCCAAGAGCTCGCCCGGCGCCCCTCGCTCGACGTCGACGCCGCCCTCGGCCGGCGCCAGCGAGCGGCCCGAGCGGAGCATCACGTTCGACGCCACGCGCGTGGTGCTCGGGCGCGCCGCGTCGGCGGACCTCGTGCTCCCCGAGTCGAGCGTGAGCCAGCGGCACGCCTCCATCCGCACGAGCGGCGCGGAGTACGCCGTGGTCGACGAGGGCAGCACGAACGGGACGTTCGTGGGCGACGTCCGCCTCACGCCCCACGTGCCGCGCACCCTCCGGAGCGGAGATCGCCTGCGCCTCGGCCGCGTGTGGGTCGAGGTGCGCTTCAACTCGGCGCCTGCCACCCGCGACCTCGCCCTCGCCACCCGCGATCTCGCGATGGCGATGGCCGCCGACCTCCTCGGCGGGGGCGACCTCGCCGCCGCGCGCGTCGAGGTGCACGGGGGCCCGGACGACGGGGCCGCGATCGCGCTGACCGAGGAGGGGCGCGCGTACGTCGTGGGCCGCGGCGAGGGCTGCGATCTGCTGCTCGCGGACCCCGACACCTCGCGCCAGCACGTGCTCTTCGTGAGGCGCGGCGAGCAGACCTTCGTGGTCGACCTCGGCTCCAAGAACGGCAGCTACCTCGGGCCCGAGCGTCTCCCCGCCGAGCGCGAGGTGCGCGTGGCCTCGGGCCAGACCGTGGAGCTCGGGCGCACCCGGCTCGTCCACGAGGAGCCCGCCGTGCGGGTGCTGGCGAGCCTGTCCGCGGCCCCGGACGACGAGGTCCTCGACGAGGAGCCGCCGCCTCCGCCCCCGCGGTCGAGCGCCGCGCCGGGGGCCGAGGCCGCGGCCCCGCCCACGACGACGCCCAGCGACCCGC
>DAORJJ010000209.1:0-10510 GCA_035439005.1 Polyangiaceae bacterium | reverse complement strand
CGGGCGGGCTCGGCGCGGGGGGCGTGTCGGGGCGCGCGGTCACGGTGGCCGGTGGGTCCTCGGGCGGGGCCACCTCGGGCGGGCTCGCTTCGGTCGCTGCGTGTCCGTGCTTGTCGGGCCCGAGCACCTCGCGCTGGAGCGTGCTCGCGACGCTCTCGATCGCCCGGCCAACCTCGCGCACGCCGGTGACGACGGCGGCCTCGATCTTGTCGGCCGGCATCCTGGCGGCGGCCGTCTTGGCCGCGGTCTCCACGACGCGCGCGCCCGACCGCACGACGCTCTCGAGCGCGGCCATCGGCACCTTCTCCGACGCGTGCTTGGCGGCCTCCTCGACCTTGTGCGCCGAGGACAAGACGGCCTTCTCGAGCTTCTCCGTCGGCACGTGCTCGACGGCCGCCTTCGCCCGCTTGAAGAGCGCGCCGAGGCTGTCGCTCACCTCAGAGAAGACGTCCTTTTTGTCATCGTCGCCCATGCGCCCATTCTGGGCGTCCCTCCGCGACGTGTAAAGGCGTGGCGAGGGAGGTCCCTTGCGGTATCAGGGGGCATGCGCGTCCGCTCGTCTCGCTCGTCTCGCTCGTCTCGCTCGTCTCGCTCGTCTCGCTCGGCTCACGCCGCGATCGGCGCCCTGCTCGTGGCGACGGCCTGCGCAACGGCCCCACCGCCGGCCGGCGCCACCCCGGAGCCGAGCGCCGCGCGCGCCACGCCGACGTCTGCCTCGACGGGTTCGGACGCGTCGAGCACGGCCACCGCGGACGCCGCGCCCCCCAAGCTCTCCCGCCCCACGCTCCCGCTCTGCGGGTGCGCCCTGTGCGCGCCGGTCGTCTCGGAGGACGCGTGCACGCAAGACGCGGACTGCGCGCCGGCGACGCCATGCCACGCGGAGGCGTGCGTCGCGAAGGCCAAGGCGAAGGCGCCCACGCCGCGCACGTCGTGCACGATGATCTTGCGCTGCGACTCGGTCGACGCCAACACCTGCGGGTGCCTCGAAGGCCGCTGCGCGCTCTTCCCCCCGAAGAAGTAGCGCGGGGACCTGCCTCACCCGGCCCGGCGAGGCTCCTTCGCGAGCCGCGTCTCGCTCGCGCGGGGCAGCGCGGGCGCCGCGTTCGACTGATTGCGCCCGGAGCGCTTCGAGACGTAGAGGGCCTCGTCGGCGGCCTTGAACAGGGCCTCCCACGACTTCCCCGCCTCGGGGAACGTCGCCATGCCAATCGAGCAGGTGACGCTCAGCGGTCCGTTCTCCGTCGCGAAGGTGGTCTTCTCGACCTCCTCGCGGATGCGCTCGGCGAGGAGCATCGCGCCGGCCTCGTCGGTCTGCTCGCAGAGGACCACGAACTCCTCACCGCCGAAGCGCGCCACGATGTCCGTCGTGCGCTTTTGGCGCTTCAGGATCTCGCCGAGCCCCTTGATGACCACGTCCCCGACGTCGTGCCCGTAGGTGTCGTTGACCTTCTTGAAGAAGTCGATGTCCGTCACCAGCACCGAGAGCTTGCGCCCGAAGCGCGTCGCCGCCACGACCTTCTCGTGCGCCGCCTCCAGCATCGCGCGCTTGTTCAGCAGGCCAGTCATGCCGTCCGTGGTGGCCATCGTCTCGAGCTTCGCCACCATCCGCGCGTTCGAGAGGGACACCGCGAGGTGGCTGGCGAGCACCTCCAGGGTGGGCCGAACCGAGTCACCGAACGCGTTCCGACGCTTCGCCCCGAGGATGAGCGTGCCGAGCGGGCGGCCGTGGAGCACGAGCGGCAGGACCAGCAGGCTCGGCAGCTTGGGCCACGCGAAGCGCTTGCCGAGCACCACCTGGTGCTGCGGGTCGTACTCGCCCTTGTACGGGAGCGGGAACCGGTTCTGCACCACCATCGAGACGAGGCCCGTGTTGTGCGCGAAGCGCGAGCCCACGTACGCCTCCACCACGCTCCCCTCGCTCTCCGCCGCCACGATCTCGTGGGTCTTGGTGGCGTCGTCCCACATCGTCACCGCCGCGAGGTCGAAGCTCGCGATCTCGCGCGCCGCCTTGACGCCCGCCTCGACGACCTCCTTCTCGCTGAGCGCTGCCCCGAGCGCCTGGGCGGCCCGATAGAGCTTCCCCTGCTCGACCTTGGCGCGCTCGAGCTGCAGGAAGACCCGCTCGTTCTGGATGGCGCGAAGACAGTAGCGCGCGGCCTGCGCCGCGAGCTCCTGCTCGTGCGGAGAGAACGGCCGGTTCTCCTTGCGATCGATCACGAGCACGCCGCGCAGCGCCGACTCGGGGGGCGCGCCCTTCGCGGCCGCGCGCCCCTTTCCAGCGCGCGCTTCGTCCCGGGCCACCTCGTCGACGACGGGCAGGGCGCAGAGGGCGCGGACCGGGCAGGCGCCGGTGTAGTAGGGCACCTTGAAGCTGGGCTTCAGGTTCTCGAGCGCCACGCGCTCGCGCTTGGCCGTCACCGCGCCGAGCACGCCGTCGCCCACCGACATGGGCGCGTCGTTCACCTCGTCGGACGAGGTCGACAGCTCGCTGATGCGCAGGTGGGTCCCCGCGTCGTTCTTCCACAGCAGCACGGCGGTGTGCAGCTCGAGGGTGCGGCGGAGCAGCTCGAGCGCGTAGTGGACCGACTGGTGGATCTCCTCGACGCTGGAGCGCGCGAGGCGGTCCTCGGTCAGCATGTCGCCCGCCCCGTCGCCGTCGCGGCGGCCGCGCTCTTCCCCGGCGCCGAGCAGCCGGTAGCTGCGCGCGTCCTCCTTGAGCTTCACGAGCTCTTCGTCGAGCCGCGCACGCGACGACGAGCGGACCCGAGCCACCTCGGCGCGCAAGAAGCCCACGTTGAGCGCGGTGAATGCGAGCCCGAAGCCCGCGCGCTGCGCGAGCGGCGCGAGCCCCTCGCCGAGCTGGAAGCGCCGCGCGAACGCCTCGTAGCCAAGCGCGAACACCAACGTCGACACGGCCGCGCCCGGCCGCGCCACGGCAGCCACGAGCGCGAAGAGGATGTACATGGCCGGCGCGAGGCGGCCGTCGAGGGTGCCGTCCAGGCGCACGAGCAGCTGCACGACGAGCGCCGCGAGGAGCGCACCGACCTCGAAGTCCGCGGAGAACGGCGCCTCGCCGGTGACCCGCGCTCGGGCCCGCGCCGCGCGCCCGAGCACGAGGGCGAACACGGCGAGCGAGAGCCCGTCCCCCACCGCGCTTCGCGCAGACCCCGCGACCACCAAGTAGGCGGAAATCCCACCTAGGGTCATCGGGACGACCCCTCTTCGAGCTGCGCGGCGAAGCGTGAGGAGTGCGCGGACGAGCGGTTCCATCGACGGGTCTCATGTCGGTATCAGAGGCCCGGAGGCGCGGCCCAATTTCTGGGGCCGCCGGAGCCGCGCGCGCGCGAAGGTGCGGGGAGTCGCGCGCCGCGTGCCTTCCGCCTCCGAAGAACGTACCCTCGCGCGGTGCCGCACGTGAGCGACCATCCTCCGGAGGCCGAGCCCACGCTCGGCGCGCGGGTTCGCGAGCTCGTCCTCGGGTCGCGGGAGCTGCGCGACGCCCCGGTCACGCGCGCCATCGTCGCGCTCAACGTGCTCGTCTTCATCGCCTGCGCCGTGCACGCGCGCTCGGTCGGGGCCATCGCGCAGATGCCCCAGGACACGATGCTCGTGTTCGGCGCGAACCTCGCGTCGCTCACGGTCGGGGACGGCCGCGTGGAGGCCCTGCTGGCCTCGTGTTTTCTCCACTTCGACATTCTCCACATCGGGTTCAACCTGATGTCGCTGCGCTCGGTCGGCCCCTTCGTCGAGCGGAGCGTCGGGCCGGCGAGGTACTTCCCGCTGTTCCTCATGACGGGCGTCGTGGGCAGCGCCGCGAGCGCGCTCGTCGGCTGGACGGCCACCGAGCGCCTCAGCGCGGGCGCGTCCGGGGCCATCTGCGGCGTGATCGGCGCGGCCGCCGTGCTCGGCTACCGCACGCAGGGCCTGCGCGGGCCGCTGACCACCTCGATGGCGCGCTGGCTCGCCATCATCGTCGCGCTCGGCTTCATCGCGCGCTTCGACAACGCCGCGCACATCGGCGGCGCCGTCGCCGGGGCGGTCATCGCGGCGTCGTGGCGCCGCGGGTACAGCTACTCCCCACGCGGCCAGGCGATCGTCCTTGGCGCGTGCGTCGCGCTGCTGCTCGCGACGGGCGGCGCCGTCGCTTGGCGCGATCTCACCGACCCCTACCTCTTCCTCGGGAGCGACGACCGCCTGCGGATCGCCGAGGCGGCGCTGGCCGAGGGTCGCTGCGACGTGGCGCGCGAGGCCGCCACGCGGGCCCTCCGCCTCGGTCGGCGCGACCGGGTCACCGTCGAGGTCGCGGGCCGCGTCCTCGCGCGGTGCCAGGGCCGCTGAGCCGCTCCGTCGGCCCGGCCACCTGCCGACGAGCCAAGCGCCCGGCCCGATGGTACGCTCGCGTCGTGCGCCGCAAGCTCCCCCGTCCCGCGCTGGTCTCCGTCGTCTCCGTCGTCTCCGTGTGGGCCCTCGCAGCACCTGCGGCGCTCGTCGCGTGCGCGGTCGGGGCCGACCGCCAGGAGTTCGGCGACAACTTCACCGACTCGGGCGCGACACGCGACGCCGTCGCGTTCGTCGACGGGGCCTCCGACTCCCAGGCCACCCCACCGGACGGCGCGACACCGCCTGCAGACGCCACGCCTCCACCGCTCGACGCGGGGCAAGACCAGAGCGCGCCGCCCCCCGACGCCGCGGGCGACGCCTCCCCGCCGTGCACGGCGCAAATCGCTGTCGTCGCGGGTGATGACACCAAGCTGAGCGCGTCGATCCACACGTCCGGCGCGTGGACCACCCAGGCCTTGGCGGGGGCCAGCGCCGCCAGCGGCCCCGCGGTAGTTCCGCTGGGCGCGGGCTTCGTCGCGGCGTTCCGCGCCGCGGGCGACGCCCTCTCCACCGCGTCGTCGACCGGGACCAGCTGGAGCGCGCCGACCCGCGTCGGCGTGGCCTCCGCGCGATCGACCCCCGCCCTCGCGATCACCGGCACGACCGCGCACCTCGCCTTCCAAGACACCTCCTATCTTTACATGTACTCCGCATGGAATGGCGCCACGTGGGACGCTCCGAGCGCGGTCGGCGCGCCGCAGAGCTTCGGCTTCGAGGCGCCGGCGCTCGTCGGCGTGGGCGCCTCGGTGGTCGCGGGGTTCGGCGGCTCGAGCCAAGGCCCGCTCTACCTCCAGGAGCGCGCGGGAGGCGCGTGGGGCTCCGCCGCCAGCGTGACCGGCAGCGCGGTGTGCGGCACCGACGGCGGCGGGGGCGTGTCGCGCTGCGGCGGAGCCCCCGCCCTCCTCGCGACGGGCGGCGCCACGGCCGATCTCCTCGCGGTCCACATCGACCGCGACACGCGGTTGCTCACGAGCACCACGCGCGCGGTGACGACCAAGGCGTTCACCGTCCACGGGCCCGTCGGCGCCGGCGTCACGAGCGACGAGGAGGTGTTCCTCGCGAAGGCGGGCCCGACCCGCGCGGTGCTCACGTTCCGCGGCCAGGACGGCAAGGGCTACGCCGCGCTCGCCGATCTCTCGGGCGCCGCCCCCGCGTGGAGCGCGCCGGTCGCCCTCTCGAGCTCCACGCTCGCCTCGGTGCCGCGCGTGGCCCCTGGCGTGTGCGGCGACGACGCGATCGCGACCTTCGTGCTCGCGGGCGGCGGCGTGAAGATCCTGCGCCTACGCGGCGCCACGTGGGGCTCGGAGGAGGCCGTGGGGTCCGCGCCCGCGCGCTTCGCGGCGATCGCGACCCGACCGTAACCGCGCGACGCGCGGTCGGCGCGCTCCACCTCGGGCCCGGCGCTTGGTCGACGGAGCGACTAGTGCGCGTCGATCACGACCCACACGTCGTCGAGACAGAGCTCGCCCTTGGCGTGCGCGGTGAGCTTCAGGTCGGAGAGCTTGCCCGGCCTGCCGTTGATGGTGACCCGCGTGCGCTTCGGATCGAGCGTGCCGCGCACCGACTGCTGCGTCGACGCGATGGTCAGGCGGTCGCCGTCGACGCTGGTGATGATGCCGTGCACGTACCGCGTGGTCGCGGCGGGCTCCTCCGCGTGCACGACGCCGGAGCCGAACGGCGTGGCCGGAGTGAGAAAGAAGCCGAGCGCGAGCGCGATGCCGAGTCGTCGTACCATGAGCCACCTCCTGCACCGGGCCCACCGCCCCCCGCGATGGTTCCCCCCGTCGCACGGGCCTTACCACCGAATCACGCCGCGTCCAGCGCAATCGGGGTCTTTCTGGCGGCGCGCCAAAATCGTGAACAAGTCTCGCCCCCTCGGCCGCTCGGGCGCGGTCGATTTTTCTCGTGAGCGCGGCTCCGGCGCCGAATGTGTGCGCGAACGGCGGGGCCTGAACTAGCCTTGCGCCATGCCGTCCCACGCCGCCCTCGCGAGCGCCGAGCTCTCGGTCCTCGACTCCGCGTGGGACACGCGCGGCCACGCCGCGCAGCTCCGCGCGGTGAGCGCCGCCGGCGCCGCGCTCGGCGAGCGCTTCGCGAGCGGGCCGCGGGTCATCGCCGTGCGCACCCTGCCGCTGACGACGCTCCCCTACCCCACGCGCTACGCGCTGGGAGGCGCCGCGTTCTCGCCAGCGCCGTTCGTGACCCTCACGCACCGGTGCGTCCTCGTGCAGTTTCTCGTGCGGGGCGAGCCGAAGACCCTCCTCTTCAACCCCACCGACACCGAGGCCGCGCGCGCCACCCCGTTCTTCGCGCGGCTCGCGGCCGAGGCCGGGCCGCGCCTCAGCGCCTGGCTGTCGCGCTCGTTCGAGCCGCTCGAGGCGCAGCTCGCGACGCTGGGCCTGTCGGCCGCCGACGTCGACTACGTGGCCTTCGATCACTTCCATACGCAAGACCTGCGCTCCCTCCTCGGCACGGACGACGGCGCGCGGCCGCCCCGCTTCCCCAACGCGACGCTGCTCGCGCCGGCGGCGGAGTGGCACGACTGGGACGACCTCCACCCGCTGCAGCGCGCGTGGTTCGTCGCCGACGGCAAGCGCGGCGTACGCGAGGAGCGCGTGACCCTCACCACCTCCGACCTGGCGCTCGGCGATGGCGTGCTCTTGCTGCGCACGCCCGGGCACACGGTCGGCAACCAGACCCTGTTCGTGAACACCGACGGCGGCGTGTGGGGCGTCAGCGAGAACGGCACGTGCGCCGACAACTGGTCGCCCGTCGAGAGCCGCGTCGCGGGGCTCTCCGCGACCGCGAAGGCGCAGGGCCTCGACGTGCTCCCCAACTCGAACACCCCCGAGCGCTTCGCCCAGCAGTACACCTCGATGCTGCTCGAGCGCGCCGTGGTGTCGCGCGTCCGGCGCGCGCCGGCGTTCGCGCAGATGTTCCCCTCGAGCGAGCTCACGCCGAGCGTCACGGCCCCCGGGCTGCGGCCCACGCTCGTGCACGGCGCGCTCTCGTTCGGCGAGCTCGTGCGACCGGCGACGCGGCGGCGGGGGCTCGCGTGAGCGACCGCGGCCAGCGCGCAGCGCCGCGGGCGCCAGCGTTCGCGCGAGGGTTCCCCGCGGACGCGGAGCTCGACGCGCTCACCGCCGCCTTCGAGGAGGGAGACTACCGCCGCGTCCGCGACGACGGCGGCGCGCTCGCGGCGCGCGCCCCCGAGGGCCCCGTGCGGGAGGCGGCCCTCGAGCTCGTGCGCCGAACGCGCCCCGATCCCCTCGCCAAGTGGCTGTTTCTGCTCGCGGCGACGCTCATGGCCTCGCTCTTCGGGTACTGGGTCGCGCACGACGGCCCCGATCCGAACGCGCCCAAGCCGCCGCCGCCCACCATCGAGTACGTCAAGTAGCCCCGCGGGGGCGCTACACGCATCGCTCGCTCGCCGTCCGCATCCGGGTATGCTTCGCCGCATGCTTCGCCGCTTCTCGCGCGGGTTCTTCCTGTCGCTCCTCCCAGTGGTCGCCGCGTGCTCCTCCGTCGCCGATCCGGCCCCCGCTCCCCCGGCGCCGGCGAGCGTCTTCGTGCTGCCCGGCTCGCTCGCCGAGCTCCGCGCCGAGCGCTTCTTCGACCACCCGTTCCCGAGCGATCTCCGCCGAGACGCCGACGGGAAGGTCGTCTACGAGGGCTTCTACGACCCGTTCGAGTCGGTGCTGCTCCGCGACTACGTGGCGACCACCCGCGGACTGCTCGACGGCTTCTCCCCGGCGGGCGCGGTCTACCTCCGCTTCACGCACGACCTCGACCCGGCCTCCCTCCCGCGCGACCCCGGCGAGAGCGCCAAGGCCGAGTCGGCCATCCAGCTCATCGACGTCGACCCGAAGTCGCCCGAGCTCGGCAAGCGGCGCCCCGTCGAGACGAGCTTCCGCGCGGCCGCGGGCGTCTACATCCCCAAAGACACGCTGTCGGTGCTGCCGCTCCCAGGCATGCCGCTCCGGCCCCACACGCGGTATGCGCTCGTGTGCACGAAGGCCCTCCGCACCACGTCGGGCGAGGCGCTCACGGCCGCCGCCGATCTCCAAGAGGTCCTCGGCGCCCGGCCCGCCACAGAGCGGAGCGCGGCGGCGCGGACGGCCTACAGCCCCGCGCTCGACGCCCTCGCGACCGCGGGGGTCCCGCGCGACTCCATCGTGCACCTCGCGGTCTTCACGACCAACGATCCTACCGAGGACCTCTTCCGCATCGTCGACTCGTTGAAGGCGCAGGTGCCCGCGCCCAAGGCGACCGACGTGGTGGCGAAGGACCAAGCGTCGACGTACGACGTGTACGAGGGCAACTACGGCCCCACGCCGAACTACCAGCGCGGCGAGGTCCCGTTCGCGAAGACCGGCGGCGAGTTCGTGTTCGAGGGCACGGGCGACGCCCGCAAACCGGTGCTCCAGGGCACGTTCAGCGTGCGCTTCGCCCTCGTCGTGCCGAACGCCGAGAAGTGCCCCGAGCCGGCCGACGGGTACCCCATCGTCATCTATGCGCACGGCACCGGCGGCGACTACCGCAGCATCATGTCGCGCAGCGTCGCGCCCATGCTCGCCGAGTCGTGCCTCGCCACGATCGGAACAGATCAGATCTTTCACGGGACCCGCCCAGGCGCGCCGCCCGACTCCGATCCGAACAAGGAGGGCAACATCCAGCTGCTCTTCTTCAACCTCAACAACCCCACCGCCGCGCGCACGAACGGCCGTCAGTCGGCGATCGACGTGGCGCAGGAGGCGAGGCTCTTCACCGAGAGCGCCTTCTCGGTGCCCGCCGCGGTGTCGCGCTCGGGCAAGGAGGTGAAGCTCGACGGCAAGCGCGTGCTCTTCTACGGCCACTCGCAGGGCGGCCTGAACGGTCCGCTGTTCCTCGCCGCCGATCCCTCCGCGCGCGGCGGCATCCTGAGCGGCACGGGCAGCCTCATCACCATCGCGCTGCTCGAGAAGACCGAGCCGAAGCCGAGCGTCGCGGGCGCGCTGAAGACGCTCCTCTCGCTCACCGATCCGGAAGAGGCGAAGGAGCTCGACCTCTTCCACCCCGTCGCGAACCTCGCGCAGGCCATCGTCGACACGACCGATCCGCTCCACTACATGGGGCGCATCATCCAGCGGCCCCGCGACGGCTTCTCGCCGAAGAGCATCTTCGAGACCGAGGGCATCGGCCCCGACGGCAAGGGCGACAGCTACGCGCCGCCGCACGGCATCGAGGTCGGCGCGGTCGCGCTCGGGCTCCCGCGGCAGGCGCCGGGCGTGTTCCCGCTGCGCGAGGCGAAGTACGCGGGCCTCGGCGACGTGACCGTCCCGCCGGAGGGTCTGTCGGGCAACCTCGCGGGAGGCCGCGCCTCGGGTGTGCTCGCGCAGTTCGCGCCGCGCGGCAGCTCCGATGGCCATTTCGTGGCGTACGACAACCCGCAGGCGAAGAGCCAGATCGCGAAGTTTCTCCGCAACTTGGCCGACGATCCGAAGGGGCGGGTCTCGCCTCCGTAGTCGCGCCGGGAACCTTCGCGCGGCGGGGGTTGTCCGAACCCCCATGACGATGCAAACAAGCGCCGACGCGCGGCGTGCCAGCGCCACGCGGAGTAGGGCATGAAGCTCCCACCGACGCACCTCCGCTCCTTCGCGCTCGCCCTCGCGCTCGCGCCGCTGCTCGGCGCCGCCTGCGCTCCCACCACCACGCCCCCGCCAGAGGCCCCGCGGGCGCAGCGCCCATCGCCCGCGGCCAGCGCCTCGGCGCCCGTCGTCGCGGCCGTCCCCAAGGCGCCCGCGCCACCTCCCAAGATCACGACCCCGATGGCGGGCGAGCCCTCGCCGACCGCGCTGGGCGAGGCGCGGCTGCTCACCTCGAGCTGCGACGACTTCGCCGAGCGCCGCAAGGCGAGCGTCGAGGCCGAGCTCCGCCGCATGCACGAAGAGCTCGACGCCTCCCTGCAGGGGTGGCGCGACGAGCAGCCCGAGTGCTGGGCGGAGTCCCGGCGGCGCGCCGCCGAGCTGCGCGCCCAGCCCCTCCGCGGCGGCCACAGGGGGGGCTTGTCCGCGCTGCGCGCGAGCGGCATTCTCGGCTCGATGGGCGCCGCGCTGCAGGGCGCAGGCGCTGGCACGGGCGCAGGCGCGAG
>DAORJJ010000208.1:0-10585 GCA_035439005.1 Polyangiaceae bacterium | reverse complement strand
CGGCGAGGCCGGCGGGCCCGCCGTGCGCGCGCTCGCGTGGCGCGGCGCCGCGGGGAGCCCCACGCTCGTGTGGTTCCACGGCAACGGAGAGCTCGTCGACGACCTCATGCCCCTCGGCGTGCGCTACGCGTCGGAGGGGCTCGGCTTCGTCGCGATGGAGTACCGGGGCTACGGGCGGTCGGCGGGCGCGACGCCCACCGAGCCCGGCCTCTACGCCGACGCCGAGCGCCTGCTCCTCGCGCTCGAGCGCGAGCGCGGCGCGCGCGGAGGACCGGAGGCCCGCGCGCCGCTCGTCGTGGTGGGCTACTCGCTCGGCTCGGCGATCGCCGCGGAGCTCGCCGCGCGCGGCCGCGGCGATCGCTTCGTGCTCGTGGCCCCCTTCACGTCGATCACCGACATCGCGAGCCGCCTCGCGCCGCTCCTGCCGGCGCGCCTCATCCTCACCGAGCGCTTCGACACGCTCGCGAAGGCGCCGTCGTTTCAGCGCCCGCTGCTCGTCATCCACGGCGCCGACGACGAGCTCGTCCCGTTCGACATGGGCTACGCGGTCGCCGGCGCGGTGAAGGGGGCGAGGCTCGTCACCGTGCCGAGCGGCCACCACGCCGACGTCTTCGCCGCCGGGGGAGGCGTGGCCCTCCGCGAGATTGGCCTCTTCGCGCGCGGAGAGGACAGCCCGGCTCCGCCCCACCCGACCCCGTGAGGGGCGCGCGCCGCGATGAGCCTTGCTCGGCGCGCGGGTTCGCCCCCACAATCGAGCGATGCACCCCACGCTCCGCGCCAAGGTCATCCTCCGACACTGCGACAGCTACGATCCGGAGAAGATCCGCGCGATCGTCCGCGAGGGCATGGAGGAGCTCGACCTCGCGCCGCGCGGCCGCACCCTGCTGAAACCCAACGTGGTCGCCAGCGGTCCCCTCTTCGAGCACGCCCACACGCGCAGCGAGTTCGTCGAGGGCGTGCTCATGGCCCTGAAAGACCGCGACGCGGGCATGAGCGAGCTGGCCGTGGGCGAGCGGTCGGGCATCACCGTGCCCACCCGCTTCACGTTCGAGCACGCCGGGTATTTCCCCATGTTCGAGCGCACCGGCGCGAAGCACTACTGCTTCGAGGAGGTGCCGCAGGTCGAGGTGCCGCTCACGCACGAGGGCCGCCTGCGGGACTATCTCTTCACGCCCGAGCCGGTGGCCAAGGCCGATTTCTTCGTGAACTGCCCCAAGTTCAAGAGCCACCCGTGGACCACCGTGACGTTCTCGATGAAGAACTACATCGGTATTCAAGACGACAGGCACAGGCTCATCGATCACGACCACGCGCTGAACCGCAAGGTGGCCGATCTCCAATACATCGTGCAGCCGCAGCTCATCGCGATCGACTGCATCATCGCGGGCGAGGGGCGCATGCTGACGCCCATCCCCCGGGCCATGAACCTCATCCTCATCGGCAACAACCAGGTCGCCATCGACGCGGTCGGCTGCCACATCATCGGGCTCGACCCGGCCACGGTGGAGCACATCGCCCTCGCGGCCGAGCGGGGCTTCGGCTCGCTCGATCTCGCCGACATCGCCCTGAGCGGCGACGTCACCCTGGCCGAGGCCCAGTCTCGCGCCAAGGGCTACGAGGTGGGGCTCGTGCGGGTCGAGAAGTACTTCGAGGGCACGAACATCTCCGCGTACGCGGGCCCGCCCCCCGAGAACCCCGAAGACGGCTATTGCTGGGGCGGCTGCCCGGGCGTCATGGAAGAGGTCATCGAGGTCCTTCGGCTCTACGACAAGGACTGCGACAAGAAGCTGCCAAAGCTCCACATCGTCTTCGGCGACTACAAAGGACCGCTCGACATCGGGTATGGCGAGAAGGTCGTGTTCATCGGCGACTGCGTGTCGTGGGAGGGAATGCTCAACCGCGAGTTCGTGCAGGTGTCGAGCAAATACAAGACCCGCGACACGAAGGACCCCTACGACGCCGTCCACCAAGACATGTACGCCAAGATGGCGACCACCTCGCTGAAGATCCTGGAGGCGCGCCGCAGCGGCTGGGTGCGCCTGGAGGGCTGCCCGGTGAGTGTGGCGGAGCTCGTCCTCCTGCTCTCGGAGCTTGGGGGCATCCAGAACCCGTACTTCGAGCCCTCGCAGGTGCTCTCCTTCAACCGGGCCTACCTCGCCTGGCGCGCGGCCACCACCATGAAGCGCCTCCGCGGCGAGCCCTACCAGATCCCCGGCGAGACCCACCGCGGCGAGGCCCGCCCCGAGGTCACGCCGCCAGGCGCCGCCGAGGAGTAGGGATCCGCCTCCCAACGGGCGTGTCAGTTGAGCGTCGCCGTTCGGGCCTGCTAGGTTCGCGGAATGTTTCGGGTCCAAGACTTCACCGAGCTCGGGGAGCGCGTGGGCTACAGCGAGCCCGGTGACGTCCACGACGCCGTCACCCCGCCGCCCGCGGGCGTCATCCGGTGGATCGACCTCCAGGACCAAGACGCCGAGAGCCTGGAGCTCTTGCGCGCGCGCTTCGATTTTCACCCCCTCGCGATCGAAGACTGCTCGCACCTCGATCAGCGCCCGAAGCTCGAGGAGTACGGGGAGGTCCTCTTCGTCGTGACCCATGGGTTCTGCTGCGGCGCCGAGCGAGCCGTCGCGCTGGAGCCGCTCGAGCTCCACGCGTTCCTCGGCACGAACTTCCTCGTGACGGTGCACCAGGCGCCCGTGCCCGAGCTCGAGGCCGCCTGGAGGCGCGTGGTGCAGAAGCCCGCGCTGGCGCGTCGCGGCGCCGATTTTCTCTACCACCTCGTCGCCGACGCGATGGTCGACGCCAACTTCCCGTTCATCGACAAGATCACCGAAGAGCTCGAGAGCCTCACCGAGGAGGTGCTCCACGAGCCGCGGCGAGAGCACCTGGCGCGCATCTTCGCGCTGAAGAAGGAGCTCGCCACCATGCGCAGCGTGCTCGCGCCCCAGCGCGAGGTGGCCACGGCGCTGGCGAAGCTGGGCGACGAGGACGACGGCGCGATCTCCGAGCGCAACAGCGCGTACTTCCGCGACATGTACGACCACCTGGTGCGCATCGTCGAGGCGATCGACGCGAACCGCGAGCTCCTGAAGAACGGCACCGACGCGTACCTCTCCGCGGTGTCGAACCGCACGAACGAGGTCATGAAATACCTCACCCTCATGAGCGCGGTGTTCCTGCCGCTCAGCTTCGTGGTGGGGTTCTTCGGGCAGAACTTCGACGACTTGCCCTTCGCGAGCGGGTGGAACCACTCGCACGGGGCCATGGTCGTGATGATCGGGCTCTGTTTCGCCATTCCGGTGGTGATGCTCGCGTGGTTCCGGGCGAAGCGCTGGCTGTAGGGCGCCGCGCGCTCGACGGCCGAGCGACCTCGCGTAAGCTCGGCGCCGTGGGCTACGAGACGCGACTCGAGGGCACCCTGGCGCTCCACCCTCTCCCCGACGCGCCGGAGGTCGCCGCGCTGCGCGAGGCGCTCGCGAGTCTCTCGAACCCGCGCGCCGGTCGGCTCGATCTCACGCCCCTCGGGCGCGCGCTGGAGATCTCTGACACCTTCGACTGGCGCGCCGCCGTGGCCGCGATCGAGGAGGCGATCGCCTTGGCCTTCACGCCCCGCGGGATCGCGCTGAGCGGCGTGGTCCGCGCCGTCGGCGAAGATGACGCGCCCCTCGCGACGATCACGGTGGGCGCGCGCGGCGTCGAGATCGCGGACGTGGATGCCGGCGACGACGGCGACAGCACGACGGGGTGGATCGAGTCGCTCGGCGCGGCCGACCCCGAGCTGCGAGAGTACGCCGCGACGCTGCTGGGCGAGCGCGAGGCGGAGCTCGTCACGGAGGCGCTCGCCACGGCGGCCCGGACCGACCCCGTCGAGAGGGTCCGCCGCAAAGCGCTCGAGGCTCTCGGGCACCTGGGCGCCGAGGCCGCGGGGGCGCTCGACGACCTCGCGCACTGCCTGGACGACCCGAGCCCGTTCGTGCGGTATTGGGCGACCTTCGCGCTCGGCCGCCTCGGACCTGCGGCCGCGCCGACCCTGCCTGCGCTCCGGCGAATGACGACAGACATCGAGGACGGACCGCGCTACGGCGCCGTGGACGCCATCAAGCGGATCGAGGAGGCGATGAGCATGGCGTCGGAGGAGAAAGAGACCGAGTGGGCCCACTTCCGCGAGAGCGCCGGAGAGCACGGCCTCGAGGCCTACGCGGACGCGCTGGTGCGGCTCTGCGTCCCCTCCCTGCGCCTCGTGCCGAGGAAGCGCTCGAGGCTGAAGAGCCGACTCGGCGGCGCGCCCGACGCACCGCTCGGGTTCCCGTGGCCGAGGAGCTCGACCGGCGAGCCGCTCGTGTTCGTGGCGCAGCTCGAGCTCGCCGAGGTGCGCGCGACAGGCTTGCCGGGCGCCCTCGCGCTGCCCGAGCGCGGGCGCCTCGCCTTCTTCCACGGATACGAGGCGTCGCCCGACGGTGTGCACACCGGCAACGCGGGCCGGGTGTTCTTCTTCGAGGAAGGCGTCGCGCTCGGGCCCACCGTCGCGCCCGCGCACCCCGACGTCGCGAGTCTGCCGCCCACGCCGATCGCGCTCGAGCTCCAGACCGAGGAGCTGCCGCCGCTCGAGTCGCCGTTCTACGCGCTCCTCCTCGGCGACGCGGGGCAGCGCGACGGGGACCCGTGGACCCGCGCGCTCGAGGTGTTCGGGGACTTCGCCGCGGCCTACGGGCAGACCGGCGTGCGGGACGAGGACGCGCGCCCCGTTCATCGCTTCCTGGGCTATGCCGATCCGCTCCAGGCGGACGTGTACGGCTCCACCGAGGGGAACGCGGCGCGCGTCCCGTTCGAGCAGTGGACTACCCTCGAGCATCACCGCGCCGCGGCGCGCTGGCGCCTCCTCCTCCAGGTCGACTCGGATCTCTCGCGCGAGTTCTGCTTTGGCGACAACGGAGTGCTCGCCTTCATGATCCGCGAGGACGACCTCGCCGCGCGTCGGTTCGAGCGCGTCTGGGTCGAGTGGCAGAGCCACTGAGTCGGTGTCGCTCCCAGCCAGCGCTCGCGCGGTGGTCAAACAATACGTCGCGGAGCACTTCAACTTCCTCGCGCTCAAGCTGCGACCGGGCGTGTCTGTGCGGGCGATGAGGCCCATTCGCGTCACCAGCCCCGGCCCCTCCGTCGTGCTCCCGCTGCGCATGGTGGCCGTCGGCGCGGGCGCCAACGTGGGAATCACCCTCTGGGTCGTGGCCGAGGGGCGCTACCAGCCGCAGAACTTCCCCTGGTTCCAGGTGAAGAACGAGGACCTCGTCTGGCGGTGGGGCACGAGCGACTCCAACTTCAAGGAGGTCCGCCAGCAGAACAGCGCGGCGCACGGGGGGCGGGCGTGGGAGCTCGAGGCGTCGGTGAGCCTCCGGAACGGCACGTTTCCGCGCCCCGCGGTGGCCATGGGGGCAGAGCCGACCGCGCTCGCCGACGGCTATTTGGCGAGCGGGCAGAAGACGGAAGCACAAATGCGCCTCGAAGACCTCGCGCGCCTCTACGACGACCGCTGGAGCGGGACCTCGCGTGTCACGCGCCTGCGCGCCGACCTCCCGAACAACGCGCTCGCCGAGGACCTCGTGCTCTTCGCGGCCGAGCAGGGCTTCGTGCCCACGGAGCGCCAGGCCGTCGGCGAGGAGGGCGAGCCGTTGTGCCCTGTCTGGGTCGACTGCGAGTTTCAGGGCAACCAGCCCCGATCGATCGCGATCGAGCGCTCCGACACGAGCTGCTCGGCCGCTGGGACCGCGCTCCCCAGTGAGGCGTGGGCGGGCGCGCTCGCGGCGCTGGTGGGCGTCGGGCTCCAGCGGCGTCGGAGGTCGGTGTTCCGCCGCGAGCGCGCGTGATGACACCTCGACGGCGACGGTCGCGCGCGGAGGGCGCCCCCAGTGCTAAAGGGTGGACGTCGACATGTACCGAGAGGGCTCGCCCACGCTCGCGAACGCGCTCGACCTTCGGCTGTCGCCGCCCGGGTTCGCGATCGTCGCGCCCGACGAGGCGTCGAGGGCGCTCGGGGTCCTTCGCGGATACCACCGCAAGACCTGGAACACGAACCGGGCCGTGTTCCTCGCGCGGCTGGAGTGGGCGGACGAGCCCGCCCTTCGGGCCCACGTGCACGCGCTGCAGCGCGAGTCGGGTCGGGTCTTCGGCTCTTCGTGGTGGAGCCAGCTCGGCCTTCAGCTCGTCTTCGAGGTGGAGGGCGCCGCGCCCCCGCGGGCGCTGCTGGAGGACCTCGTGGCCAGCTTCAACACGCAGGGAATCCTCGTTCAGAGCATCTTTGCTCTTCAGGCGGGCGCCTCCACGTGGACCTCCGCGCGGACCTGGGGGCAGATGATCACTGGCAAGTTCCAGGACGCGATCGGCGCCGCGCTCGACGACGTGGTCGCGCGGAGCTCGCGGTGAGGGCCCGTCGCCGCGCTCGCGCGCCGCGTCCGTAAACGTGAAGTGAGGCGACGATCGCCTCAGCGCGGAGCGCTGGAGTCGAAGCGCGCGCGGAAGGCCTCGAGGGTGGGGGCGCCCGGCTTGCGGTCGTAGATCGCGAAGACGACCCGGTCGAAGGCGCCCGCGAACGTGCCGGCGAGGTGCCTCGCGAAGACCTCGGCGACCACGCTCGGCTCGTTGCGAAACACGCCGCAGCCCCACGCGCCGAGCACGAGCGCGCGGTGCCCGTGGGCCCGCGCGACGGCCAGCACCTTCGCGGCGCGCGCGTCGAGCGTGGCGGTGAGCGCCTCCGCGTCCCCCGGGTGGCGGCGCAGGTGCTCGCCCGCGTTCGGCGCGGGGGCCGTGAGCACGGACAGCTCGAACGGCTCCTCGAGCAGGCGCAGCCGGTCGCCGCGAAAGAACGGCACGTCGGGCGAGTAGATCATGTGGTCGGTGTAGAGCATCGACGCGCACGCGCGGTTGGCGTCGTAGTACGCGCGCTGCGTGAGCTGGCAGGTGTAGAGCGCGGAGCACCGCGCGAGGTCCTCCTCCTGGGCCTTTGCGCCGCCGAGGAAGCCGCCGCCCGGGTTCTTCGCAGAGGCGAAGTTCAGCGCGAGCACCCGCGGCACGCCCTCGTCGACGACGAGCCGCGCCCCCGCCTGCGCGGTGGTCTCGGGGGTGATCTCGACGCTCGCCTCGCCCTCGCCTTCGCGCGCGCCGCCGTCGAGCGCGAGCGGCGCGCGGTTGAAGTCGGCAGGGCGGTAGAGCACGGTGCCCGCGACGGCGCGGTCGACGCGGGCCGCGAGCGCCACGCGAGCGCCCGAGGGAGCGAGGTAGGAGCCTTCGGCGACGATGCGGAGGGTGTCGGCGGCTGTGGAGACGAGTCCCATGAGATAGAGTTAGCAGTACACTGAAAAAGGTCAAGTGGACCTCTTGTCTCAAGAGTGGCGCTCAGCGCGCGCGCGCCTCGCGCTCCAGCCGCTCCGCCTCGCGAAACAGCGTGGCGAGGGCGGCCTTTCGCGGCACGAACGCGCGCGCCGCGATCCGGTCCCCGGGCCATGGGACGCGCCCCGCGAGGCGGGCCGCGCGGTAGGCCCGCGAGCTCACCGGGAGGCCGGTGTACGCGCAGACGAGGTCCGCCCGGTCGCCGTCGTCCGGCTTCGTCGTCTCGACGTAGTGCCACACGCCCCGCCGGCGCACGAGGTAGCGCCCGTCCGCGAGCGGACGCGCGTCGACGGCGCGCCGCGCGGGCTCGGGCGTGCGGCGCAGGAGCTCGGTCTCGGGGCACACGTAGTAGCCTCGCCGGTAGCGGCCGAGCGGGCTCACGCCGCGTCGCAGGTGGCCGTACATCACCCCGTCGATCGTGAAGACGCGCGCGGCGACGTAGTCGAACACGTGGTCGCGCACGTGCTTCTTCACGGCGCTGTCGGCCGAGAGGTGCTCGGCCAGCTCCGAGTACACGAGCCGCCACGGGCGGCCGACCTGCCGATCGAGCCAGCGCTGGAGCGGGGCGAGGTTCTCGTTCAGCGAGCGCTCCGCGTACGCGCCCCCGAGGGGCTCGACGCGCGGCGAGTCCTCGAGGCGCCGGGGCGCGAGGCGGGCGCGCGGGTAGGGGGGCGCGCGCCGCGAGCGGCAGCCGCGGTAGGCGCGCGGGCGCTCGAGCAGCAGCTCGAACATGTCGGCTCTCATGGGGATCTCCCTCGACGGCGGGAGCCGTCGAGCGCTTCGTGGGTCGGTGGAGAGAGCGTGCAGAATGCACGCATCGGGCGCTCCACGACCGCGCGGGTGCGCAGCGGGGAGCTATCTGCGGCGAGTGGGGCGGGGCGCGAGGGGCTCGAGGGGGGAGGGCATCGGCCCGTCTTGGACGGCGCGCGCCTCGGATGATTCACGCGCTCGCGCGGGCCGCGCGCTACTCGCTGGTCGCGCTCTGGAGCGCGACGAAGTACGGCGCCCCGGTCGTCGCCGGGAGCGACAGCGTGACCGCGCTCTCGGGCGCCCCGGCCGTGAGCGGGACGGGCAGGTCGAACGCGGCCGTCGCGAAGCCCTTCTCCGGGGTGCTCGGGCGATCGACCTTCACGAACGGCACCTCGACGCCGGCCTGCTCGCTCGCGGCGCCGCCGCGCGCGACCACCGCGATCCCGAGGGGGGAGAGCGGTGCGGGCTGCCCCCCGCCCGGCGCGCCGGTCAAGAGGCGCAGGCGCAGCGTGAGGGTCTTCTTGCCCCCGGGCACACGCAGCGCGAGGCGCTCGCCGCTCCGCGCGACCCAGCACGCGGCCTTCTCGCAGCCGTCCTCGGCGCGCCCGCGCGTCGACGACGCCGAGCGCCAGGCGGGCTCGTCGCGCTCGAAGTCGTAGGCCGCGGTGGCGGGGCCCACCTTCGCGAACAGGCCCACGAGCGGCAGCTCCGCCCGGTTCTTGCTCGGATCCGTCACGGCGAGCGCGCCGCTCGGATCGGCGAGCGGCTCCCAGCTCGGGGTCTTCACCCGGACGCCCGCCACCCAGGGGGTCTCGCTGAGCGTGAGGAGCGCGACCGTCGCACCGGCGGGCTTGGCCGCCTCGGGGATCGTGAGGTCCCGCTCGAAGACCGTCTCCGAGAACCGCGCGGTCGCCTCCTCCCACGGGGGCACGGGCGTGCCCGGGAGCCACGACGGGGCGGTAGCGTCTTTCCTGGCCGCGCCCGTGAGCGCCTCGGCGGGGCCGCTCCCGCGCGTGCGCTCGCCCTTCACGGTCGTGGGCGCGCCGCTCGCGTCGAGCGCGAGGGTCAGGGTGACGCGCTCGGGGGCCGGCTCGGTGACGCTCCACGCGAGGGTGACCCCGCCGTCGCTCGCGGTGGTCGTGTTGCGGCGCACCACGCCGGCCGCCTGCGTCCAGGCCACGAGCTCTTGCTTCTCATTGCGGACGAAATCGAGCCGCACGATCTCCGCGGTGCCCGCTCCGGTCGTGAGCGCGAGCTCGTAGCTCCCGGGCGCCGGCGTGCCCGCAGGCGTGGGAGAGGGAGCGGGCGTCGACGAGCTCGAGCACGCCGCGAGCGCGGCGAGCGCGCCGAGCATGAGCGCGTGCATCGTTCGTGACGGGCGGGCGGAGGGGGAGCGCGTGTTCATGGGGCGGAGTCTGCCACGGGACCCGGGGAGGCGCCCCCCGCGCACACCCCGCCGGCGCCGCTCAGCGTCGCGCGGCGCCGAGGTCTCTGCCCGCCGGCAGCCTCGCGCGGAAGCCGTCGGTCCGGAACCCGGCGACGATGCGCGCCCGGTCGAGGCCGAGGCGCCGCGCGAGCTCGGTCGTCGGCCCGTCTCCGCGGAGCTCGAGGTGCGCGCCCCCGCCGAGGCCCCACCTCACGCGGTGATCGACGTCGATCCGCGTGCGCAGCAGGCGGCCTGCTTTTTCCGTGTAGGTTACAACAGGTTGCCCGGCGAGCGTCGGCCCCGACGGCCCAGGGAGGCGCAGGGTGAGCTCGTCGGCGAGGCGCACCGAGGCCTCGCTTGTCGTGAAGGTGGTCTCGATCGGCGTGACGTATTTCGGGTAACCCCAGAGCTCCACGCCCGCCACCCGCGCGGCCTCGGTCGTGACGGGGAGCGACGCCACCCAGATGCCCTGGTCGTCCTGCGCGCCCATGTCGCGCGCCAGGGTCACGAGCGACGGGCTCGCGCCCACCCTCCGGCACTGCACGCCGAGGCCCACCTCGCCGTACGCGCCCACGGTGCTGTCGCGGTACTCCCACGCGTAGATCGCCGCGAACGCCCGCCCGAGCACCGGCCACGGCTCGATCGCGCGGTCCCGCCCCACCACCTCGCGCGCGCGCTCGAGGTCGACGGCGAAGAACACGCCGAACTGCGAGGCGTCGCGGTACAAGATGGGCAGCTCGCACGGCCCCGCGCTGGTGTCGTGCGCGGCGCGGTCGCAGGCGTCGAGGAAGGCGTCGGGGGCGGGCATGGGCCCATGGTCGCACCGGCGGGCGCCGCCGCGCCGAGAGCGTGGTGTCCGGGCGCGCGAAGCGCCAGCGGGGACCTGTGACCCACGCTTCACGCAAGTGGTTGAACCAGTTTACCACAGGGCCAGCCGGAGCGCCCGATTCTCGCGAAATTGCGGGGCGCTGTGGCGTGGCGTGCGCGTTGCACCAGGCGAGTCCATGCGCTCCTCCACCTCCTCGCTGTCCC
>DAORJJ010000207.1:0-10600 GCA_035439005.1 Polyangiaceae bacterium | reverse complement strand
GTGCCGGGCGCTCCCATGCGCCCCTAGGCGGCCTCCGCGGCGCCCCCGTACGGCCCGACCCAGCCGGCCGCGAACGGGTATGGCCCGCCTGCCCCGCACCACCCTCCGCCCGCCTACGGTCCGCCCGGCGGGAGGCCGCTGGTCCATGCCGCTGAGCCGCCGCGGCGCGGCAAGGGGCTCCTCGTCGGCGCCGGGGTGATCGCCCTCTTCAGCATCACCGCGATCGTCGTCGCCGCGACCGGGGCGGGCGACGGCCTCTTCTCGGGGAAGACCCCCACGCCGACCACCCCGCTCGGGCTCACGAACCCGAGCACGCTGGCGACGGTCGCGACGCCGGACACGGCGACGGTCCCCACGGCGGTCGACACCAACATTCCGCCCCTCGACCCCACGGCGACCGGCGCGCCCCCGTTCTCGCCGGTGCCCACCAAGCCCACCACGAAGCCGCCCAGCACCAAGCCGACCTCGCCTGGCCCGGCGCCCACGCCAACGCCGACCTCGCCCGGCCCGGCGCCCACGCCCACCCCGACGCCCACTCCGGTGCCGACGCCGACGCCGTTCCCGTTCCCGTTCCCGTTCCCGCCGGCGCCCACACCCACGCCCACGCCGAAGCCCACGACCCCGCCGAGCCCGATCCCCACGCCGGTGACCATGAAGTGCCAGCAGGCGCGCAACATGCCGCTGGGGCCGCAGCGCGACGGGGCCATCGCGGTGTGGTGCAAGTAGCCTCTCCTGGCACGGAGTGACCAGGGGCGCCGGGTGTTGCCGAGCTTTGGGGTGCCTTTCGTTCGAGCTCAGGCCAAGAAGAAGGCGTTTGTTCTCGCAAAAATGGGATCTTCGTGGCCTTTTGGCGCAAGATGGCCCACCGTTCTCCGCGAAACGGACAAGAACCCATTTGTTCTGCGGAAATATTCCCCGCTCTGCCCGCGCCACAGCTGGCGCACGACGGCGTGAAAGGGCGCACGATGCCCTTTGGCGCAGAGCTCGCGCAGCTCAGTAGACGAGGCCGGCGAACAGCGAGCCCTCGGCCCGCGGGAACATCCGGAGGGACTCGCCCACCCGGACGACGGGGAAGACCCCGCCGAGCTCGAGCCCGAAGAACGACGTGCCGCCGATGGTGGTGCGGAGGCTCGCGTACACCTCCGGACCGGCCCCCGCGGCGCGGAAGCGCTCTTCGGTCGGGTAGCCTGCCGCCAGGAGGCGCGCGGAGTCGTTGCGCCGGAGGGTCTGCACGGCGAACTCGCTCGCGACGCCGACGCCGACCGCGAGGAGGGGCACCCCGGACAGCCAACGCCGCTCGGCGCGTAGCCGCGCCCCGAAGACCGTGAAGAGGTTCTCGTTGGCGGCGTTCGTGTTCCCCGCCAGCGCCGCGGTGCCCACGAGCTGGAGGGCGTACGGGCCGGAGGCGTAGGCGTAGCGGAGGGTGCCGCCGTGGGCCACGGAGGCGTACCCGCCGGCGCCTGCGCCGTAGCTCACGGAGACCTCGTGGTTGGCCCGGGTGAGGGCGCCACCCTCGCGCGCGAGCACCGCGGGGTCCTCGGCGCGGACCTCCTCCGCCGAGAGAAAGCGCTGCGATCCCGAGGTCATGCGCAGCTCGAGGGCGCCCGCCCGGCCGCGCTCGTCGAGCGCGTGGACCACGAGGCGCGTGGCGGGCACGCGGACACGGACGTCGCGGTCCGCGAGCGAGCGCACCTCGGCGAAGGGCTCGACGTGGCCGTGCTCGAAGAAGCGAAACGTGATCCCGCGCCCTCGCCGGAGCGCGATCTCGGTCGCCGGCGGGGCGTCGTGGGTGAGCACCACCTCCGACGCGGGGTCGACGAAGGGCCCGGTGGAGCGGACGGCGCCTCGCTCGGCGGCCTGCGCGGCCACATAAGCGTAGCTCTCGCCGAGGGTGACGCGGTGATCGCCGTTGCGGTCGGCCGCGGCCTCGAGGCCCGTCAGCCAGTCCGTGGCGAGGGATGGGGCGCCGCAGGTGCTTCGGGCGCGGAGCCACGTGGGGCCGCCGGCCGGGCGGCCGAGGGCGAGCTCGGTGGGGCGGTCGCGCCGCTCGCACACGTCCGACACCACGAGGTGCAGGGCGGCGGGGATGTCGCGGCCCAGGGTCGTCACGGTGCCCAGGGGGAGCGGGCCGTCGGCCAGCGCGAGCACGTCGGGTTCCCCGAGGCCCGCCGCGGGGGCGGGGCTCTCGCCGAGCGCCACGACCACGAGGAACACCTCCTCCGGGGCGAAGCGCTCGGCCAGCGCGCGGGCGCGGGTGAACGCCTCGCCCACGGCGGCCTGCGAGGCGCGGGGGACGGCGATCGCCCGCTCCGGGCGCACGAAGCCGCCCTGGACGAAGGTGTCGACGGTGCGCGCGACCTCGGCGTCGCGCCCCGGCCCGCCGAGCACCAGCAGCACGCGCACGGCGCCCCGGGGGCCAAGGGCGTGCGCGGGCGAGCCGCCCGCGAGCACGCCGGCGGCGAGCAGGCCGGCGAGGGCCCAGCGGCGGCTCACTCGACCGGACATGGCCATCCCGGGGGGATCCCCTCGGTGGGAGCGAGCGTCCTCCCGTAGCTCTGGCAGGCGAGCTCCGAGGCGCACAGGCCTTCGGCGACGCACGGAGAGATGCGGACCTCCCGGCCGGCGGAGAGGCAGGACAGCGCGGGCGCACCGCTGGGAGGGAACGTCGTCTTCAGGTCGTACACCGCGGGGGGCGAGTCGGGCGCGGGGCCGTAGAGCGGCGAGCAGACGCGAGCGGGCAGGGCGAGGGGGCTGTCCTTGGACGCCGTGTCGAGCAATGGGTACGGCTCCGAGGGCGACACCCAGCGGCTCCCGGTGGCGCTGAGGCGCTGGAAATTGAGGCCTGCCGCGGGGACCCGCCCCGCGCCGTCGGCGAGGAGGCGCGCCTCGGCGGCGCTCGGAGGGCGCTCGAGCCAGACGACGTACACAGTGCGGCTCGCCGCCAGGGGGGGATCGTCCCCCGAGTACTCCAGGTTTTCGTGCGCGTCGTCGTAGGCGACGAGCGCGCCGACCGCGTACACGAACGCGGTCGACTCTCCCTCGGCCACCTCCACGCGGTGGATCGCCTTGAGCGGCGGCGCGCGACGGATCGGCAGCGAGACCCCTCCGCGCTGGCCTGGCTCGACGCGCACGTCGTCCGAGGTCTCGAAGAGAGCTCCGTCCACCGAGCGCCACGCGAGGGCCACCCGCGGCTTCTTCGCGGTCGGCGGGAGCGACACCTGGACCGTGAGGGTGGTGAGCAGGGTGGGGCGCTCGGGCTCCTCGGCGAGGGCGCCGCACGCGATCGTCGCCAGCGCGAACAGGGCCGCCGCGCCCGCGCGAGCGCCCGCGCGCCTGGAAGGCCGCCCGGGCCCAACGTCGTCCCTGAACGCGGTCCGGCTCACGGCGACACGATACTCGCTGGGGCGGTGAGGGCGTGAAATTCGCATCGACCTCTTACCTCGACGCACATGCGCGCTTCGCCCGCTCCGTGGCGCCCGAGTCGCCCGTTTGGAGCAGATCGCCGGGCAGCGCCTCGCGGATCTCCAGGGTGCCGGGGGTGAGCTCGTACATCGCGGCCGGCGCGGTCGCCGCGGGGTCGAGCGCCGGGAGCGCGAACCGGTACACGGGCGTCTCGGGGGGCGTGCTGACCGCGACGAACGCGGCCTCGGGGGCGCGGCCCGCGAGCAGCGCGCGCGCGTCGGGCACCGAGCCGAGGAGCCGCGCGAGCGCCTCCACGCACGAGCCAGGCTGGGACCGGAGCGTGGCAGCGCGCTGGCTTGACGTGGTCCACGCGTCGTCGTCTTCAGCCACGACGAGGCAGCGCGCGCGGTCGCAGGAGAACGTGAGCGTGACCTCGCTCGAGGCGATGCGCGGAGGGGAGTAGGTCTGCCGCTCGCGGCGGACGCGGGCCTTCGGGAGCCCGGGGATCGCGCGGTCGAGCTCGACCCCCACGACGACGGGGACGCTCGACGGCGAGCGCGCGAACTCGGCCTCCTTGACCCGCAAGAGCGCGTCGCGCGCGAGGGTGAGCGCGCTCGCGCCCACGCCCACGCGAACGGGCGTGTCGTACACGGCCTCGAGCCGCTTCCGGTCGTGCTCGGCGTGCGCGGCGTTCCACTCGGTCACGGCCGCGCGCACGGTGGCCTCGAGCGGATCGGGGATCGCGCTCGCCGGCGGGACGGGCGGGTGCGCGGGCAGCGGGAGCGGCCGCGCCTCGACGTTCGCGCACGCCGCGGCGCTCGCGCACGCGATCGCCCCGAGGACCGGGCGGATCCCCTTCGCCCGCACCCAGCTCGCGTCGCCGACCACGGCGCCACCCTAGCTGAGGAGGGCCGAGCCCCTCAAGCGTCGCCCGCGCGCGCTCGAATCGCGCGAGGTCCCATTTGACGCGTTGGGCCACCACCCTATATGGAGGACACCTCCATGAATCCTCCCGTGATGATCGCGCTCATCGTCGTCGCCCACGCCGTGTTCGCGTGGTCGGCGATCCGACGTTGGCAGCTGCTCCAAATCGGCACGGGGGCGAGCCGGCTCGACAAGCTCGAGGAGCGCCTCCTCGCTGTCTGGAACTACGCGTTCAAGCAGGAGAAAATGGACTACTACCAGCCCTCCGGCTGGGCCCATAAGCTCATCTTCTTCGGCTTCCTCACCCTCACGCTGCGCACGCTGGTGCTGTGGGGCCGCGGGATCTACCCCGCGTGGAACCTCTTCATCCTCGGCCCGTCGCAGCCGGTGGGGAAGGTGTACGAGTTCGCGAAGGACATCGTCTCGGTCCTCGTCATCCTCGGCGTCTCGGTGTTCTTCTATTTCCGCCTGGTGAAGCCGCAGAAGCGCATGACGCTGAGCGCCGAGGCCACGCTCATCCTCACGATCATCTTCACGATGATGGTCGCCGACATGGCCTACGACGGCGCCTCGCTCGTGCTCGCCGCGCGGCAGGGCGAGCTCTGCGCGCCCGACTCGGCGCTCGCGACGTTCGAGCAGTGCCAGCGCATCGCCGTCATCACCGCGCCGTACCCGCTCGGCACCGAGGCGCACACCGGGTTCTCGTTCTTCCCGTCGCCGGCGGGCTCGGCCTTCGCAGCGGCGTTCAAGGGCCTCTCCGCGGGCGCCCTCATCGCCATCGCGCAGATCGGCTTCTGGACCCACTCGGCGCTCGTGCTGATCTTCCTGAACCTGCTGCCGCACTCGAAGCACTTCCACGTCATCACGGCGATCCCCAACGTGTTCCTGAAGGACATGGACCCGCCCGGTCGCCTCCGCCCCATGGCGGAGAACGCCGAGAAGCTGATGGAGCGCTTCGGCGAGGTGGCCGAGATGGAAGACCCGGCGGCCGGCGGCTTCGGCGCCGCGCGCATCGACCAGTTCTCGTGGAAGGCGGTCCTCGACTTCTACACCTGCACCGAGTGCGGGCGCTGCTCGGACAACTGCCCGGCGCACCGCACCGGGAAGATCCTGTCGCCGAAGCACCTCACGCTCGCCCTCCGCGACCACCTCTACGAGAACGAGGCGATGTGGACCGCGAAGGAGATGCGCTGGGGCGGCGCCGATCCGGTCCTCGAAGAGGGCCAGAAGAGCGCCGAGGCGATCGCCGACGAGAAGGAGGGCTCGGCCCTGCCGCCGGCCTTCACGATCACCGATCTCGTGCCCAACATCATCCACCCCGACGTGCTCTGGGCGTGCACCACGTGCCGCGCCTGCGAGGAGCAGTGTCCGGTGATGATCTCCTATGTCGACAAGATCGTCGACATGCGCCGAAACCTCGTGATGGTGAAGAACGAGTTCCCCCACGAGCTCGCCAAGCCGTTCCAGGCGATGGAGGTCAACGGCAATCCGTGGAACCTGTCGCGCATGGATCGCAGCGCGTGGTCCGACGGCCTCGATATCCCCATGATGGCCGACAAGCCCGACGCCGAGGTCCTCTATTGGGTGGGCTGCGCGGCGAGCTACGACGATCGCGCCAAGAAGATCGCGCGCTCGACCGCCGAGCTGTTGAAGCTCGCGGGCGTCGATTTCGCCATCCTCGGGCAGGAGGAGACCTGCACCGGGGATCCGGCGCGCCGCGCGGGCAACGAGATCCTCTTCGCCACGCTCGCCGAGACGAACGCCGCGGTGCTGAACGCGTACAAGGAGCAGGGGGGCGCGCGCACGGTCATCACCGCGTGCCCGCACTGCTTCAACACCTTGAAGAACGAGTATCCCGATTTCGGCGCGACCCTCGAGGTGGTGCACCACACCGATTTCCTCATGGGCCTCGTGGCCATGGGCAAGCTCAAGCCCACGAACCCCGTGACGGGCAAGGTGGTCTATCACGACAGCTGCTACCTCGGCCGCTACAACGGGGTGTACGAGTCGCCCCGCGAGATTCTGCGCGCCATCCCCGGCGTCGAGCTGGTCGAGCCGGAGTACTGGACGAAGCAGCGCGGCCTCTGCTGCGGCGCCGGCGGCGCGCAGATGTGGATGGAGGAGCAGAACACGAACCGCGTGAACGTGAAGCGCACGCTGCAGCTCGTGGACAGCGGCGCCAAGACCATCGCGAGCGGGTGCCCGTTCTGCATGACGATGCTCACCGACGGCCTGAAGAGCCAGAGCCTCGAGGAGCAGATCCAGCAGCTCGACGTGGCCGAGCTCCTCGCGCGCTCCTGCGTGCCGCTGGAGGCCGCGCCGTCGCCCGACGCGCCCCGCGCCGACGAGGAGCAGGCCGCGGCCGAGGAGTAGGCCGCGGAGGAGAACGCCGCGGCGCGCTCATCACGCGCGCCGGCGCCCGCCGTTCGGGACCGCCCTCGGTGCCGCCGGTCGCGCTCGAGTCCTCGCCTGCGGCAACCTCCGTGCCAGGGCCGAGCCGCGTCGGACGCCCCCCGGGTTCAGGGAGCCGCGCCGTCCCGGCATTCGTCAGCTTGTGGAGGGTGGCTTGAATCGCCTACGCTCCGCGGCATCGAACGGAGAATTCGCAGCAGCGCCGACCTGGGAGGCCCAAGCGCCGCTCCCGTACGCCAAGTTCGCCTTGGTCGGAAGCATCCCTATTCCTACGATTGGAGAACAGATGGCTGGAGTGTTGGACTCGAAGGGGATCCTCGGTCGCGTGCCCTATCAGGGGCTCACCACTTTTTGGCGGGCCGAGCCCACCCAAGACCTCACCGACGTAGACTTTGCCGTCTATGGCGTACCCAACGACATCGAGATCGTCAACCGCCCGGGCACTCGCTACGGACCGCGTGCCATCCGAGAGCAGTCTCTGTACGTCAGCTTTCCCGGCGTGCACTGGCCCAACGACTACGACCTGATGCAGGCGCACAGGGTCATCGACTATGGCGACATCCCGTTTTATCCGGGCCAAGTCGAGCAAATGCTCGCCAACACGGAAGAGCACGTTGGGCGAATGTCAGCCGCCGGAGTTGGGACTCTCGGGTTGGGCGGCGATCACCTCGTGTCTTACCCTGCCATCAAGGCGCACGCCAAGCACCACGGCAAGCTCTCGCTGATCCACTTCGATGCTCACACCGACACGTTCGAAGCCTCGCACCTCAATCATGGAAGCATGTTTTGGTATGGTGTCCAAGAAGGGCTCATCGACCCGGAATCGAGCGTTCAGATCGGTATACGTACGGTCATCCCGCCAGGCGGTGATCGCTTCAAGATCTTGACGTCGCATCAGTGCTTGGAGATGGGATCCAAGGCGATCGTCGACACCGTGAGGGAGGTGGTGGGGGATCGGAAATGCTATATATCGATTGACGTCGATGGCATGGACCCGGCCCATGCACCGGGGACGGGGACTCCCGTGGTGGGCGGCATCACCTCCGCCATGCAGCGCGAGATTCTCTGGGGGACCCATGGCCTCAACGTCGTCGGTGGGGATGTTGTCGAGGTCTCGCCGCCCTACGATCCTTCCCATATCACGGCCATCCTCGGCGCGACGGTGGGCATGGATATCGTGTACGCCATGGCAGCCGCGCCGTTCCGCAAGCTGACGCGTAGAACGCCCAAGTAGTCCGGCGTCTCGCGCCCGAATGGCCATCGCCCAGCGAGCCTGCGCTCGGTGATGGCCCGTTCGCCCTCTTGGGCCCCTCGCCGACTGCGACAGCAGGGGGCTCGCGGTCCGCGACCGCCCGGGCTGGTGCCGCGCCGCCGACGAGGAGGCCTCGGCGGAGGCGTCGACCGAGGAGGAGAGCGCCGCGGCGCGCTCGTCAGGCCTGCCCGCCGCGCCCGGCCCCGTGCCCGACGTGATTGCGCTCCGGCGCTTCGCGTGGGAGGCTCCAACTGGGCGTCGCGTTTGGCGCCGGGAGGAGCCCCATGCGCAGAGCTCGACTGTTCGTCACCGCGGCCTTCGCGACCGCCGCCCTGCTAGCCGCCGCGTGCGGCGACAGCTCGGAGGCCCCGAACGCCTTTCCCACCGACACCCCGGCCGGCGGCGGCGGCCCGTCGACCTCGCCCAGCGGCGGGCCCACAGGGCCCTTCGGCGGCGGCGACGCGGCCGGCCTCGGCGACGCCAAGCCCGACGCTTGCGCGGCGTCGGTGGCTCAGGTGGAGCGCGCGAAGGTCGACATCATCTTCGTCATCGACAACTCGGGCAGCATGAACGAGGAGATGACCCAGATAAAGCTGAACGTGAACAAGTTCGCCGCGAAAATAGGGATGAGCGGCCTCGACTACCGCGTCATCTTCCTCGTGGCCAAGGCCTCGAGCCCCACCCAGAGCGGCAACGTCATCTGCGTGGGCACGCCGCTCGGCGGCGCGAACTGCGCGGACAACCCGCCGCTCTTTTGGCATATCAACCAGAGCGTCAACAGCACCAACTCGCTCCAGCTCATCCTCTCCACGTACGACAGCACGAACGCGGCGCTCGCGTGGAACAAGCACCTCCGCATGGACGCGTACAAGGTGTTCGTCGAGGTCACCGACGACCAGTCGTCGCTCGCCTACACGGCCTTCGATCAGCAGCTGCTCGCGAAGGCGCCCGCCGGCATGTTCGGCACCGCCGCCGATCGCCGCTACATCTTCCACACGATCGCCGGCTGGACCCCCGGGACCGCGTTCGTCACGGGGGCGAAGTGCTCCACCGCCGTCAACAACGGCTCGCAGTACCAGCAGCTCAGCCAGCTCACCAAGGGCATCATCGACTCGGTGTGCAAGACCGACTACTCGGGTGTCCTCGACAACATCGCGAAGGGCACGGTCGACCGCCTCGCGTGTGAGCTCAGCGTGCCTCAGCAGGCGGCCTCCGACCCGGCGACCGTGGCGGTGCAGGCTACGTTCCCTGGCGCGGGGCCGCAGGTGCTCGTGCGGGTCACCGACGCGAGCAAGTGCGCCGCGAACCCGAACGCCTGGTACTTCGACGACAACGCGGCGCCGAAGAAGATCCTCTTGTGCGCCGATTTCTGCACGAAGGTGAACGACGCGCCCGGCACGAAGATCGAGGCGGTCGTGGGCTGCAAGGCCGACGACCCGCGCTGAGCGGCGCAGGCGAGCCTCCGACCCGTGCGCTCCCGACCCGTGCGTTCAAAGCGCGTCGCCCCATGGTAGACTCGCGCCCGTGAGCGCTTGCCCCATCTGCTCCCGACCCGCCGCCCCGCGGGCGGAGAACCCCGCCGCGCCCTTCTGCGGACCCCGTTGCAGGAGCGTGGATCTCGGTCGCTGGCTGAACGAAGAATACCGCGTGCCGTCGGAGGACCCCGACGAGGCCGCGGAGCTGGAGAGTACGTGAAGACTGCACGCAACCGCGCGCTCGCCGCGCTCACCGCGCTCACGCTGGCCGCCCCGCGGCTCGCCTCGGCGCAGCTGCTCCCGCCCGCTCCCTTCGGCCAGCCGACGCCCCCGCCCGGCGCCCCCGCGCAGCCCGGCGCGCCCGGCGCACCCGGCGCGAGCGGCACCGTCGCGCAGCTCCAAGAGGGCGAGAGCGAAGACAGCGGCCGGCGGCTCGAGCTCGTGTACGTCAACGCGGACGCGGGCGGGGGCTTCCTCGCGGGCACTGGCGGCTACGGGTTCTTCGGCTTCGGCGGCGCGGTGGGCGTGCGGCTGCTCACGTTCACGCTCGGCGCGCGGGTGCGCGATCAGCTCGGCAGCGCGAACCTCCTCCTCGTGAACGGCGAGGCCGCCTACCACCTCGTGCTCGGCTCGTCGGACGTCGTGCTCGGCGCGCACGGCGGCTATGCCGGCGTCACCAACACGGGCGGCTCTGGGGGCGGCAACGCGGGGCTCGATCTCGGCTTCGACTACTACTTGAGCTCGAGCTTCTCGGTGGGCGCCTCGCTGTCGCCCGATCTTTACTTCCTCGGAGGCAGCCCGCGCTTCGGGCTCTTCGCCGGGCCGCGCGCCGGGCTGCATTTCGGCCTCTAGCGGCGTGCCCGCGGCCGCCGTTCGCGTGCGGCGGTGATCTGCTTCGCGTGATCCGATCCGGCTCGCTCGCACACGGGCAAGAGGGGCGCGAACGTGTCGCGTCACGTCACCCTGCGCGAGGAAGCGATGAATGTTCGGGTCGTGAAATGTATCCTACGAGGCATGGCGCTTCGTCGAACCGTGGGCCTGGTGGTCGTGGGGCTCGGGCTCGTCGGCGCGCCCCGCGCGGCCGCGGCCCAGGGCGCCGAGCCCGGGCCCGCTGTCGCCCCGGCGCCCCCAGTGG
>DAORJJ010000206.1:0-10614 GCA_035439005.1 Polyangiaceae bacterium | reverse complement strand
GCGCAATCGCGCGACGTGCAAGGGCGAGCCGTAGAACTTCTGCGCCAGCGCCTTGAGCGTGTCGCCGGCCTTCCAGGTGTAGACCATGAAATCCTCCGAGGTGGTCGGCTCGAGGCCTTCCTTGGAGAGGATGAACGCGTTCGCGGCAGGAGCCGGTGTGACGTTCGCGGGCGGCGCCGTGAGCGGAGCGCTTTCGGGCTTGGACTGCGGCACGTTCGCAGCAGCCTGGTTGGCCCCCGTCGCGCCGGGCGCCGACGGCGAGGACGTCGGTCTCGCGCTCGGCGGCTTCTCCCAGGCTCACGACGAGACCAACCTCGCCCTGGCCACCGCCGTCGCGCGGGAGGTCGAGGAGCTCCTCGCGCTCGCGGGCTGCGCCGCCGACGGGCGCGCCTTGACCGAGCTCTACGCCGGCTCCGGCAACCTCACAGTCCTCTTGGCCCGCCTCGCCCCCGGCCTGCTCGCGCTCGAGTCGCACGGCCCCGCGTGCGAGGCCCTCCGCGAGAACCTCGCGAGGCGCGGGCTCCGGGCGCGCGTGGTGCAGGGTGACGCCGACGCCCACGCGTGGTCCCCGACGACACGCGTCGCCGTGCTCGATCCACCTCGCACCGGGGCGCGGGCGGCCGTGTCCTCGCTGGCGCGCTCGGCCGTCACTGGGGTCGTGATGGTCTCGTGCGATCCGCCGACGCTCGGCCGCGACCTCGGCGTGCTCGCGCCGCGGTTCGAGCTCACGCGGCTCACGACCTTCGAGATGTTCCCGGAGACCAGCCACGTCGAGACGCTCGCCGTCCTGCGGCGGCGCCGGCCGGGACGCGGCGGCGCCCGCGGTGACGCCGGCGCGCGATGAGCCGCGGATCGCACGCGCCGAGCCTCACGACGCTCGCTCGCCGCGCGCTCGCCGAGGCCCTCGAGAGCGACGACGCGCCCGTCGTCGTGTGCGGCGTGAGCGGCGGCCCCGACTCGGTCGCCCTGCTCCACGTGCTCGCGCTCCTCGCCAAGCCGCGCGCGGGGCGCCGCGCGCCGTTTCGGCTCTCCGCGTGCGGCGTGAACCACGGCCTCCGCGCGGAGGCCGCCGAGGAGCTCGCCCTCGCCCAGCGGGTCGCCGAGGGCCTCGGCGTGCCGTTCGCGATCCGCGAGGTGAGCGTCGGCGGGGGCGCGAACCTCCAGGCGCGGGCCCGCGAGGCCCGTCACGCCGCTCTGCTCGCCGAGGCCGACGCGCGGGGCGGGCCGAGCGCGCTCGTGGCGACCGCGCACCACGCCGACGACCGCGCCGAGACGTTCCTGCTCCGCCTCACGCGCGGCGCAGGGCTCCACGGGCTCGCCGTGCTCCCGCCACGGGACGGCCGCCTCGTCCGTCCCCTGATCCGAGCGCGGCGGGCCGACATCCTCACCCACCTCCGACGGCACGGCCTCCCCTCGGCGGAGGACCCCTCGAACCTCGATCGTCGCTTCGCCCGCGCCCGCGTCCGGCACGACGTCCTGCCCGCCCTCGTGGCGCTCGATCCCCGCTTCGTGGAGCACGTGTGCGACGTCTGCGACGAGCTCGTCACGCTGCGCAGCGCGCTCACGGCGCCCCCCGAGGCGCTCGCGGGCCTCGCGCGACGCCACCGAACCGCGCTGCGGCAGCTGGAAAAGCGGGTCGCCGAGGGCGTCGATGCGACAAAAATGGCCGTCGCGCTCCCCAACCAGCGCTCGGCGACCTATGATTCCTCCACAGGGCGCTTCACGATCCACTCGGCTCGCCGTGGCACCCCGGCCCCCCAACCCGAACCCGAAGCCGCCGGGCGGTCTTCTTCGCCCTCCCACACGCCGCGCACGCCGCGTAAACTACTGTAAAGCCCCGAATCTGGGGTACCCTCCGCCGCCACACGCCATACTAAGAAGACTCGCCCCTCGCCCGCCGCGGCAAGGGACCCGCCCCGCCTCGAAGGGCCGCTACTCTCACCGTTCCTCTCGCAGACGAGGGCCGAGGTCATCGTGAAGCAATCGCACAAGACGCTTCTTCTCTGGGTCGTACTCATCTTCATGTTCCTCGCGATCTGGCAGTTCCTGGGGAACGCCGAGCGCAAGCAGGCCGTCGCGTTCAGCGAGTTCGTGTCCGAGGTCCACGCCGGAAAGGTGAAGGACATCCACATCAAGGACCGCGAGTTCATCTACACGCTCACCGAAGGCGACCCGCGCGTGGCCCAGAAGGCGACCACCGGCCCGATGGCCGACGAGGCGCTCCTCGCCACGCTCAAGCCCGACGCGAAGGAAGCGGCGGCGCCGAAGATCTACTTCGAGAAGGACGACAGCTCGCCCTTCTGGTCGAGCACCATCGTCACGCTGATCCCGATGGTCCTCATCGTGTTCATGTTCTTCCTGTTCATGCGGCAGCTTCAGGCGGGCGGCGGCAAGGCCATGAGCTTCGGGAAGAGCAAGGCGCGCATGCTCTCCGACTCGCAGAACAAGGTGACGTTCGCGGACGTCGCCGGCGCGGAGGAGGCGAAAGACGAGGTCGAAGAGATCATCGCCTTCCTGAAGGATCCCAAGAAGTTCCAGCGCCTCGGCGGCCGCATCCCCAAGGGCGTCCTCATGATCGGCCCGCCGGGCACCGGCAAGACCCTGCTCGCCCGCGCCATCGCGGGTGAAGCCGGCGTGCCCTTCTTCAGCATCTCGGGCTCCGACTTCGTGGAGATGTTCGTCGGCGTCGGCGCGAGCCGCGTCCGCGACCTGTTCGAGCAGGGCAAGAAGCACGCGCCCTGCATCATCTTCATCGACGAGATCGACGCCGTCGGCCGGCACCGCGGCGCGGGCCTCGGCGGCGGTCACGACGAGCGCGAGCAGACCCTGAACCAGCTCCTCGTCGAGATGGACGGCTTCGAGGCGAACGAGGGCGTCATCATCATCGCGGCGACAAACCGCCCCGACGTGCTCGACCCCGCCATCTTGCGCCCGGGTCGCTTCGACCGCCGCATCACCGTCAGCCGCCCCGACGTGCGCGGCCGCGAGGCCATCCTCCGCGTCCACGCGAAGAAGACCCCGCTCGCCCCGGACGTCGAGCTCGAGGTCATCGCGCGCGGCACGCCCGGCTTCTCCGGCGCCGACCTCGAGAACCTCGTCAACGAGGCCGCCCTGCTCGCGGCCCGCCAAGACAAGGACGCCCTCTCGATGATCGACTTCGAGATGGCGAAAGACAAGGTGTTCATGGGCACCGAGCGCCGCTCGATGGTCATCAGCGACGAGGAGAAGTGGGCGACCGCCGTCCACGAGGCGGGCCACGCGCTCGTCGCCCTGGGCATCAACCACCACGACCCGGTCCACAAGGTCACGATCATCCCCCGCGGTCCGGCGCTCGGCGTCACCTGGTACCTCCCGAAGGCCGACCGCCTGTCGTTCTCGAAGGACCAGGCCGAAGCGAAGATCGCCTCGGCGCTCGGCGGCCGCATCGCGGAGGAGGTCGTGTTCGGCCAGCTCACCGCCGGCGCGGGCAACGACATCGAGCAGCTCACCGAGCTCGCCCGCCGCATGGTGTGCGAGTGGGGCATGAGCGAGCGCCTCGGGCCGCTGGCCTACGGCAAGAAGGAAGAGCAGGTCTTCCTCGGCCGCGACTACGGGAGCCGCCAGCAGGACTACTCCGAGGAGACCGCCGTCTCGATCGACCAAGAGGTCCGGCGCATCATCCAGGCGCAATACGACCGCGTGCGCACCCTGCTCACCGAGCAGCGCGACAAGCTCGAGGCGCTCGCCAAGGCGCTCGTCGAGCGCGAGACCCTCGACGCCGAGGAGATCCAGGCCGTCTACGAGGGGCGCGAGCTCCCGCAGCGCGAGCGGGTCATCATCCCCTCGTACGCCGACAAGGACCGCGCGGCGAAGGAGAAGCGCAAGGCCGCGAGCATCTTCGGCGGCCCCCCGAAGCCCGCGACGAGCACCTGATCCGGGCGCCCGCCCGGACGTCGAGCCCTCCCTCCGAGGCCGAGCGCCGCCCCCGCGGCCCTCGGCCTCGCGCAGTTTTTTCGCCTCCGATGCCTCCTAACGACCCGCGCGGAACGGCCTCGTGAGGGTTGCCGTGCGAGCGCGGACTGGCTACGTTTCCGGCCCTCAGAAGGAGCTCATCGTCATGTCCAAGAAGATCGCCATCAACGGGTTCGGCCGCATCGGTCGCTGCATCGTTCGCGCGCTGACCGAGCGCAAAGTCGAGGACCTCGAGCTCGTCGCCATCAACGACCTGACGAACCCGGCCACGCTCGCGCACCTCTACAACTACGACACGGTGCACGGTCGCGCGGAGCCGCGAGCGACCCCCGGCGAGGCGAAGCTCACCCTGGCCGGCAAAGACGTCCGCATCCTCGCCGAGAAGGACCCGAGCAAGCTCCCGTGGAAGGAGCTCGGCGTCGACATCGTGCTCGAGTGCACCGGCCTCTTCGCCGACAAGGAGAAGGCCCAAGCGCACTTCGACGCCGGCGCCAAGAAGGTGCTCATCTCCTCCCCGGCGAAGGGCCACGACCTCACCATCGTGATGGGCGTCAACGAGGAGCTCTACGACAACGCGAAGCACCACCTGCTCTCGAACGGCTCGTGCACGACGAACTGCCTCGCGCCCGTGGCCAAGATCCTCCACGCCGAGTTCGGCATCAAGCACGGCCTGATGACGACCATCCACTCGTACACGAACGACCAGGCGGTCCTCGACGTCCCCCACCGCAAGGGCGATCTGCGCCGCGCCCGCGCCGCCGCGCAGAACATGATCCCCTCGTCGACCGGCGCCGCGAAGGCGCTCGCCGAGGTGCTCCCCGAGCTGAAGGGCAAGTTCGACGGCCAGGCCATGCGCGTCCCCACGATGGACGTCTCGGTCGTCGACCTCAGCTTCATCACCGAGCGCCCCATGACCAAGGACGCGATCCACGCGGCCATGAAGGCCGCGGCGGAGGGCCCGCTCGCCGGCATCCTCGGCTACACCGAGGAGCCGCTCGTCTCGAGCGACTTCATCGGGGACCCGCGCTCCAGCATCTTCGACGCCACCACCACCCAGGTGCTCGGCGACACGTTCGCCAAGGTCATGAGCTGGTACGACAACGAGTGGGGCTTCTCGAACCGCATGATCGATCTCTCGCAGCTCGTCGCCAAGAAGCTCTGAGCGCCTCCCGCGCGGGGCGAGGTCGCAGCCTCGCCTTGCGCCCCTTTTGTTTTCGTTTCAACGCTTTACGGCGCCTCGGCGCCTGCTGAGGTCTCGCCATGAGCCCGCTCGCCGGCATCAAGTCCATCAAGGATCTCCCCCTCGAGAACAAGACCGTGTTCATGCGCGTGGACTTCAACGTCCCGCTGGAGGAGGGCGTCATCACCGACGACTCACGCATCCGCGAGGCGCTGCCGAGCATCAAGCACGCGCTCGAGCGCGGCGCCCGCGTCGTGCTCGCGAGCCACCTCGGCCGGCCGAAGCCCGGCAAGACCGCGGGGCTGTCGCTCGAGCCGTGCGGCGTCCGCCTCGCGGAGCTCCTCGGCGTCGAGGTGCACCTCCCGGACGACTGCATCGGCGACGCGCCGAAGAAGGTCGTGCACGACCTCCGCGCCGGCCAGGTCTGCTTGCTGGAGAACCTCCGCTTCCACCCGGAGGAGGAGAAGAACGACGAGGTCTTCGCCCAGAAGCTCGCCGAGCTGGCGGACGTGTACGTCGACGACGCGTTCGGCGCGGTGCACCGGGCGCACGCGAGCGTCGCGGGCATCGCGAAGCACTTCCGCGACCGCGGGTGCGGCTTCCTCCTCGAGCGCGAGATCGCCGCGCTCGGCAAGCTCACGACCGACCCGGAGAAGCCCTACGTCGCCGTCCTCGGCGGCGCGAAGGTGTCCGACAAGATCGCCGTGGTGGAGGCGCTGCTCGACAAGGTCTCCACGCTCGTCATCGGCGGCGCGATGGCCAACACGTTCCTCGCGGCGCAGGGCAAGAACCTGCAGGCGTCGAAGATCGAGGCCGACAAGCTCTCCCTCGCCCGCTCGCTCATCGACCGCGCGAAGAGCAAGCACGTCACGCTGCTCCTGCCGGACGACCTCGTGGTCGCGCAGAGCCTCGAGGCGTCGCGCGGCGACGTCGTCTCCGCCGACGCCGTCCCCGAGCACCACATGGCGCTCGACATCGGCCCGAGCTCGCTCGCGCGGTTCTCGGCCGCGCTCGCGGGCGCGAAGTCCGTGTTCTGGAACGGCCCGATGGGCCTGTTCGAGAAGGCGCCCTTCTCCGGCGGCACCTTCGGCCTCGCGCGCGCGATGGCCGAGTGCGGCGCCTTCACCGTCGTGGGCGGGGGCGATAGCGCCGCGGCCGTGTACGCGGCGGGCGACGGCATCGCCGAGAAGATGTCACACATCTCCACCGGCGGCGGCGCCTCGCTCGAGCTCATCGAGGGAAAGCGGCTCCCCGGCATCGAGGCGCTCCGCGTCGCCGAGAGCGCCCCCTAGCCCGCCCCGCGCTCCCACCGACGAAGCCAACCCCACGACCGCAAGACCGCGACGACCCCGCGACCCACAGAGGCACGATGAACCCGAAGCGCACCGCCCTCATCGCGGGCAACTGGAAGATGCACCACGGAGGCGCGAGCGGGATCACCCTCGCCGCGGAGTGCGGGCTCCTCGCGAAGGCCGTGCCCCACGTGGAGCTGCTCGTCGCGCCGCCGTTCACGGTGCTCGCGGCGATCGCGCACGAGTGCGAGGGCACCGGCGTGCTGCTCGCCGCGCAGAACGTCCACGAGAAGGACAAGGGCGCGTACACCGGGGAGATCTCCCCCCAAATGCTCGCCGACGCCGGCTGCGGATGGGTCATCCTCGGCCACTCGGAGCGCCGCCAGCTCTTCGGGGAGACCGACGAGGGCGTCGCGCGAAAGACCGCCGCGGCGCTCGCCGCCGGGCTCTCGCCGATCGTGTGCGTCGGCGAGACCCTCGCGGAGCGCGAGGCGAACGAGACCCTCGCGGTGGTGAGCCGCCAGGTCGCCGCCGTGCTCTCGACGCTCCGCGACGCGAGCCTCCCGGTCGCCATCGCCTACGAGCCGGTGTGGGCGATCGGAACGGGCAAGGTCGCGGGCCCGGCCGAGGCGGAGGAGGTGCACGCGGCGATCCGCGCGCAGCTTGCGACCGCGAGCGCCGCCCTGGCGGACCGCGCGCGCATCCTCTACGGCGGCTCGCTCAAGCCCGACAACGCCGAGGCGCTGCTCGCGTGCCCCAACATCGACGGCGGGCTCATCGGCGGTGCGAGCTTGGACGTGGCGTCGTTCGGTGCTATCGCCCGTGCGGCAGAAGGCCTCGCCGCTCGGCCCCAGGGCTAGACCTCTTTCACTCCGGTCGCTCCCTCCCTCCGCGACAGGTCCTCGAAGGACTCCTTTTAGTGAACACTTTCCTCAGCATTATCCACGTGTTGGTTTGTGTCTTCCTCGTGCTCTTCATCCTCGTCCAGCAGGGCAAGGGCGGTGGCATGGGCGCAGCCCTCGGCGGCGGTGGCGGCGCGGCACAGGTGTTCGGCGGGCGAGGCGCGGGCAACTTCCTCACGCGTGGCACGGGCATCTGCGCGTTCATCTTCTTCGCGACGAGCGTGTCGCTCGCGTACCTCTCGTCTTCCGGCGACCACGCGCTGAAGGACCGCCAGGCAGCGGAGAGCAAGAAGCGCGATGATCGCGGCTTCGCCCGCGCGAAGGACTCGGCGGCGACGCCGGCCTCCGCGGCCCCGTCGGCGCCGGCCCCCGCGCCCTCCAACTGACCCGCTCGGGCCACGGACGCGCCTCTCGTGAGCCCTGAAGGCGAGCTGGGCGGAAGCCGGCGCGCGCTCTGGCTCGAGGTCCTCGGCGTCGCGGGTGCACGAACGCTCGCGACGCTCGCGCTGCTGGCGTGCGGCTTTCGCGCCATCTCCGACGACGACTACGCGCGCGTGGTGATCGCCGAGCAGTGGGTCGCGGCGCCGCGCCTCGATCCGAGCGGGACGAGCTGGCTGCCCTTCCCGTTTTGGGTCATGGGCGCGGCGATGCTCGCGCTAGGCCGCTCGCTCGCGACCGCGAGGCTCGCGGCGGTCGCGCTCGCCATCGTCACCGGCGCGCTGCTGCATGGCGCGCTCGTCGCCTCGGGGATCCCGCGGCGGAGCCGGGTCGTCGGGCTGGCCACGCTCTTTCTTCTTCCGTGGTCCCTGTGGACGACCGCCTCGACGGTCCCGGAGGCCCCGACCGCGGCGCTCCTGGCCGCCGCCGTGCTCCTCGCGGCGCTCCCGGCGCCGCGAGCCTCCGGGGCGACCGCGCTCGGCGCGGGCGCGCTCGCGCTCGGCGCGACGCTCTCCCGCTACGAGGCGTGGCCGGCGGCCGTCGTGGTCGCGGTCCTGCTCGTGCGCTCGGCGAGGGCGGCCGTCGGACCTGGGCAGCGCGCAGCCTTCGCCGTGGGCGCCATGCTCGCGCTGACGGGCCCCTGCGGGTGGATGGCGTGGAACCAGGTCTCGCACGGCTCGGCCACACATTTCGTCGCACGCGTCGCGAGCTACAAGCGCGCGCTCGGCGGCCCGCAGCTCGGCGTGCTCGAGCGGGTGTGGGCGTACCCGGGCCTCCTCCTCGTTCACCTGCCCGAGACCGGCGCGCTCGGGGCGCTCGTCGCATTCTCTGTCGTGTGGCGCTGGCGCACGCGGCGCGGCGTGGCGTCGACGCCTGAGGCGCCGTTCGCGCGCGCCTCCGTCGCGAGCGTGCTCGCGGCGAGCGCCGTGGTCGCGTTCCTCGTCTACGGGAACCTCCGCGACGGCGCGCCGACCCACCACGCCGAGCGCGCGCTCCTGCCCGCCGCGTTCCTGCTCGTCCCGCTCGGCGTCGCCGAGGTCTTCGCCTCCGGCTCCCGATGGCTCCGACGCGCGGCCGTGCTCCTCGCGTGCGCCGCGGGGCTGCTCGCGCTATCGCGGCTCGCGCATCCCCCTGGCGAGGGGGAGGCGAGCCGGGCCGCGCAGGTGGCCGAGGGCGAGCGCCTCCGCGCGGCGGGCGCCCCGCCCATCCACGTGGTGCCGTGCGCGTACGAGCACTTCGCGCTCCTCGCGGCCCACGCCGCGCCCGAGCGCGCGGAGATCCTCGCGCGCCAGCCAGGCGCCGCGCGTTGCCCCGAGGTGACCGTCGGAGCCGCCCCGCCCCCACTGTAAAGAAGGCTGAACGTCCGAAGGTTCCGCGATCGGCGGCCGTCTACTCACCAAGACCGAGCAAGGCACCTCACACCAACCCCCGCCTGCCGATCGCCCGAAGGAGCCCACCATGCGTTTTCTCACCAGGTTCGCCGCCGCCCTCGCGCTCGCCACCTCCGCCCTCACCTTCGCCACCGCGGCCTCGGCCGAGGGCACGCGCCCGGCGCCGACGCACGCGGCGGCGCACGGCCGCGAGGCCCGCAAGGAAGGCGACCGCGCCAAGAAGTTCCCGATGGCCGGCGCCGAGTTCAAGGCGAAGATCGACCAGCGCATGGCGAAGGCACGGCAGCGCATCGAGGCGCGCATCGCGAGCCTCCCGGCGGACAAGCAGCGCGAGGCCCGCGACCGCTTCAACGCGGCGGTCGCCACCGTGAACGCCGAGGTCGCCAAGGCCGTCGCCGACAACGTCGTCACGAAAGAGGAGGCCAAGAAGGTGCGCGAGACGGCGCGCGCGCTCCGCCCCGCAGGCGCCCACGGCGGCGGCCACCCCAAGCGCTGAGCAGCGCGCGCGGCTCACGCGGGTCGCCGAGAGGCCCGTCTCCTTCGTGGAGGCGGGCCTCGCCGCGCGCAGAGGTTCAGTCTTTCGTGACCACCATGCTGAGCTTGGGGAGCGACTCGTCCGAGACGCCGTTCAGCGAGGTCGCGAGCCGCACCGTGTACGTGCCCGGCTTCAGGTTCCCCGCCGGGACCGTCGGGAACGTTCCGGGCGTCACGAACGAGCCCTCGATCTTGTCCGGCGCCCACTTGAGCTTGACCGCGTCCCAGAAGAGCTTGGTCTTCAACGTGGCGCCGGAGCTGACGTTCAGGCGAACGGTGCGCGTCGTCTCCTCGAGCGTGACGCCGGACGGGGCCTTCGGCTTGCCCGAGGGCTCACCGATGCGCTTGCCCTTCGGGTCGAACGACTGGGTCGTGAAGCTGGGACCGTCGACGTTGAAGATGAGCGCCACGTTCTCGCTCGACTTGTTCTTGAGGGTGAGCATGAGGTCCACCCTGCCGCCGGCGACGATCTCGTTGGTGGAGGCGGTGAGCTTCCACTCGAGCTTCTCGCTGAGCCCGGGCGTGCGCTCGATCTCCGACGCGGGGATCTTGCACTTGTCGTTCTTGAGCCACTCGGCGACTTCGTCAACGTCGTTGACGTTGCACCCCTTCGGCTGCCCGTTGTCGGCCACCGGCGGGGGCTTGTTGGTCGGGTAGCTCTCGCCATCGAGCGGGGGCGCGTTCGTCCCGATCGGCACCATCTCGATCGTGCGAGGCTTGGCCGTCGCGCAGCCGGCGACGAAGAGCACGGCGGAGAGCGCGGGGACGGAGAGCGACGAGCGGCGACGGGTGGCCGCGCCGCGGGCGGCAGCGAGGTGAGAGCGCATCGCCCTTGAGTGTACCGTGCTTCGCCGGCGCCTGCGCACTCCAAGCGCACCCCCGATTTCTCCCTGCCACGGCGGGTGGCTTGCGCTATTCTGCATCGT
>DAORJJ010000205.1:0-10738 GCA_035439005.1 Polyangiaceae bacterium | reverse complement strand
CCCTCCGCCTCGAGCGCCGCGCCGCCGCCCGAGCCGCCGCCCGAGGCGCCGGCCACGTTCGATCTCTCGCGCCTCGTGCTGTTCGTGAAGGCCGCGGGGGTCACGCTCGCGCTGTCGCTCGGGGGCATGCTGCTCGCCTCGCCGCTCGGCCTCTTGCTCGCGTGCGCGCGCACCTACGGCGGCCGCGTCCTCGGTGGCGCGGCGACGGCCTACGTCGAGGTGCTCCGCGGCACGCCGCTGCTCTTGCAGCTCTACCTCCTCTACTTCGGCCTCGCGCCGTGGCTGAAGCTCCCGGCGGCGGCGGCGGCGGTGCTCGCGCTCGGCCTGAACTACGCGGCCTACGAGGCGGAGGCGTACCGGGCCGGCATCCAGGCCGTGCCCGAGGGCCACACCGAGGCCGGGCTCGCGCTCGGGCTGTCGAGGCCGCGGGTCGTGTGGAGCGTCGTGCTGCCGCAGGCCACGCGGCTCGCGCTCCCGAACGTCACCTCCGACTTCGTGTCGCTCTTGAAGGACAGCTCGCTCGTGTCGGTCATCACCGTGGTCGAGCTCACGAAGCAGATGTCGATCACCGCGGTCGACGTGCGCGAGTGGGCGCGCCCCGGCCTCGCATGCGCCCTGCTCTACTTGGCCATGAGCTACCCGCTCGCGCGCCTCGCGAGGCGCTTCGAGAAGAAGCGGCACCCGCGCGCCACCAGGGAGGCGGCATGATCCGCGCGCGCGGGCTCGTCGTGCGCGACGCCTCGGAGCCGGCGCGTCCGCGCCTCGACCACGTCGAGCTCAGCGTCGCGCGCGGCACCTTCACGGCGCTGGTCGGCGAGTCGGGCTCGGGCAAGAGCACGCTCCTGCGCGTGCTCTCGGGGTTCCTGACGTTCGACGAGGGCGAGGTCGAGATCGCGGGCCTGGCGCTCCATCGCGGGCCCACCGCCGAGGGGCTCCGGCTGGCGCTCCGGCGGCGCGCGGTGCTCGTGCTCCAGGAGGCGAACCTCTTCCCGCACCTGTCCGTGACCGAGAACGTCACGCTCGCGCTCCGGCACGTGCGGGGCCAAGACAGGGCCACGGCGACGCGCGCCGCGCACGCCATGCTCGAGCGCCTCGGCCTCGAGGCGCACAAAGAAGCCGCGCCCGAGTCGCTGTCGGGCGGCGAGGCCCAGCGCGTGGCGCTGGCGAGGGCGCTCGTGCTCGAGCCCCCGGTGCTGCTCCTCGACGAGCCCACGAGCGCGCTCGACCCGAAGCGCCGCGCCGATCTGGCGGCCCTCTTCCGCGAGCGCGCGGCGCGCGGGATGACCCTGCTCAGCATCACCCACGACGAGGCCCTCGCCGCCTCCGCCGACGCGCGCTTCACGATGGCCGCTGGGAAGCTCTCCAGTTAGAGTCCAAGAAACTTTTTCTCGAAGCGCCCTCCGCTTGACGCGAAGCCGCTCCTTTGCCATGGTGCGCCCCCCTCGGACAGTGCTCGAGGCGTGGGGTCTTCCCCCGGTCCAGCCCCAAGGACCGGTCTCACGAGGAATCGTGCAGAACGCCAACGGCAAGAGTGTGTGGTCCGGGACCTTGCAGGGGCCCCCAAGGAGCGACGAACATGAATCAGCAGCCTGGCATCATCGGCAAGAAGATCGGCTTCACCCAGTACTTCACCCCGGACGGCACTGTGAAGCGCGTGTGCGTCATCGAGGCCGGCCCCGTGGTCGTCGTCGGCAAGCGCACCGTCGAGAAGGACGGCTACACGGCCCTCGTGTACGGCATGGTCGACGCGAAGGACAAGCACGTCACGAAGCCGGTCGCCGGCGCCTTCAAGAAGGCCAACGTCGCGGCCAAGCGCGTCGTGCGCGAGCTCCGCTGCTCGCCGGAGTTCGCGGCGAAGTTCGAGATCGGCCACACGATGAAGCTCGACGAGATCTTCCAGGAGGGCCAGCTCGTCGACGCGCAGGGCAGCACGCGCGGCCGCGGCTACACGGGCGTCATGCGCCGCTGGAACTTCTCGGGCATGGGCCGCTCGCACGGCACGCACGAGTACCACCGCCACGGCGGCTCGATCGGCACCAACATGACCCCGGGTCGCACGCTCCCGAACATCAAGATGGCGGGGCAGTACGGCAACGAGACCGTGAGCATGCAGAACCTCAAGCTCGCGCGCATCGACGTCGAGAAGAACCTGCTCATGATCGAGGGCGGCATCCCGGGCGCGAACCAGGGCGTCGTGCTCATCCGCACCGCCGTCAAGCGCCGCCTGAAGAACGGCTGAGCGCCTCTCGCGCGCGGACCCGAACGCCCCGCCGGCCCCGTGGCCGCGGGGCGCTCGCGTTTTGTCGCGACCGCATTCCGCACGCGAGAGAACAACGCGGGCCGCGTTGCGTCTAAGATGCGGGCTCGAGACCGCACCGAGGAGCTCGGGGACGCGCGGGGAGGGAGCTTGAGGTGCTTGCGTGAAGGGGCGTAAAAATCCGTACAAAGGGGCCGATCACTTCACCGTGGAGGCGAAGAAGGCCGGCTACCCCGCGCGGAGCGTCTTCAAGCTCGAGGAGATCGACAAGCGCGTGCGCATGTTCAAGCCGGGGCAGAGCGTGCTCGACCTCGGCGCCTCGCCCGGCAGCTGGACGCTCTACGCCTCGGGCCGCGTCGGCCCCAAGGGCCACGTGCTGGCGATGGACCTGAAGGAGCTCACCACCGCGATCCCCGCGAACGTGGAGTTCTTCATCGGCGACGCGCTGTCGCTCGAGACCGCGGCGCTGTCGCGGTTCGCCCCGTACGACGTCGTCGTCTCCGACATGGCCCCGAACACCACCGGCAACCGGCTCGGCGACCAGACCCGCAGCTTCGACCTCTTCATGCGCGCGCTCGCGGTGGCGGAGGCCCTGCTCAAGCCCGGCGGCGGGTTCGTCGGCAAGATCTTCATGGGCGAAGACTTCGTGCGCGCCCGGGACGAGGTGAAGCGCCTCTTCGCCGCCGAGCGCACGATCCGCCCCGAGGGAACCCGCACCAACAGCTACGAGGTGTTCGTCGTGGGCGAGCGGCGCCGAGCGCCCGAGCCCGCGGCCGCGTCGCCCGAGGCTCCGCCAGCGGCCACCGCCCCGCGAGGCCGCTCGTGATCGGGGGCGTCGAGGAGGCGCCGAGCACCCTCGGCGGGCGCTTCGTCGTCGAGCGCGAGGTGGGTCGCGGCGGCGTGGGCATCGTCTACCGCGCGCTCGACCGAATCACGGGGCACACGGTCGCGCTCAAGGTCATCGCCATCGCCGGCGTCGACGCGAGCGAGGAGGCGCGGTTCGCGCGGGAGGGCCGGCTGCTCGCGGGGCTCTCGGCGCCAGGCATCGTGAAGGTCATCGCGTTCGGGCAGCTCGACGAGGGCCAGCCCTACGTGGCGATGGAGTGGCTCCAGGGCGAGGACATCGCGCAGCGGCAGCTCCGCCAGCGCGTCACGATCACCGAGGCGCTCGACGTGGCCGCGCAGGTCGCCGACGCCCTCGCGTGCGCGCACGCCGCCGGGATCGTGCACCGCGACGTGAAGCCGTCGAACGTCATCCTCGTCGGCAGCGGCGCCGGAGAGCCTGGCGCGGAGCCCGCGCCCCTCGTGGCCAAGCTGGTCGACTTCGGCGTGGCGAGCGCGGAGGACGCCCGCATCACGCGCACGGGCGCCATCGTGGGCACGCCCGCCTACATGGCGCCGGAGCAGGCCCGCGGCGACTCCGCCGTGGACGTGCGCTCGGACATCTACAGCCTCGGCGCGACGCTCTTCGAGATGCTCACGGGGCGCCCGCCGCACGTCGGCCCCACGCCGGTCGCCGTGCTCGCGAAGCTCGTGACCACCCCAGCGCCGCGCCTGCGCGAGCTCTTCCACGACGCCCCGCTGTCGCTCGACGAGCTGCTCGGGCGCATGCTCTCCACCTTCCCGGAGGAGCGACCCGACAACGCGAGCGACGTCGCCGACGAGCTCCGCCGCATCCGCGACGCGCACGCCTCGCAGGGCCCCGAGACGGTGCGCAACCCCATGAGCGAGCCACCGGGGAGCGTGGGGGGACAATTTCTCACGTCTTCTCGAGGACTTGGTGGTCAGCGGCTCGTGACGAGCATCCTCGCCACCTTCGTGCCGAAGGGGCCCGCACGCCACCGGCTCCTCGCCCACCTCCGGGCGCGCGGGGCGGAGGCCACCGAGCTTGGCGGCGACGCGATCGTCGCGCACTTCGGCGTGCACAAGACCCTGGGCGACGAGGCGTGGCGCGCGCTCGACCTCGGCGCTCGACTCGCCAAGACGAACTCGGCCGTCGGCGTCGCGTCGGGGCGCTCGCGCATCGACCGCACGAAGCCCACGGGCGAGGTGGTCGACCGCGCGGCGGCGCTCGCCCGCGACGCGCGCCGCGGCCAGGTGCTCTCCGACACGACGACGACGGAGCTTGCGCGCGGGCGCTTCGAGTTCCAGCTGCGGCCCGACGGCACGTCGATCGTGGGCGACGCCGTGACGGCCAAGCGCGAGACCGTCGGCGGCGCGCCCTTCCTCGGCCGCGAGGCCGAGCTCGCGCAGATCGTGAGGAGCTTCGAGCAGTGCGCGGAGGAGCGCACGCCCATCCTCGTGTCGGTCACGGGCACGCCCGGCATCGGCAAGACCCGCCTCCGCAGCGAGGCGCTGGCGAGCCTCGGGGCGCTCCCGAGCGCGCCCCGCGTCGCGCTCGTGCGGTGCGAGTCGTTCGCCAAGACCCACGCGCTCGGCGTGATGGCCGACGTCGCGCGCGCGCTCACGGGCCTGCCCAAGACCGCGGGCCACGAAGAGCTGATGGACGCGCTCTCGGCGCTCGTGCCCGTGCGGCCGGCGCAGCTCGAGGGCCTCGGCGGCTCGACGCGCGAGCTCGTCGGTCGCCTGCTCACCAACGAGGCCGTGCCGAACTCGGTGGAGCAGAGCGGCGCGCGCGACGCCCTCTGGATCATGCTCACCATGGCCGCCCTCAACGTCGCCGCGCGGGCGCCGCTGGTGCTCGCCATCGAGGACGCGCAGTGGTCGGACAGCGAGAGCCTCGCGTGGCTCGACCACGTGCTCGCGCGCGCCGGGAGACACCCCATCTTCGTGCTCATGACCGCGCGACCGGCGTTCCTGCGCGAGCTCGCGCAGCGCTTCACGGGCCGCGAGCACGTGCGGCTCGAGCTGCGCCCGCTCGCCAAGCGCACCGTCCGCGCGATCGCCACGACGATCCTCGGCGCTCGCGCCGAGGGCGCCGGCGGGGAGGAGCTGCTCGAGATGATCGCGGCGCAGTCGTCCGGCTCGCCGCTCTTCGCCGAGGAGCTCTCGCGGCTCGCGGCGCAGGGGCGCGATCCGGCCGGGGCCCTCACCATCGAGGCCGCCCTCCAGGTGCACCTCGACGCGCTCGACGAGGACCTCCGCGACGCGGTCACGCGGCTCGCGGTGTTCGGACTGAAGGGGTGGGACGTGGGCCTCGCCGCGCTGGGGTTCCCCCGGGCCCACGAGGCGCTCCGGGCGCTCGCGGGCGCCGAGATCCTCGTCGAGCAGGCCGGCTCGCGCTTCCGCGACGCGCGCGAGTGGGCGTTCAAGCACGCGCTAGCGCGGGAGGTGGCCTACGCGTCGCTCGGCGAGGACGACCTGCGCGAGCTCCACGCGCGCGCCGGGCGCTGGCTCGCCGGCATGGGCGAAGACGACGCGACGGTCGCGCGGCACCTCGAGCTCGGCGGTCAGGCGGCGGAGGGCGCCGTGTACCTGGAGCGCGCCGCGCGACGCGCGCTGGCGACCAACGCCCACGCCGACGCGGCCATCTACGCCGAGCGCGCCCTCGCGTTCGCCGAGGACAAGCCCACGCAGTTCGGCCGCGCGCTGCTGCTCGACGAGGCCTACGTGCGGCTCGACCCGCGCGCCGCGGATCGCGAGACCGCCGTCGCGCTCCTCGAGGACGCGGTGTACGACGAGGCGAGCGCCGTGCGCGCGCGGGGCGCCCGGCTCCGCTACGACGCGGCGAAGGGCGGCGGGCCGGAGACCATCACGGGGCTCGACGAGATCCGCAAGTCTGCGCAAGAGCTAGGTATTTTCGACGAGGTGGCGCGCTCGTCGGCGACGCTCGCCGCCCGGTACGCGTTCGCCGGCGAGCTCGACCGCGCGGCGCTCGTGGCCTCCGAGCTGCTCGACCTCGCGGCGCGTCACAGGGTCCCCGGCGCGTCGGTCGACGCCTGGCAGACCCTCGCCGTCGTGCGGCAGGCCCGCGGCGAGGTCGGCGCGGCGCTCGAGGCGCGCCGCTCGGCGGCGTCGGCCGCGCGGGCTGCGGGGCTGAAGGCCAACGAGGCCACGCTCACCATCAACGTGGGCTTCGCGCTCACGACGGTGGGCGCGAAGGAGGAGGCGCGCGCCGCGATCGACGCGGGGATCGGGCTCGCCCAGGCCGTCGGCTCGCAGGGAGTGCTTCGCCACGGCCAGATGATCCTGCTCTGCTGGGCCTCGACGTTCGGCGCGACGGATGACCTCGAGGAGCTGCTCGCGGAGCCCCGGCGCGTCGCCGACGGGGCGGCGTCGGGCGGCTGGGTCCCGCACGATCGGGCCACCCTGGGCGTGCTGTACTACCGCGGCGTCGAGCTCCTGCGGAGCGTGGTGTCGCCCGACGTCGAGCGCGCCCGCGTGCTCCTGCGCACGGCCGCAGGCGCGTACCGCTCCACCAAGATGCTGGACCTCGTGCCCGTCGCGCTCGGCGAGTGGGCCGAGGCCGAGCGGCGCCTCGGTGAGCCCGAGCGCGCGCAGGAGCTCGCCCTCGAGGCCGCGGCGCTGCTCGAGGACGGGTCGCCCTCCCTGCTCAACGAGGCGCCCATCTTCCTCGCCCTGCACGACGTGTACGTCGACCTGGGGCGGCTGCGCGAGGCGCGCGACGCGATCGTGCGCGCCATGCCGCGGCTCCTGCTGCGCGTGCAGGGCCTGCGCGGCACGCCCTACGGTCGCGAGTTCCTCACCAACGTGGCGCAGAACGCGGGCCTCGTCGCCGCGGCCGAGGCGTACGGCCTCGTCCCCGAGGAGCTGCAGCGGGTGCTCGACGGGGCCTGACCGCCCCGCCACGCGCGCGCGCCCTTGACGCGCCGCGCGTGAGGGGGTCCCATGCGCCCCATGGCATCGAAGCGAGACGGCGAGCCGGAGGACGATCGGCCCGACGCGCCGCCCACGTCGCGCCTCGGGCGGCTCGCGCGGCTGGGCTCGCTCGCGGCCCGCACCCTCCCCGCGGGCGGCGCGGCGCTCAAGCGCGCGATGGGGCTCGGCGCGACCGCGAGCGACCCCGAGCGGCTCGCCAAGGAGCGCGAGGCGATGCGCGAGAACGCGCGCAAGACCGCCGAGGCGATGCTGAAGACCCTCGGCGAGATGAAGGGCCTCCCGCTCAAGCTCGGGCAGATGGCCTCGTACATCGACGGCCTCGCTCCACCGGGCTACGAGGAGAAGTTCCAGGAGGTGCTGAAGCAGCTCCAGGCGAAGGCCCCGCCGCTCTCGCGCGAGGCCGCACGCAAGGTGGTGTCGGCCGAGCTCGGCGTCCCCGAGGAGGTCTTCTCGGTGTGGGAGGTCGAGCCGTTCGCGGCGGCCAGCATCGGGCAGGTCCACAGGGCCACGACCCACGGCGGCGAGCAGGTGGCCGTGAAGGTGCAGTATCCCGGCATCGACAAGGCCATCGAGAACGACCTGAAGAGCGTGTCGATGCTCGAGCAGATGATGTCCCCCGTGGGCCGCCGATACCACACGAAGGAGACCCTCGACGAGATCAAGTCGGTGTTCCTCGCCGAGCTCGACTACTCCCGAGAGGCGAGCGCGACCGACATGTTCCGCGCCATCCACGAGGAGGACCCGGACATCGTCATCCCCCGGGTGCACCACTCGCTCTCCACGCGCAGGGTCCTCACGACGGAGCTCATCGGCGGCGTCGACTACAAGACCTTCTGCGCCGAGGCGAGCCCGGACGACAAGCGGCAGGCCGCCGAGACCATCTGGCGGTTCATGATGCGCGCGCTCTTCCGCCACGGCGTGCTCTACGCCGACCCGCACCCCGGCAACTACCGCTTCCTCGGCGGCGGCAAGGTCGCGTTCCTCGACTTCGGCTGCCACAAGATCCTCTCGCCGGAGCTGCTCCTTGGCGAGAAGCGCTACATCCTCGCCGCGATGGACGAGCGCTGGGACGACTTCGAGCGCGCGTGCGTCGAGTTCCTCGGCTTCGATCCCACCGACGAGGAGTCGTTCCGGCTCTACCTCGACTACACGAAGTTCGTCATGGTCCCGCTCACGATCGACGCGCCGTACCGGCACACGCCCGAGGCCGCGCGCGAGACCGTGGCGTACCTCGCGAGAGGGCTCAAGAAGATCATGAAGTCGGCCGACTCGAGCGTGCCTATCCTGCCCAAGCCCATCCACATGCCGACCGAGCACACCTTCATGAACCGGCTGCAGTGGGGGCTCGCGAGCGTGATGGGCGGGCTCGGCGCCGAGGGAAACTACCACCGCATCACGCGCGACTGGATCCGTGGGCCCCACCTCCCGCCGCCTTGAGGGCGCGCCGGGGCCGGAGGTGGCCCCGCAGCGACCGCGCTTCACGCGGGACCCCTCGCTCTCGATCGGCGCGCGCCGGGAGGACGAGTCGCGCCTCGTGCACGGAGACAACCTCGAGGCCATGCGGGAGCTCGAGCGCGCGCACGGGCCGCGCTTTCGCCTGGCGTACCTCGACCCTCCGTTCAACACCGGCCGCGCCTTCGCGCAGTACGACGACGCGCGGAGCCGCGAGGCCTGGCTCGCCATGATGGCGCCGCGCGTGCGCGCGGTGCGCTCGCTGCTTCGGGACGACGGCGCGATGGCGATCGAGATCGACGACACGGAGCTCGGCCCGCTCCAGGTGTTGTGCGACGAGATCTTCGGGAGCAAGAGCCGCGTGAGCACCATCACCGTGGTGCGCAGCGCCGCCACGGGTCACAAGGCGCAGAACGCAGGCCCTGTGCATGTGAGCGATTTCATTCTCCTTTACGCGAAGGACCGCGCGGCCTTCGCGCCCACCAGGCTCTTCCGCGCCCGCGCAGGCGCCGACCCGGCGTACCGCACGTTCGTCGTCGACCGCGGCGCACCCGTCGCGTCGTGGCAGTACGTGCCCCTCGCGCGGGCGGTCGCCCGCGACGCGGGCTTCGCGACCGCGAGCGCGGCGAAGAGGTCGCTCGGCGAGGTGTGGGCGGAGCGCGTGGCGGCCTTCGCGCGCGCGCACGCGGAGAGCGTGGTGCGCTTCGCGCAGGTGCGCTTCGAGGCCGTGTCGCGGGCGGCGCAGGCGCTCGTGGAGCGCTCGCGACGGGAGCCCGAGCGCACCCTCGTGCTGGAGCGCCCGGGGCGCCCCGCCCTCGTGCTTCGAGGCGGCAACCGGGTGCTCTTCCTCGCGTCGAAGCTCCGCTCCCTGCTGCCCGACGGCACGCTCGACCCGGCCGAGGCGGCGCCTCGCGTCGTCGCCGAGCCGCTCACGAACGTGTGGAGCGACGTGCCCTTCCAGGGCCTCGCGTCGGAGGGCGGCGTCGCGTTCTCACGGAACAAGAAGCCCGAGCGGCTCCTCGAGCGCGTGCTCGCGCTCACCACGGCGCCGGGCGACTGGGTGCTCGATCCCTTCTTGGGCAGCGGCACCACGGCGGCCGTCGCCGAGACGATGGGGCGCCGGTGGGTCGGCATCGAGCAGGGCGACCACGCCCTGTCGCTCGCGCTGCCTCGCCTCGCGAGGCTGGCCCGCGGAGAAGACACGACGGGCCTCCGGCGCACGCGCGCGTACGCCGGGGGAGGAGCGTTCGGTGTCTACCGGTAGGCCGCGCGCGAGGCGCGTCCGGCGCGGGGGCCCGTGGCTCGCGCTCGTCGCGATCACGTGCGCCACCGCCCTGGGATGCCACCGCGCGGGCCCGATCGAGGCGCGCGACGGCGGCCCGGAGGCCGCGGTCGCGACCGACGGCGCGCCGAGCGCGCGCCCGGTCGTCTCCCTGCCGGACGTCGACGCGGGCGTCGAGCCGGCGACGAGCTTCCGCGAGGCCGTGCGCCACGCGCGCTGGGAGGCCGCCGAGGCCGCGGCCGCGCGGCTCGGCTCGGCCGAACAGGCCGCGCCGGACGTGCGCCTGGCGCGAGCGCGCGCCGCCCTGGAACGTGCAGACTACAAGCACGCCTACGCGCTGCTCGCGTCGCTCGAGCAAGCGCTCCCCTTGCTCGACGCGCGCATCAAGGACCTGCGGCTCCGGGCCATGGCCGAGGTGGGCCCGTTCGACGCGGCGGGTGAGGCGTTCCTCCGCCGCGGAGGACCGCGTGATCTCGTCGCCGCGGCCCGCGCGTTCGAGCGAGGGGGCGCCCACGCGCGGGCGCGCCAGGCGATCGATCGCGCGCTCGGGCGCGCGAAGAGGTCGCGCGCGGTCGAAGTAGAGGCGCGCGCGCTGCGGCTCGGCCTCTGCCGCGACGACGACCCGGCCGCCCTCGAGGACGCGCGCTGGCTCGCGATCCACGCCGGGAGCCCCGCCGACGCGGAGCGCGCGCTCTCCAAGCTGAGCAAGCTCGGCGGCGCGCTCTCGGCCGAGGAGTGGCTCGCCCGCGGGCGCGAGCTCGCCGAGCAGCAGCGGCCCGACGACGCGCTGAAGGCGATCGCGCGCGCGGCCGCGGGGAGGCCCGCGCCCAGCGAGGACGCGCTCTGTCACGCGCGGGCGGAGGCGCTCTACAAGGCGCGCACCCGCTACTCGGAGGCGGCGTTGGCCTACGGCGCGTGCGAGCGACGCGGCGGAGCGCGCGCCGCGG
>DAORJJ010000204.1:0-10741 GCA_035439005.1 Polyangiaceae bacterium | reverse complement strand
TACTTCACCGCTCCCCGCGGCACCCCCGCCCGGGTCGACGGCCGGGTGTTCCGCGGCCGCGAGAGCCAGGCGATCGACGCGCACGCCACGGTGGTCGTGGACCTCAGCGTCTCGATGGTCCACTTCCGCCCCGATGGCTCCCGCCCCCTCGAGCGGGCGGTCGGTTGGATCGAGGAGCTCGCGTCGAAGCTCGGTGACGGCGCCCCGCTCACGATCTACGGTTGCATCGACGGCGGACCGGAGCGGGTCCGCATGTTCCGCGTGAAGGAGCGTGGGGCGCCCCTCACCCGCGAGACGCTGGAGTCGTTCCACGGCTACGGACACGGCGGCTTCCGCGTGGGCGCCGTGCTGCGCTGGCTCGCCAAGAAGAGCGTGGAGCGGACTCGCGTGTTTCTGCTGACCGACACGGGGAGTCACTACGTGACGCGCGGAATGCGCCACGTGTGGAAGTTCGAGGATCTCGAGACCAAGCTGTGCTTCGACTGCCCGCGACCCGGCAGCGCGTGCGACCTCGAGCGGCCCTTCCCGGACGAGCTCTGGCTCAACAAGAACGGCGCGGTCTTCGAGCCCGTGGAGTACGAGGTCGAGGACATTCGCCACGCGCTCGCGGGCACGGCGCACGCGCTCGACCCGCACGTGGTCCTCCTCACCGAGAGCTGGGGAGACGCGCTGTGCGATCACACCTTCGGCCCGCTCGGCTGGTCCAAGGTGTGAGGGGACTCCCGATTTGAGCCGTGTCGCCCCCGCGGATCGCGCCTAGTATCGCGTCCATGGGGTCTCGACTCGTCTGGGTCGCCGCGGGCGTCTGCCTGCTGGCAGGGTGCGGCAAGCGGCTCTCCACCGTGGTCGCCGAGCACAAGGCCGAGTTCGCGGCGATGGACGCGAAGATCGCGCAGGCGAAGGCGCTGGCCGCCGGCGTGCCGGAGCGCGGCACCCGCGCGTTCCCGCGCTGCAAGCCGTCGAAGGACTACGTCTTCAGCTCCGGCTTGAACTCCGAGGAGAACACCATCGACGTTCTGAGCGACGGCATGATCGCCTGGGACGCCGGCCCGCTCGCGCTCGCGCTGCGATTTCGGAAGGAGCACGAGGGGGAGGGGCGCTTCTCCGGCCCGAAGGCGACACCCTACGACGAGAAGCGCCTCGACGTGTTGAAGCGCCTCAAGCACCTCGTCGTCCTCCGGGACCACAAGGCGTCGACGGAGCACCACGTGACCGCCGACGTCTTCGTCGTCGACCTCGCGTCGGGGAAGATCACGTGCGCCTTCGGCTTCGACGGCGGCGAGGGGGGCTACGGGAGCGCGGGGACCGTCGTCGGCAAGGAGGTGCGCATCAACAAGCGGACCGGACAGAAGGTGGGTGAGCGCGACGTCGTGCAGGGCGCCTCCGCGGGCACGAGCGGCGCCGTCGAAGCCCGCGGCCGGCTCCGGTCTCGTTCGCGCGCAACCTCGGGCTCGTCATGAGCCACGAAGAGCACATCAAGAAGGCCGCCCTCGGGGAGAAGGGGCTCGGCGCGTTCCCCTCGATTCGCGTCACCCACGTCCTCGAGGATCGCAACGCCTCCAGCGCCCGCGGGAGCACCACGTACTCTTCGCCCTTTGGCACGATCGACCAGTGGGACACCGACGGCGTGAGCCTCGCGCTGTTCGACCTCGACAAGCTCCCGCACGTGGCCATTGGCAAGGAGCAGGCCGTCAACGCGGACGCGTCGCCCGAGGGCAGGGCCCTCGCCGAGAAGCTGGCGGCGACCCCGTTCGCCGACCAGAAGGAGCTCGCCGCGCGGGTGCGCCCGCTCGGCTATTCGATCGTGCCGCTCACGCCCGGAGAGGGCGCGGCGGCCGCCTACCGCGAGAAGCTCGCGTCGCCGCGGGCCGGGCGGCGGCAGTACAGCGTCCGCGTGAAGAGCGCGAAGGGGGACCACCTCGTGCAGGTGCTCGACTACAGCGCAGGGGCGCAGAAGCGCGGCGGCGCGACGCTGCGGCTCGACGGGAGGAGGATCGTCGTCGGCAGCGGCGCGAGCCCCGCCCTCGGCTCCGCCGAGGAGCTCATCCGCGAGGCGATCGACGGGCTCTGACGGAGATGAGCGAGCCCGCCGCGCTGTTGCTCCGTCGCCAGGCCTCCGACGGCTCCGTCTGGTGCTCGCGGGACGCGGTCCATCCTCACGACGAGGTGCTGCGACTCCTGCGAGAGCCGGGCACCTTTCGCGACGACGTCGCGCGGGAGCTCCCCGTCCTCCTCGCGTCGGACGACCTCCGACAGCGGACCCTCGCCGTCGCGCTCCTCGCCGAGCTCGCCGGTGAGCTCGATCGCGACGCGCTGGCGTCGTGGGCTGCGGCCCACGAGGGGAGCGTCCGCGGCGTGCGGCCGGCCTGGCGGATAGGGCACGACGACCTCGAGGAGGGCGTCGCGCACGAGCTCGCCCGCGCGGCCCGCGCGACCGACCCGGTCGCGCTCGCGTGGCTCCGCGGGCTCGCGCTCGCGCGCCCTTGGCGTATCTCCGTGACGCCCCACCTCGCGAGGCTCGACCCGGAGTGGCTCCTCGCGAACGCGCGCGCGCTCGTGGCCCACGATCACCTCGGCGTGCTCGCGGCGCTCGACGAGGCGCGGCAGGAGCGGCTCATCGACGCGCTCTCGCCGTTCCCCGCGGAGACCCCGACCTTCTTCACGATGGCCTTCTGGCGCACCTTGTCTCCCGAGCTCGCCGGACGCCTTCGCAGCCGCATGTGGCCCGTCGCGCCGCCGGCGTCGTCGCCGCCGACGTCGCTCCGCCGCGTCGTGGCCAAGGAGACCCTGCCGAGGGTCGACTACGTGCGGCGCGAGGTCGTCGCCGTCATCGCCTATTGGGGTCCCGCCCTCTCGGGGCGTCTCACCTCGTTGACTCGCCTCTACGAGTCCATCCCGGAGGCGAAGCGGAGCGCACTCGTCGCGACGCGGAGCGAGGTGGACGCCCGCGTCTCGTTCCACTTCGTGGCGGACGACCTCGTCTCCCTCCGCGGCTTCACGCCGCGGCTCCACGTGCGGACCAACGGCGGCGCGGGCGCCCACGAGCCGAGGAGGATCGCGGCGCTGCTCGAGGGCGTCTCCGGCCTCGTCTGCGTCGTCGACAGCGTGCCCGCCCGGCGGGGCGCGTGGGAGGAGAGCCGTCGCCTGCTCGACGCCGCGCTCGCCGAGCGCGCGCTCACGCTGGAGGTCATCCCCCACGTCTGGCAGCTCACCAAGCGCGATCTCCCCGGCGTCCTCCCCGTCGAGGAGCTCGTCCGCACGGTCGCGACCGACGGGGCGCCCGTCATCGCCTCGAGCCCGACGGAGGGGTGGGGCGTGCGCGAGGCCTTCGCCGAGCTCGCGCTCACGGTGTTCGCGCCCTTCGCCGCCGCCCCGCCCCTCCAAGAGGATTCCACGTAGGCTTGTCGAATGGAAACCAAACAAGTGCCGCTCGACCCGCACGTCGCCCAGTGCGCGGCCCTCGAGCGGCGGGTCCACGTGCGGACGATGAGCGCCGACGAGTTCATCGAGCGGCACGCCTCGGGCACCCTCCGAAAGAACAAGCGCCTCGGCATGGTCTGGCGGGAGCAGTACCTGGTGGAGCGCACGGCGTACGAGTTCGGCTGGGGCTTCGAGTGCCTCCCTCGCTCGCGGGTGACCTTCGGCGACGCCTACACCGAGGGGGACGTGCACGCGATCACCGAGGCGGGGTGGCACATCGAGCGGTACCTCGAGCTGTCGACCTTCCCCGAGGACCGCTTCGAGGCGAAGTACGTCCAGGTCGAGCACAAAGACGGGAAGAAGCGCGAGGGGATAGGCATGATCGTGCGCGAGACGTCCGCGAGCTTCGTGCCCTCGGGGCACATCGTGTTCGCGATCGTCGCCGAGCTCGACGTCGCGACGGGCGAGTGGCGCGACGCCGAGAACCCTCGATGAGCGCGCCGCGCGGGCCGCGCCTCTTCGTGCTCGGCGCCAGCGGCGCGGGCAAGACCCCGATCGCCCGGCGCGCCGCCGAGGCCCTCGGCGTGCCCCACGTCGGCGCCTCGGAGTGGGTGCGCCGCGTGTTCGGGCCGAGCCCAGAGGGCGCCGAGGAGCGGCAGCGGCACATCGTCGCGATGACCCGCTTCGCCCTCGCCGAGCTCCGGCGCGATCCGGAGGCGTGCCTCGCCTACCTCGGGCGAAACCACGCGCTCGGCGAGCCATGCGTCATCGAGGGGATGCGAAACCCCCTCGACTTCGTGCGCACCTTCGATCCCCGCCGCGACCTCGCCGTGGTCCTCGAGCTCACCGAGAGCCCGCTCGCGAAGACCGGCTTCGAGGCGGGCCTCGACGTGATCCGCGACTACCTCCGCTGGCTCGTGGCGGTGGGCCTGCTCGACGCCGCGGCGCTGATGGAGCACACCTACCGGGATCACGCCGCGCTCGACGCGATCGCCGAAGAGACGATCGCGCGGTGTCGAGAGCGCTTCCCCGAGGAGCCTCCGCCTGGGCCGGGGGCCCTCCGCGCGCGGGTGCACGTCGACATTCCGCCGCTGTCGCTCCGCGTGAAGAAGCCACTCCTCTATGGCGACGATCGCACGTACGACGGAGAGCTCGTACCGTGTCGCGCCTTCGCGCTCTCGAGCTATCCGGGCTGCGCGCCCACCTTTCAGATCCTCGTGGACGACGGCGCGGTCTTCTCCTACGTGCCGCCGAGCGCGCTCCACGTCGCGCGGCCGCCGGCGGCTCCTGCACCGGACCACGCGCCCCTCGAGCTCCGCGACCTCGTGTACCACAACTGCCCCGACGGCGACGTCGCCGTGGCCACGTTCGACGCGCTCGTGGGGCGCGTGCTCTGCTTTTTCAAGCACCGCGATCTCTGGATTGGCGGCGAATACCACTTTACCGTCGACTGGTATCACGGCAACGATCTGCTCCACTGCGTGTCGCTCGACACGGGGCAGCTCGCGTTCCTCCCGAGCCACAAGATCAAGTTCGGGGGAGGCGAGCCGGGCTTTCTGCCTTACAAGAAGCTACGCAACGAGTGGCGAGTCTAGCGCGGCGCCGTGACACCCGTCGCCAGCTGCCGCCGACGAGGTCCGTGACGATGCCCTCGCCGCCTCCGCGTGGGCGTCGACGCGCGTCGCGCGGACACCTTCCGCAAAATGTCGCCTCGTGTGACGCGACCTGCGCTAGACTCCGGTCGGTATCCGCGCCGAGTGATGGGGGGCCTCACGAACAGAGCGACCGATCCCACGCCGCCGGAGCCTCGGCTCCACGAGGAGCTTCGATGTACCGATGGTGCGCCTACTGCTGGAAGCTGCTCGGCGAGCGGCCGCCCTACGCGGACTACGGCGTCACGCACGGGATCTGCCCGAGCTGTCTGGCGAGGGACGCCACCTCGGAGGCCGACGCGATCGCTCGACTTCGGCCCCTGCGCGAGGTCTTTCGCGCGCTCGACGACCTCGCGCGGCGCACCGACGCGGCCTCGCTCGACGCCGCGCTGAGCGAGGCTCGGGCGCTCGGCGTCGCGCCCATCGACCTGCTCTTCGGTGTGCTCGCGCCGGCCCTCTACCGGGTCGGGCGCGCGTGGGAGGAGGGGTGGCTCTCGCCGGCCGCCGAGGCCCGCTTCACGGGCTATTGCGACGTCGCGCTGGGCGCGATGTGTCGCGATCAGGTCGAGCGCGCGCCCCCGGTGTCGGGGAGCTCGATTCTGCTGACGAACGCCCCCGGGAACCGCCACACCCTCGGCGTCCGCGTGGTGGCGTTCGCCCTGCGCGAGCGCGGGCACGACGCGCGGGCCATCACCGAAGCCCCGTCGCTCGAGGAGCTCGAGCGGCTGCTCGAGACCTCGCGCCCAGGCGCCGTGGGCGTGTCTGTCGCGCTCGCCGAGCAGCTGCCCTCCCTCGGGCGGGTCGTGGAGCGGATCCGCCGCGTCGACCCGACGATTCGCGTGCTCGTCGGAGGCTTCGCCGTGCGCGCCGGGGCCCCCGTGCACGTCGAGGGCGCCGAGGTGTTCGTGACTGTGGACGATCTGCTCACCGTCTTGTAGCGCCGCCGCTCCTCTACCCGCCGCGGAGGTCCGAGAACCGCTGAAAGAGCGCGGCGGGGAGGGCGTGCTCGAGCGCCCACGTGATCGCGAGCGGCCGATCGCCCTCCCAGCTCTTGAGGCGCGCGGGGCCGAGGTACGCGTAGGAGGCGTTGGTGTCGGTGCGGACGAAGAGGTGGAAGGTCCAGCCGTTGGTGGCGCTCTCGGTGTAGCGCTTCCCGGAGGGGCGGGTGTGGGAGGCGCTCGACTGCGACTCCCAGTGAAAGAGCGAGGGGCTTATCGCGTAGTCTCGGTAGTGCGTGCTTGGGGAGAAGCTCTTCGCCGACTTGTCGAGCGTCACGAAGAGCAGCTCGCGCTTCTCTTTCTCGATCTTCAGGATCCCGCCCTGGGGGATGACGCCCTTGTCGCCGACCTTCACGAAGCCTATCGCGGCCATGATCTCGCGCCGCGCGTAGTGCCTATGAAGGGCGAGACCCCACTCGGCGACGGGGGTCACGTCGGAGACGAACGGCACGCGGGCGCTCAGCACCTCGGACAGCCCTCGCAGCTCGTCGGCGATGCCCGGCCTGCGCAGGTAGGCGCGCACCGTGTCGGCGTCGCCGAGCTCTCCGCGGTGGTGGAGCTGGAAATCGAGCATCGCGAGCCGGGTCGCGTACGCGGGCGCGAGCGGCTCGTCCGCCAGCGCCGCCCGCCAGGTCTCGAAGCGCGCGGGCTCGTCGACGTGGGTGAGCCACCCGAGGCGACGGCTGAGATCGCAGGTCTCTTCGTCGGGGCTGGAGAGCCCCGCCCGCCCGAGGAGCGTGGTGTATCCGCCCGCGCCGTACACGTCGTCGAGCTCGCGCCCCGTGGCCTCGAGGTACTCGCCGAGGGTGGGCTGCCCGCGACCCGCCCGCGCGGGCTCGGCGGCGAGCTCACGGAGCTCTCGGGCGAGCCGCTCCGTCGTTGGCACTTGGCGCCTGAGGGCCGCGAGCACGGTGCCCTGCGCCACGGCGTCGAGCTCGAGGACACACCCCGAGGGTAGGAAGGGGAACCCGGCCTCGACCGCGGCGTGCAGGGCCGCGCGCGGCAGGCCCGTGAGCGCCTCGTAGACGGCGTCGAAGCGGAACTCGGCGCGGTGCTGGCCGATGAAGTCGAGCACGAGGCAGCTGGTCTTGCCGGGGTGGAGCCGGAGGCCGCGCCCGAGCTGCTGCATGAAGAGGGTCGCGCTCGCGGTGGGGCGCAGGAGCAGCAGGGTGTCCACGAACGGGAGGTCGACGCCCTCGTTGTAGAGATCGCAGGTGCACACGACCTGGAGCTCGCGCCGCTCGAGCTTGCCGCGCGCCTCGTCGCGCTCCTCACGCGACGACCCGCCGTGGAGCGCGACGGCCCGCAGCCCGCGCCGCGAGAGCTCCCGCGCCATGAACTCGGCGTGCTCCACCGAGACGCAGAAGGCGAGCGCACGGACCCGGTCGAGGCTCGCGACCCGGCGGGAGAGCTGCGCGACGACCAGGTCCACCCGCGCGTCGTTGCCCGTGTAAAGGCGCGTGAGCTCGGCGCTCGTGTAGCCGGCGCGCGACCACTTCACCTTCGTCAGATCGGTGCTGTCGGCGAGTCCGTAATACTCGAAGGGCACGAGGAGCTGCTTGTCGAGCGCGTGCCACAGCCGCAGCTCCGCGGCGACGCGCCCGCCGAAGTCCGGGAGCAGCGACTTGCCGTCGGAGCGCTCGGGAGTGGCGGTGAGGCCGAGCACGATCGCGGGCGTGAGATAGGCCATCACGCGCTGGTACGAGTCCGCCGGGAGGTGGTGGCACTCGTCCACGACCACGTAGTGGAAGTGTCCTCTCCCGACGCGCTCCTCGAGGCCTCGCGAGGCCGACTGCACCGAGGCGAAGACGTGCTCGAAGCGCTCGGGCAGGTCCCCGTCGACCCACAGCTCGCCGAACGCCCCGTCGTGGAGCACGTGGCGGAACGTCGCGCGGGCCTGCTCGAGGATCTCGCGCCTGTGCGCCAGAAAGAGCACGCGCGGTCGCGCGCCCTCGCGCTCGGCGACTCCCGCGTAGTCGAACGCGGCGACCACCGTCTTGCCGGTGCCCGTGGCCGCGACCACGAGGTTTCGCGTGTGCCCGTGGAGCGCGCGCTCGGCGACGAGTCGATCGAGGATCTCGCGCTGGAACGGGTGTGGGCGCAGCGCGAACAGCGTCGTCAACGGCTCGTCGGCGCCCCGGCCGCGCTCCGCGCGGAGGGCCGCGCGGAGGCGGGCGCGCTCGGGCTCGGTCGCGCCGTACGCCTCGAACTCCTCGTCGTTCCAGAGCGCCTCGAACGTGCCGCGGAACTTGCGGATCACGTCGGGGAGATCGCCCGAGCTCGCCTTCACGGTCCACTCTTGGCCGGACGAGAGCGCGGTCTGCGTGAGGTTCGCCGAGCCGACGTACGCGGTGTGGAGCTGCTCTGCCCCGCGGTCGCGCACGAAGAGCCACGCCTTGGCGTGGAGGCGCGTGCGCTGCACGTCGTAGGAGATGCGCACCTCACACCCCGGGAGCCGCGCGAGATCGTCGGCGGCCTGGGCGTCGGTCGAGCCCGTGAACACCGTGGTGAGCACGCGCACCTTGCCGCCTCGCCGCGCCAGCTCCTCGAGCTCGGGCCAGAGCTGACGAACGCCGCCCACCGTGACGAACGCGGCGATCACGTCGACGCTGTCCGCCGATGCCAGCTCGCGCTTCAGCTCGTGGCCGAGGGTCGGATCCGTGCGGCTCCGGGTGAGCAGCGTGCTCTCCGCCAGCGGGGTCGTGGGCCGCTTCGGCGGGAGCCTGGCGTAGACCGACAGGAGCCGGTCGGCGCGCTCCGCGCCGCCCGCCGCGTCGTCCCCCGCCTCCAGCGCCGCGAGCAGCGCGTTCGCGAGCCGGAGGCCCTCGGTCGGATCGCCGAGCGCGCGGAGGCGCCGCTCGATCTCCCGCGCGAGGTGCCGCGCGAGCGCCCTCGGCAGGTCGTGGTCGCCGATGCCCGCGCGCTCCGCCTTGCGGCCCGGGGCGCGCGCGTCGAGCGCGTCGAGCGCCCGCGCGACCTCGGTCGTGACGAGGTGCTCGTAGATCCCGTCGCGCAGGTCGCGAAGCGCTCCACTCACGTGGGCTCGAGTAGGTGGGCAACCGCCGTGGATGTAAAGGTCATTCGCGCGTGGCGTGGCCGACCGGGGGAGCCGCGAGCTGGTAGGTTGGCGTCATGAACACCCTCTGGTTCATCCCTGTCGGCCTCCTCCTCGGGGCCCTCGGGACCCTGATCGGCGCCGGGGGTGGCTTCATGATGATGCCGCTGCTGCTGCTGCTCTATCCGCAGGAGTCACCAGAGCTCCTCACCTCGATCTCGCTCGCGGCCGTGTGCGCGAACGCGACCTCGGGCAGCGTCGCCTACATCCGCATGCGGCGCGTGAACTTCCGCGCAGGCTGGATGTTCGCCGCGGCGGGGGTCCCCGGCACGATCCTCGGCGCGATGGTCACGTCGCGCCTCTCGCGCGGCGTGTTCGACCCGATCATGGGCGGCGCGCTGGTCTTGCTCGCCACCTTCCTCCTCGTGAAGGCGGCGAGGGGCGGCACCCCGGCGGACGTCGAGGGCGGCACCGACCAGGACTTCAACGCGCCGGTGGGCGTGGGCATCAGCGTCGGCGTGGGGTTCTTGTCGAGCCTGCTCGGCATCGGCGGGGGCATCATCCACGTGCCGGCCCTCGTCTATGTCTTGAGGTTCCCCGCGCACGTCGCCACGGCGACCTCCCACTTCGTGCTGGCGATCAGCACGCTCATCGTGACGGTCTATCACGGCGCGACCGGCGGCCTCACCGGGGGGTGGGAGCGGGCCGGCATGCTCGCCATCGGCGTCGTCATCGGCGCGCAGGTGGGCGCGCGGCTGTCGCGCAAGCTCAAGGGCGCGTGGATCATCCGCTGTCTGGCCGTGGCGCTGATGACCGTCGGCGCCCGCGTGGTCTACCGGGCGCTCCACTAAATGCCCATTCCGTGGCGCGGGGGCTTGCTCCGCGGCGGACGAGTACGAGGGCTACGCGGGCGACCTGGAGGAGGTGAAGGCCTTCTTCGCGAAGGCCGCGGAGGCGGGGCACTTCATCGTCGGCGCCGAGGGGTAGCTTCGGTGTTTCACGGGGCCAGGCGCGACCCGCTTGGTCCGCTTGTGCTGCTCGCGTCTCTTGGAGCGCGGCCCGAGCCGTCCCGGCTTGGAGCTGGAGTGCCGTCGGCCGAGCACATGACGAACCAGCGGCTGTCGTTTGGGTGATGCGCGTGATGTTCGGGTGGCGTCACGCGCCGCGGCCCGTTCGAGCCGCGGCGCCTTGGAGCTAGCGTGCGAGCTTGACGAGCGCGGCGGCGACCCGCCCGAGCTTGGGTGTGCTGACGCGCCGCTCGTCCTCGTTGAGGTACCCGAGCGCGACGGCGACATCGAGGCAGGCGTCGGTCTCGCGCAGCGACCCAAGCGAGCTGCGGAACCGCTCGCGCCCGGTGCCACCGAACGATCCCGAGCCCTCCGCGAGGTTGAGGAGGACGCTGGCAGCCGCGCGCCGCATCTGCCGCGCCAGGTCGCGGTCCGAGGTTTCGATTCGTGCAATCGCGGGCCGCAGCTCGCGCAGAAGTTCGACGGCGACGGGGTAAATCGAGAGCATGGAGTGCCTTTCGTGGTTCGAGCGACCCGCACCGCGCGGGCGCGCTTTCGCCCCCGCCTCGGCGCCCGCAGGCGGAGTCAAGGGCGCGAAGCGGCGCCGAA
>DAORJJ010000203.1:3550-10761 GCA_035439005.1 Polyangiaceae bacterium | reverse complement strand
GCGCGCCGCGCGTGTCGGGCGACGCCCTCCGCTTCGTGTTCGCCCCCGGCGCGCCCCTCCTGCGAGACCCCGCGGCGCTCGTGCGCGTCCTCGCCTCGCCGCTCGTCGCCGTGGTGCCGCCCGGGTTCTCGCCCGAGTCGCCCGACGGCACCGGCCCGTTCCGCGCGACCCTGCGGGCCGATGGGCTCACCCTCACCCGGAACCCGGGCGCGGCGCGCGGCCCGGCCTTCCTCGACGAGCTCGTGGTGCGCAAGGCCGCCGACCTGAAAGACTCGCTGCGCGCCTTCGAGAGCGGCGCGGACGAGCTCGGCTGGCTCGGCCTCGGGCTCTACGAATCGCGGGCCGGCGCGCGACCCTTCGACCTCGGCCCCATCGCGTACGCGGCCCTCTTCGTCGGGCGCGACGCGGGCGCGTGGGACGCCCCGGGGCTGCCGCAGCGCATCTGCGACTCGATCGCCCCGTCTCGCCTGGCGCCCTTCGCGCTCGGGCCGGCGTGGCCCGTGGAGCCGAGCGACGGGTGGGGAGGGCCGAGCGGCCCGCTGCTCGTCCGCGACGACTCTCCCTACCTCCTCGAGCTCGCGACCACAGTGGCGGGTGTGCTCTCGCGCCCGGGCCACGAGCTCACGGTGCGCGGCGTCTCGGCGGAGGAGCTCACGCAGCGCCGCGCGTCGCGCCTCTTCCCGCTCGCCCTCGACCTCGTGCGACCCGCCGGGCACGGCGCGTTCGGGGCGCTCGTGGGGCTCACGCAGGCCGTCGATCCCGGGCGGACCGCCGCGCTCGTCACCCACCCGCCGCGCCTCGCCGACGTGCCCGCGCGCACGCTGACCCGCACGCTCCGCTGCGGCGTGCTGGGCGAGATTCGAGCCCAGGGAGGGCGGATCCCCGACCTCTCGCTCGCCGGCGGCACGCTGGGCATCGACTGGGGCGAGTCCTCACGCGCGCGGCGCTAGCCGCTCACGGTGCTACCAGGACCTCCACGATGCCGACGCGCGCCGTGCACCAGACCGAGGCCCTCGCGTGGCTCGAGGGGAACCCCGCCCCCGCGGGCGCGAGCGTGGTGACGTCGTTGCCGGACGTCTCGGAGCTGCCGGGCGCGACCCTCGAGCAGTGGCGCGCGTGGTTCGTCGACGCCGCGCGGCGCGTGCTCCGGTGGTTGCCCGCGGGGGGCGTCGCGATCTTCTACCAGAGCGACATCCGCTACCGGGGCGCGTGGATCGACAAGGGCTACCTCGTGATGCGCGCCGCCGAGCACGAGGGAGCCAGCGTGCTCTGGCACAAGATCGTGTGCCGCGCGCCGCCCGGCACCGTGGCGCTCGGCCGCCCCAGCTACTCACGCATGATCGCGCTCGCGGCCGCGCCCCGCGCGCCGCGAGGCCGGCCCGGCCCGGACGTCCTCCCCGACGCCGGCGCCATGTCGTGGAGCCGCGCGATGGGGACCACGGCGTGCGAGGTGGCGTGCCGGTTCCTCGCGGACGAGACCGACACGCGGGTGATCGTCGACCCGTTCTGCGGCCGCGGGACCGTGCTCGCCGTCGCCAACTCCATGGGCTTCGACGCGGTCGGGCTCGAGCTGTCCGCGAAGCGATGCCGCGCGGCCCGCGCGCTCCAGCACGGGGCTCCTCACCCGACGTGACCGCGCCAGACGCGACGCCGTCACGGGAGCTCGCCCGCCCAGGCGGCGCCCTGCAAGGGCGTGCGGGGGAGCGACCTCGCCCGCGCGACGGTGACGGGCACGAGCGGCACGGCGGGCCCACGCACGGGCGCGCCCGAGAACAGCGCGGTGGTGCCGAGGAGGTAGGTGACCTCGGACGACGGGCGGGTGAACGACGGGGGCACCACCCTCGCGACGCACGACGTGTCGACCGGCGCCCCTGGGCTCTTGAGGAAGGCCGTCATGATCGCCATTCCGCAGTGCTCTGGCGCGCTCTCGCCCGAGGACGGGAGTGGAGACTGCGCGATGACGTTGTGATTGGCATACGGGATCGTGACGAACGTCCGGCCCGGCAGCGAATAGTGGGCCTTCGTGGTCTCGGCGAGCTCGATGGGTGTCTGGGTGTCGAAGGTGCCATTCAGGACGAGGACGGGTATCTGGGCGTCGGGGAGCTTTCCCACATACTCGTCCGCGGGGTATTTCGGCCACGCGGCCTGCAAGGCCGCCGAGGACACCGCGGTCGGGAACACCGCGTCGTCGTAGCGCTGCGTCAACGTCTCCTGGCTCGGCGGGGGCGACTCCCACAGCTCCGAGAAGGCGATGTTGGCGCCGAGGACGTCGGACGAGAGCCCCTCGTTGGGGCTCGTGAAGATCTTGCGCGAGAGCAGCAGCCGGAGCGCCGTCACGTCGTCCGGGGCGCAGCGGTCGAGGCGCGCCCACGCCGCGAACGCGTAGGCCTGCAGTGCGTGGACGCGCATGAACAGCGTGAAGGTCTCGCGATCCCTCGGCGTGAGCCCGAGCTCCGGGCAGTGCCCCCGCTCCAGCTTCTGCTTGGTGGCGACGATCCTGGCCCACGGATCCGGGCCGAGCGCCGCGGCGCACGAGGGCTCGACCTTGCAGACCTCGGCGAGCTTGCGCCCCACGGGGTCGGCCTGGGTCGTGAACATCGAGAGGAACTGACCTCCCGGGGCGACGAGCGAGTCGAGGACGACAGCGTCCGCGTGCTTGGGCGCGACCTGCAGGAAGCGCTGCGCCCAGGTGGTCCCGTACGACACGCCGTACACGTAGACCTTGAGCCCCGGTCTGCGCGTGAGCTCGATGGCGCGCGCGAGGTCGCGCGCGGCGTTCGTCGTCGTGTAGCGCTGGAGATCCGCGCCGTACGCGGCCTTCACCTCGTCGAGGCACGCAAACTCGTCCGCGCGCGGCCCGGCGTCGGGCCCCGCGTCCGGAGGGGACGCCGCCGCGCGCTCGGCGATGGGGCACCCGAGGCGGTTCGAGGCGCCCACGCCGCGGTGCTCGAGCGTGTAAATCTCGAGCCCGTCCAGGTGGTCGGCGACGTCGCGCGCGAGCGGGGTCATGTCCGCGGCCGTGCCGCCAGGGCCGCCCTGGAGCACCCAGAGCTGCGCGGTGGGCCTCGGCGAGGTCACGATCTTGTTCAGGAGCACGCTCACCGTCTTGCCGGACGGGCTCGCGGCGTCGAGCGGCATGTCGACGGCCGCGCAGACCCCCGAGTAGGCCCCGGGGCACGTGCCAAACCGCAGGCCCTGAGGGGCGCCGTCGGGCGGGGCGTCCGGCGTCCCGGCCTCGGCCGTCGGAGGGACGACGCCACCGTCGCGTGGACTGTCGATGGGAGCGGGCGGCTCCGCCGAGCTGCACGCCGTGGGCGCGGCGGCGAGCCAGGCGGTGACGAGCGCGAGCGTGCGAGCGAGCGAGCGTGGAAGTGCAGGCATGTCGAGTGCTCCGGTCGAGGCGTGGGGGCGCGCGGGCCTATCGGGTGGTGACGGTGAAGGTGCGGCTCACGGAGACCCTCTTGAAGAACAGGTCGCCCTTGCGGCCCGGCACCTCGACCGGGTCGGCGAGGCCGATGAGGCTCGCCCTCAACGTGGCGGGGAGCGTCGTCCCGCTCGGCGGCTCAGGAAGCGTGATCGCGCTCGGGCACGGGCGCCCGAACGGACCCACCGCCGCCCAGACGAGCTGCTCGCGGTACGTGAGGTTGAGCTGGCAGGTCGTTGCCTCTTTGGGGAGCCCCTCGGTGGGGATCGGATCGGTCCGCTTCACCGTCGCGATGGTGAGCGCGGGAGGCGGGAGGAGATCCTTCCACACCGTGCCGTCGGGGACGGGCCCCAGCGCGCCGGCCACCGAGACCGCGCCGTCGGCGGTCTGGACCGCGACCAGCGTCTGCAGGGCCTCCGGAGAGATGTCGGCGCTCGCCGCGCGGAGCTCGCACGTGAAGCTCGCGAGGTCCGCCGACGGCGCCGACTTGGCGGTGATCCCGAGCAGCAGCCCCGAGTCCGCGCTCTGGGTCTGACAGAACGCGATGCTCGAACCTCCGAGCGGCCCCGAGGCCCCGCCGGGCAGCTCCACTTTGAAGGTCGACGTCGCCGAGGGGAGCGCGCCTTGGGAGACGTCGAGGTCGAGGGTCGTGTCGGCCGTCGGCGCGGGCCCCTCGACCTTGAAGAAGCGCGCGCCCGTGTACGTGACCTCGCGCCCGGTCGCCGACCCCGTGCCCTCGAGGCCCACGACGAAGAGCGGCAGCCCCTTCGGGACCCGGAGCGAGTAGGTGCCCCCGGCGACGCCGACCCGGGCCTGGAGCCCGCGCGTCGTGAGGGTCACCGGGCTGTCGGGCGCCTGCTTCCCGGTGAGCTTCCCCGACAGCTGCACGGTGCGATCCGTGCCCGTGTAGGTGAGGGCGACGACCATGTCCGTGCTCGGCTTCCCGACGTTGTTCGGGGGGAGCGCGCTCAGCGCCTCGGGCGAGACGTCGAGGGCGGTGAACGTCGCGTGCCCCGGCGCCGCGACCGTGATCATGCCCCCGGTGATCTCGCCGGTGAGGCTCGCGAGCCCGTCCGGTCCCGTGGTCACCTCCTGACGAGGACCGCCGGGCGGATCGAAAGCGACGACGGCGTCGGGGAGCGGCGTGGGCACGCCGCCGGCGAGCGGGGCCTGGGAGTAGACCCAGAAGGACCGGCGCGGAGAGACCGGCGCGTCGGCGCCAGCGTCGGGGACCGCGGCGCCGGCGTCCGCGGCGGGGGTGGAGGACGTCCCGCAGCTCGGCGCGGCGAGCAGCAGCGCGAGCGCGGGGAGGAGCTTCAGCGAGTGCCGTGGAATGGGGAGCATCATGCGGCGAATGTGCGCATCGGGCCGCCGCTCGTCCCGAATTTTGCGTCTCCAACGAGCTCACATTTCCAATGAATTTCAACAACTTGGCGGCTGCGAAAACTCTTCGCGTTCCTCCGGGAGCGGCGCTCGAGCGCGCACGCGAGCGCGCCGCGCCGCGCCAAGAAAAATGAAGGGAACCCACACACCGCGGCGGCCTCGCCGCGCCCGCTCGCGCGGATCTCCCCGGCCGCGTAGAAGGTCGGGGCGCGGGGCGCGACCTATTGTAAATGTCAGCTCGCCCGCCGCGCGGAGCACTAGGGTGCGCGGCACCACACATGTCGGGAGCGGTTCACGGTCACGGGCCCGGTTCCACCAAGGACCTCGCGAAGATTTCTCTCGCGGCCCTGGGCGTCGTCTACGGCGACATCGGCACCTCGCCGCTCTACACGATGCAGGAGTGCTTCGCCCACAGCGTGAAGCCCACCGCCGACAACGTGCTCGGCGTGCTGTCGCTCATCTACTACGCGATCTTCCTCGTGGTGGTCGTGAAGTACCTCACGTTCATCATGCTCGCCGACAACAAGGGCGAGGGCGGCATCCTCGCGCTGCTCTCGCTGCTCGGCCGGCAGCGCGCCGCCTCGGTGCTCGTGCTCTTCGGCCTCTTCGGCGCGGCGCTGCTCTACGGCGACGGCGTCATCACGCCCGCCATCTCGGTGCTCTCGGCCATCGAGGGGCTCGACGACGACGGCCACAGGCTGAAGGCGTTCATCGTGCCGCTCACGGTGCTCGTGCTCGTGGGCCTCTTCTTCATGCAGCGCCGCGGCACCGCCGGCATCGGCGCGGTGTTCGGCCCCACGATGCTCGTGTGGTTCACCATGATCGGCGTGCTCGGCGCGCCGTGGATCGCCCGCCACCCCGAGGTGCTGCGCGCGCTGAACCCGGCCTACGCGGCGCGCTTCTTCGCGACCAACAAGTTTCACGGCTTCATGGTGCTCGGCTCGGTGGTGCTGTGCATCACGGGCGGCGAGGCGCTCTACGCCGACATGGGCCACTTCGGGCGCAAGCCCATCGTGTATGCGTGGTACGGCGTGGTGCTCCCGGCGCTGCTCCTCAGCTACACGGGGCAGGCCGCGTTCCTCCTCGAGCGGGGCACGATCGACGAGTCGCACAGCGTGTTCTACCGGCTCGTGGTCGACCCCGAGAGCCCGTTCTTCAAGCTCGCCGGCCCCGCGGCGCGCTACCCGGTGGTGGTGGTCGCCACGGTGGCGACGGTCGTCGCGTCGCAGGCCCTCATCTCGGGCGCGTACTCGCTGACCCGGCAGGCCGTGCAGCTCGGGTTCTCGCCGCGCGTCACGATCGTGCACACCTCGGGCGAGGCCGAAGGTCAGATCTATATCCCCGAGGTCAACTGGGCGCTCATGGTCGCGTGCATCGGCCTCGTGCTGGCGTTCCGGGCGTCCACCGCGCTCGCCGCCGCGTACGGCATCGCGGTCACCGGGACGATGGGCATCACCTCGGTGCTGTTCTACGTGGTGTCGAAGGAGAAGCTCGGCATGGCGCCGTGGAAGGCCGCCGGCCTGCTCGCGCTGTTCCTCTCGGTCGATCTCGCCTTCTTCGGCGCGAACCTCCTCAAGTTCACCGACGGCGGCTGGCTCCCCATCGCCTGCGCGATCGCCATCTTCACGCTGATGACCACGTGGAAGAAGGGGCGCGCGGCGCTCGCGACGTCGATGATGGAGGCCACGCTCCCGCTCTCGGTCTTCCTCGCCGACCTCGAGGAGCGCAAGCCCCACCGCGTCCGCGGCACGGCGGTGTTCATGACCTCGAACCTCGACGGCGCGCCGCCGGTGCTCCTGCACCACTTCAAGCACAACAAGGTGCTCCACGAGCGCATCATCCTGCTCGCGGTGAGCACGACCGACGCGCCCGAGGTGCCCGCGGCGGAGCGGTGCGAGGTGAGCGAGGCGGGGAGCGGGTTCTTCCGCGTGAAGCTGCGCTTCGGCTTCATGCAGACCCCGAACGTCCCGGCGGCGCTCGCCGCGGCGCAGGCGAGCGGGCAGCTCACCGTCGAGCTCCGCGACGTGAGCTACTTCCTCGGCCGCGAGACGCTCCTCGTCACGGGCAAGTCGACCATGCCGCGCTGGCGCAAGCGCGTCTTCGCGCTCATGTCGCGCAACGCGCTGCCGGCGACGATGTTCTTCGGTATCCCCGCGAACCGCGTCGTGGAGCTCGGCACGCAGGTCGAGCTGTGAGTTGACCCCGGGGCACCGGAGCTTCCCCGGACTGAAGTCCGGGGCAGATGGCAGCTCGGTCGACCGTCGGTGAAGCCCGCTGGGCGGGCTCCCGCGGGGCTCGCGTGCTCCAGCTCGAGCTGGACACCCTGGGCACCGGAGCTTCCCCGGACTCGAAGTCCGGGGCAGATGGCAGCTCGGTCGACCGTCGGTGAAGCCCGCTGGGCGGG
>DAORJJ010000203.1:0-3450 GCA_035439005.1 Polyangiaceae bacterium | reverse complement strand
CTCCCGCGGGGCTCGCGTGCTCCAGCTCGAGCTGGACACCTCGACACAGCGGGATTTCGCTGGGCTAGCAACCATCGCTAGGAGCGACGACGACGGATACTCTCGTATCCGAGGAGGAGCGACAACGCGAGGCGACGCCAATCCTGCGAAAGGATTCAACCTATTCGGCGCTCTAGGGTCATTCCGAACGGAGCCACTTCGCTGGCGACCAGCATGGGTGGGTTGGAGAATTTGGTGACGACGAGGGCCGCCAGGCCGACCAGAGGGGCGTAGAACGGGATGAGCCCGACGCACGCCATGGCATGGCACCACCACGCCGGGGTGTATCCGAAGAACAGCTTCTTTCTGGTCAGCGACTCGACGCTACCGCTCTTGACGCAAATGTCGGGGAGCCACGCCCCTTCGAGATCACAGCGCCGGTGCCGTTCGCGTGCACGTAGAACCCGAACTGCCCGGTGGGCGTGACCGGAGCGCCGTAGGAGACCCTCAGGCGAGGCGCGACCTGCGGCGGCGCCGGTGGTTCATACGGATTCGCGGTCACCGCCTGCCCCGAGCCGCCCGGCGCAAGGCCAGGCGCGCGGTCGTCACCGGAGGCTCGACTCATTCACGAGGGCTACCAGGCGACTCAGGTTTAGAGCGCTCGCGCACGGCCGCCGTGCGCCCGCACGAATACGCATTAGGCAGTGGACGGTCCGCTCAAACTTGCGGCATTCGTGCGGCGATGACGCCTTTCGCGTCCAATGACGCGCCAGAGGGTCACACGACGAGAGCGCCGGGGCCGCTTTTGAGTACTCTCTGGCGATGGGCACACGAACCCGCCTCGTCCTCGCGCTCGTCGTCGCGTCTCTCGCCGCGGATGGAGCACGATCCCAGCTGCCTGCACCGGCCAGCGCGGTGGCGCCCGGCGCGCGCGCGGCGCGCCTCCCCCTACGCTTCGAGGCGAACGTGGGACAGGGCCCAGTGGGCGTCGCGTTCGTCGCGCGGCGCGCGGGCGCGCTGCTCACTCTGTCTCCGCGCGGGGCCACGCTGCGCCTCGCGGGACCCGATGGCGCTCCCCCTGCAGAGGTGTCGCTGCGGGTGGCCGGCGGGCGCGCCGTCGACCCGCGCGGCGACGTGCAACTCGCGACGCGCACCAGCTACTTCGTCGGCGATCCGTCCACGTGGAGGTCGAACGTGCCCACGTACGCCCGCGTCGTGTACGACGACGTGCTCGAAGGCGTGGACCTCGTCTTCCACGGCGCGAACGGCGCCCTCGAATACGACCTCATCGTCGCCCCGGGAATCGACCCGGCGCGCGTCGTCCTCGAGGTCGAAGGTGCCCAGGGGATAGAGCAAACCGGCGACGGCTCTCTGGTCCTTCACACCTCCGTCGGCGACGTGGTCCAGCCTCTGCCGCGGGTCACGCAGCGCGACGGCGCGGGCGCGCGCGAGATTTCTGCCCAGTACCGCGTCGTGAGCGATCGCGCGATCGCATTCGCCCTCGGCCCGTACGACCACGATCGCGAGCTCGTGATCGACCCGGTGCTCGCGTACTCGACGTACCTCGGCGGTGAGGGGTTCGATCTCGGGGGGCGCGTCGCGGTGGACGCGCGCGGCAGCGCGTACGTCGTGGGCGCCACCGACTCGCTGAGCTTCCCCACGCAGAGCGCCTACCAGGCCGTCAGAGCCCTCCCGAGGGACGCGTTCCTTGCCAAGCTCACCCCCGCGGGGGACGCGCTCGAATACGCCACGTACCTCGGGGGCAGCGACAACGACGAGGCGTACGGCGTCGCGATCGACGGCGCGGGCGCCGCCTACGTGACAGGCTCGACGAGGTCGCCCGACTTCCCGGTGCAGGGCTCCATCCAGGGCTACGCCGGGGAGTCCGACGTGTTCGTCGCCAAGCTCTCGCCGTCCGGGGCGGACCTCGTCTACTCCACGCTCCTAGGCGGGACGGATCTAGAGGTAGGCCGCGACATCGCGACCGACGCCACGGGTAGTGCGTACATCACGGGCAACACCAGCTCCTCCAACTTCCCCACCGTGACACCGCTCCAACCTGTCCACGGTGGCGGCACGGACGCGTTCGTCGCGAAGCTCGCGCCGTCCGGCGGAACGCTCGTGTATTCCACGTTTCTTGGGGGGAGCTCCGGCGACGAAGGTTCGGGGATCACCGTCGACGCAGCGGGACGGGCCACCGTGGTGGGGTCCACCTCTTCCCCCAACTTTCCGCTGTTGGCGCCCCTCCAGCCCGCCCTGGGCGGAGTGGGCCTGATTGACGCCTTCGTCGCGCGCCTCTCGGCGACGGGGGCGCTCGAGGTGGCCTCGTACCTCGGGGGCACCGGGGCCGACGCCGCGGTAGGCGTCGCGCTCGACTCGGCGGGCGCCGTCTACGTCGTGGGCGAGACAGGCTCGGTCGATTTTCCCACACACGCGGCGCTGCAGCCCGCGAACGCGGGCGGGTTCCGCGACGTGTTCGTCGCCAAGCTCACCCCCTCGCTCGACGGCCTGGTGTACTCCACGTACCTCGGCGGTTCGGGGAGCGACCACGCGCGCGGCGTCGCCGTCGACGCGGCCGGCAGCGTGCACCTCGCGGGACACACCAGCTCAATCGACTTCCCTACACAGGCGCCGCTCCAGGCCGCGTTCGGCGGCGGCTCCGATGACGGGTTCGTCGCGCGCCTCGCCCCCGCGGGCGACGCCCTGGTGTATGCGACCTACCTCGGCGGCGAGGGCCAAGACCAGGGCGTTGGCCTCGCGCTGGACCCGCGGGGCGTCGCGTACGTTGCGGGCCGAACCGCTTCCACCACGTTCCCCACGGTGCGCCCGTTCCAGGCGAGCTTCCGGGGCAACCTCGACACGTTCGTCGCGGCCATCTCGGACACCGTCCTCCCGATCGACGCGGGGGCGCCCGACGGGGCGGTCGACGCCGGAGGCGACGCGGGTGCCGACGCGGGGCCGACGGACGCCGGGCGCGACGCGGAGTCGGCAGACGCCGGCCCCGACGCGAGCCCCGCACCCGAGGCGGGCCCTCCCGACGCGAGCCCAGGCGACGCGAGCGCGGGCGACGCCGGCCCGACCACGGGCCCCTCGGGCGGGGTCGATTCGGGAGCCCCGCCATCGGGCGATCTGTCGGGCGGCGGGTGTGGGTGCAGGACCGCGGGGACCCGCGACGGCGCGCCGCCTGCCCTCGCGCTCGTCGCGGCGCTCGCGGCGATCCTCGCGCGCCGCGCCCGTCGGGGCAAAGGCCAGGCACCAGGAGACCTCCCGGGGAAACGCGCGAGGAATGGCGCGGGGTCATGACTAGCGGAAGGGGGAGCGGAAGGGAGGAACGGGCTCGGACAAAAACGCATCGGCCCCGCTCTCGCAGGGCCGATAGGAGACGCCGGAACACGGACGGGGTCACGCGTGGCGGCTCACTCGTTGTCCCCCGTGACGCCGTCGCTGAGCGACTCGTCGTCGGGCAGGGGC
>DAORJJ010000202.1:0-10852 GCA_035439005.1 Polyangiaceae bacterium | reverse complement strand
GGATGGGGGTCGCTGGACCTCACCCCATTCCAGGAGTCGCCATGAAGTCTCTCGTCTCGTCCCTCGTCCGCTGGCGCGGTCTCTTCGCGCGCGGCGGGCGCCGCGGCCGGAAGGGACGGGCCGCCAGCGGTGGCGCCACCGAGCCCGAGCTGCTGGGGATCGCCGCGCTCACGTTTTCCCTCGTTGCGATTGGCGAGCGCGAGCGGGGTGGGCGACTCTGGCTCATCCGCCGCGCCCTTCTTCGCGCGGTCACCCTGCGCGACCGCGACCGGCGCCGCGGGAGACGCGCCGTGCGCCGCCGCTGCGCCCTTGTCGTCGAAGTCGCGCTCCTCCGTCGCGGCCGACTGAGGCGACGGCGAGCCCTCCTGCGTCACCGTGAGCGCCGCGGACTCGCGCGGCTGTCGCGAGCGCAGCAGCACGGCGCTCGAGCCGATCATGAGAAGAAAGAGCGCCGCCATCGCCGTCTGCGGTCGCATCGCCCACGTGCCGGCGAGCGAGACCGCCCGCGAGAGTCGTCCCCGCGCGATGGGCACGACGACCTGCGCGTCCCGCGACGAGGCGAGGATCCGCTCCTCGAGCCCCTCGGGGAGCGCGGGGGCCTCGAGCGCCGCCACGGCGCGGGTGGCGCGCAGCCCGCTGAGGTTCTCGGCGCAACTCGCGCACCCCTCCGCGTGGCGCTTCATCGCGGCGCTCGTCAGCTCGTCGAGCTCCTCGTAGAGCTCGTCGATGATCAGGGAGTCGAATTTCTCGCAGTCCATGTGGCTATCGGGGGCTGGCGCTGTCGTGGGCGTGCTGTCTTGAATGTGTGCACTCGCTCATCGGAGCGCACGCGCGTACTCTTCGTGGTCCTTCAGGGCAGCCTGAAGGCGCTCGAGGGCGTAGCGCATTCGGCTCTTCACGGTGTTCTCTGGTACCCCCGTGATCTCGGCGATTTCCTTGAACGGGAGGTTGGCGACCTCCCGCATCAAGAAGACCTCTTTCTGATCTGGAGGCAGCTGCTCCACGGCAGCCGCGACCTGCTGCTTGAGCTCGGCGCCGGCTGCCTGCCGCTCGACGTCCGCGCTGCGATCCGCGACCACCTCCCCCAGCGTCCGGTCCCCGTCGTCGCCCCGCGCCTCGTCGAGCGATGGGTGGCGGCGATGTGCGCGCTTGCGGAGCTGATCGATGCAGAGATTCCGTGTGATCGTGTAGACCCACGTCGTGAAGCGCGCTTCGTTCTTGAACTCCGCGGCGCTCTGCACGACGCGGACGAACGCCTCCTGAACGACGTCCTCGGCGGCCGGCGCGCTCCGCAGCTGCCGGAACGCGAAGTGGAACAGCGGCCCCTGGTGTCGCCGCACGAGCGACGCGAAGGCCGCGCGGTCCCCGGCCTGAAACCGCGCCACGAGCAGCTCGTCGCTGTCGTTCGTCATGCGGTCCGTCCGCCGGTCCGCCCGGACGGGAGGGTTCCCGGGCCGAGAGGAGCCGCTGGAGTGGACCCGCGCTCGCGGACACCCGTCGGTTCATTTTCTTGGGGAAGGAGACGCATGAGAGTCGCCAAAGTTCTACGAACGGCCGGATCGAGGCCGGTCCACCCGCACACTAACAAAACCGCGGCCGCCGGCGGTGCGAATGGTTGGCCTTGTGGCGACCGCCGCGGGTGCGAAAAGCTTTACGCGCCGCGGGGGGCGAGGCAGTTTCTCCATCGACCGCTCGGCAACGTGCGTTCCAAGGTTGCAACGAGGCTTGCGCCACGTCTACACTGGCCTGCGTTATCGAGGGCGTGGGGGAGGCGAAGGCATCGTCCACGCGTCGCGGGCCGCAGGGTACCCCTTCGGCCATCGGCGCGAACCTCGCGCACAGACACTTCGACTTTGGGTTCCGAGAATCGTTCCGCCCGGGTGCGGACAAGGGGAGTACGCGATGCGACGTCAAGCGATTGGGCTGGCTTTCTTCCTCTGCGTCGGTGTTTCGGCGACGGCCTTCGCTCAGCCAACGCCGGCCGCCGCACCGGCCGCAGCCGCGTCGGCAGCGCCCTCAGCCGCGGCGAGCGCGGCCCCCGCGACCGGCGCGCCTGCCGTGCCCATTCCGGCGCAAGCCGACGGCGCGACCTACTCCGTTCGCCTCCGCGATCTCGAGGCCCGCGTCGACGAGCTCAAGGACCAGATTCGCCGCAGCCACACGCGCCTCTCGCTGCTTTCCGACACGATCCTGACGGGGGGCGCCGCGGGCTCGCGCGCCGAGATCATCTACCGCAACGAGATGTCGACCGCGTTCCGGCTCGTCAAGGCCGCGTTCATCATCGACGGCGCGGTCCAGTACAACCGCCAGGACGACACCGGCGTCCTCGCCGAGCAGAAGGAGATCCCGCTCTTCAGCGGCTCCATGCCGCCGGGCGACCACATGGTGCAGGCGGTGTTGCAGTTCCAGGGCAACGGCTACGGCGTGTTCACGTACCTGCGCGGGTACAAGTTCGACGTCCGTAACGCTCACTCGTTCACGGTGGTCGAGGGCAAGGCGATCGTCGTGACCGGCACGTCGCTCGAGAAGGGCGGCGTGACGACGCCCCTCGAGCAGCGCCCCCAGTTCGAGTGGAACGAGAAGGTCCAGCCGCTCAGCGCGCCGAGCCGGGCGTCGGCGAGCGGCGGCGGCGGCGGCGGTGGTCCCACCGTGACCACCGCGCCGGCGGCCACCGGAGTCGGCGGCTCGATTTCCATCGGCGGAGGAAAGTAGTGAGCTCACGGAATCGCCACCTCCGGCTGCGGGTGGGGGCAGCGGTGCTCCCCCTCGCGCTCGGCTGGGTCACCGGCGCGCACGCCTCCGGCCTGGAGGAGGCGCGGGCCGAGGTCACGAACGTCGATCGAGAGATCGGCAGCGTTCAGACCGCGGTCGAGCGAGCAAAGACCCAGCGCCTCTCGCCCGAGCAGCGCCTCGCCAACGGCGAGCTGCTCTACCGGAGCAAGGACTACGCGCGGGCGACGGTCGTCTTCGGTGAGCTCATCGAAGAGTTCCCGGACACGCCGAGCTTCACCGACGCGCTCTGGCTCCGCGGCGAGACCTTCTACGCGGCCCGCGAGTACCTCTCGGCCCGCCGCGACTTCCGGCTGATGGTGCAGCGCGGGAGCGAGCCCAGGTTCCAGCCGTACTTCGGCCGAGCTCTGGCGCGCCTCGTCGACGTGTCGCTCCGCACGGGCGACCTCGCGGGCCTCGACGAGGTCTTCGCCAAGCTGAACATGGTGCCCCCGTCGCAGGTCGACGCGGCGCTCCACTACGCGAAGGGGAAGGCCTACTACGCCAAGAAGGACTACGCGAACGCCGCGCAGTCGTTCCAGTCGGTGGGCAACGGCAACACCTACACCCACCAGGCTCGGTATTTCCTCGCCCTCGTCGCCATGCGCACCGCCACCGCGCCGGTCGCGGGCGCCGACGGGCGTGTGCCGCCGAAGAGCTACAAGGCGGCGATCGACGCGTTCCGACAGGTCGTCGAGCTCCCCTCCGACACCGACGACCACCGCCACGTCGTCGACCTCGCGTGGATGGCCATCGGGCGCCTCTTCTACGAGATGGAGAACTACCAGCAGGCCACCGAGGCCTACTCGAAGGTCACGCGAGGCTCCGCCGAGTTCGACACGATGCTGTACGAGCTCGCGTGGGTCTACGTGCGGCTCGGCGACGTTCAGCGCGCCGAGCGCGCGCTGGAGCTCTTGCAGGTCTCCGACCCTGGCTCCACCCTCGTGGGCGACGGGACGCTCCTTCGCGCCGACCTCTTGCTGCGCTCCGGGTCGTTCGACAAGTCGCTCGAGCTCTACCAGGGCGTCCGCGACCGCTACGAGCCCATGCGCGCCAAAGTGGACGCGTTCCTCGATGGCACCCGCGACCCTCGCAAGTTCTACCACCGGCTCGCCGATCAGCAGCTCGAGGTCCTCGACCAAGCCGACGAGCTCCCGCCGCTCGCGGTGCGCTGGGCTCGCGAGGCCGAGGACGGCGCCTCGGCCTTCCGCGTCATCGACGACGTGAACCAGTGCAAGACGCTGATTCGTCAGTCGTACGTGCTCATCGACAAGCTGCTCGCCATCCTCGGCGCGTCCAACCGGGTCCGTGCGTTCCCGGAGATCGCCGCCGGCGAAGAGCAGGCCTTGGCCCTGCTCAATCGCATGGCGCAGGCGAGGCTCGCCCTCGCGAAGGAGCTCGACAGCGAGGAGCCCTCCACGTTGACGGGAGAGATCGCCGAGGTTCGCGCTCAGCGCCGCACGCTCATGCCGCTCGTCGCCGCTCTGCCGGCTACCGCGGGAGGCTTCGCCGAGCGTGACTACGACGGGCAGCGCCAGTGGAACAGAGTCTCGCAGGAGCTCACCCGGCGCGGCGTCGAGGCCGACTACCTCCAGGCGACCGTGAACGGCCTCCGTCGCGTCCTCAAAGAGGACGCTCAGCGCGGGGTGACCCGTGACCCCGAGACGACCAAGCGCTTCACGAGCGAGCTCGAAGCCAACGAGCGCGACCTGAAGCGTCGGCGCGAGGAGATCGTCGCGCTCCGCAGGCAGATCGAGATCGGGCGCCTGCAGGTGGGGCTCGGTGACTCGCGCTACCAGGCGGACGCGCAGGCACGCGAGCAGTTCCGCAACCTCCTCGATCGGGAGGTCGCCCTGGCGGCGCGCGGACAGGCGGGTTCGGGGGCGGCGACGCTGGCTGCCACGATCACGCCCGTCCTCGCGCAGGCCCGCGGCGGGGAGGACCGCATCATGGCGGCCTTTGCGCAGCTCGAGGGGCAGGTCGCGGCGCGGGTCGGAGCCCTGAAGGACAAGATCGAGGCCGAGCGCGAGAAGATCAACGGCTACAACGCGCAGCTCGGCGCCTTCGACAACGAGGCGCAAGACCTCGTCGGGCTCGTCGCGAAGCGCAACTTCGAGGTGGTCAGCGACAAGCTCCGGAGCATCGTGCTCCGGGCGGACGTCGGCATCACTGAGCAGGCGTGGGAGGTTCGGGAAGAAGAGCTCGACCGCGTCCACGCCCTCCAGAAGGAGCGCGCCAAGCAGGAGACCCTCCTCGACGAGGAGCTCCGCGAGGTGCTCGACGACTCAAGCGACAGCGCGGGCAAGCCGCTGAAGTGACGGCCGCCTCAACCGGCCGCGGCGCGCTCGGCTCGCGCCCCGGCCCGACGGACTGAGCGCCCCGCCGCCGCGCGGCCTGGGCCTGTTCGAGCCAAACTCCGCTCTCCTCTGCGTGTGGGGATTCGACGATGAAGAATTTTAGACGATCGACTCTTGGCCTCCTGACCCTGAGCACACTGGCGCTCTACGTTGGTTCTGGCGCGGCGCAGCCGGCGGCCACGACGGGCGACGGGGGAGCAGCCGCGGTAGGCGCCGGCGCCGAGGCCGGCGCGACCTCCGCGGCGGACGCGGGGGCCGCCGTCGACGGGTCGGCCGAGCCCGCGTCGCCGACGGTCGGCGCACCGGACCAGATCCAGGGCATGCAGACCGCCCCTACGGCGTCCCCGGCGCTCCGCAAGGCGGCGCCGCCGCCCCCACCGCCGACGCCTGGCCAGGTGGCCGCGCTCGACCAGATGCGCGGGCAGATGGGCACGTACGAGCGCGGGGCGAAGGACTACCGCGACGCCGTCACGTCGATCATTCGCCTCCACTACGAGACCAAGAAGAAGGAGATCCTCGCGGGGCTCGACGGCGAGCTCTTGGTGGAGAAGGCCGAGCTCCGGAAGGCTCGCGACACCGCCATCAAGCGGCTGCAGGAGTTCATCGAGCGCTACCAGGGGCCGCGCGCGCAGCCCGAGGCCACGCCCGACGCGATGTACCGCCTCGCGGCGCTCTACGAGGAGCGGGCCCGCTCCGAGGACGCGACCGATCCGCTCGAGGTCGGCCTGAAGGACGCGATCGCGCTCTACAAGCGCATCATCGTCGAGTTCCCGAGGTACCGTGAGCTCGCCGGCGTCTACTACTTCCTCGGCCACGCGTACGTCGACTCTGGGCGCAACGACGAGGGCCAGCAGGTGTGGCGCTCGCTGGTGTGCCACAATAAATACGCGTACCCCACGCCTCCCGATCCGAAGCATCCGGAGCGCGACAGCATCCTGCCGATGCAGCAGGATCACGACGAGACCTACTGGGCCGCGTGGCGAAACCTGAACCGGGATCCGCGGAACCTGAAGAAGAACGGGGCCGACTCGAGCTACGTGGAGGTCTTCCCGAGCTCCTGCGAGTACCTCACGCAGCCAAACGTCCTCCCCGGCGACGACCCGAAGTATGTCGCCGAAATTTGGTGGCAGATCGGCAACTGGGAGTTCGACCAGCTCGACCTCGGCGCAGGCTACGTCCGCGACGAGCCCGCGAGCGTCTACGGCTTCAACCGCGCGGCCAGCGCGTACACGCGCGCCCTCAAGTACCAGAAGCCGCCGATCTACGGCGTCTCGCTCTACAAGTACTCGTGGACCCTCTTCAAGCAGCAGCGCTACGAGCAGGCGACCAAGGAGTTTGTCAAGCTCCTGAACTACACCGACGAGCAGCAGAAGCTCACCGGTGACACCGGCGCCGACTTCCGCAGCGAGGCGTACACGTACATCGCCGGCTCGCTGACCAACATCGACTTCGCGGGCCCCGGTCCGGCCGAGCCCTACATTCAGCGGCCCGACATCGTCGACACCGAGCCCCGCCCGGAGGTCGCCGAGCGCAAGCTCCACGTCGCGGTCGATCGCGTCCGCGACTCCAGCCTCATCCCCCAGGACAAGCCCTGGACGATCGAGATCTACCGGGCGCTCGCCTCCGAGTTCCGGAGCCTGAACCAGTTCAACAACGCCATCGAGGTCTACACGGCGATGTTGACCAAGTGGCCGATGGACCCGACCGCGCCGGACGTGCAGAACGGCCTCGCCGAGACCTACGACCAGCTGGCGCTCAGCAAGAAGCAGGGCACCGCGGAGCACGAGGCCGCCTCGCAGAAGGCGCTCGAGGCCCGCACGGCCCTCGCGAACTACGTCGGCAACAAGCCGTGGGTCGACGCCAACAAGGACAACCCCGCGGCGATCCAGAACGCCGAGCGCCTCGTGCGCGGCGGTCTCCGCCAGGCCGCGGCGGCGCACACCAACAACGGCAAGGCCGCCCTCCTCGCGGCGCAAGAGACCGGCGACGCCGCGCGCCAGCTCGATCTGCTCACGCGCGCGTACGGCGAGTACAAGCTCGCGGGCATCGGCTGGGACGGGTACCTCAAGCAAGACGAGAACGCCCCCGACGCCTACGAGACCCGCTACTGGCTCGCCGACGCGCGCCACCAGCAGGTGCGTATCCAGGTGGTGCTCCACAAGCTCCAGAAGGAGAAATACGGGGAGCCTACACGCAAGGAGATCGACGACGCGCTCGCGTCTGCCATCGAGGTCCGCGACTCGAACGAGGACGACAGGTACCTCGACAACGCCGCGTTCTTCGTCGTCGACGTGAGCGACGTCGATCGCGACATCGCGTTCCAGCAGCACGAGGACACGAAGGGCTCCGCCGGCGTCGAGAAGCGCGTCGAGGTGAAGTTCGACAGCCCCGACGTCGCCACGCGCAAGGTGGTCGCAGACCCCGTGCCGCCGGTCGTGCAGCAGAGCATCCAGGCGCGCGACGACTTCGTGGCGCGGGTGCCCGCGAACCGCGACCTCCAGAAGCACGCGGTGGACTACCAGTTCTACGCGGGCGAGACGTACTTCGTGTACGGGCAGTTCGAGCTGGCGCGCGCGCGGTTCGAGCCGATGTACCAGGAGCACTGCGGCAAGGACGAGTTCGGCTACCGCGCCTGGGAGAAGCTCATCACGATGAGCAACCTCATGCGCGACGCCAAGCGCTCGACCGAGCTGGCCGAAGCGATGCGCGCCAAGTCGTGCGCCATCACGTCCGAGCAGACGGCGAAGGAAGGCCTCATCGTCAACCCGACGCTGCAGGAGGCCGCCTTCGTGCGCGCCCGCGCGAAGTTCGAAGAGGCGCGACGCGCTCCTCCGGGCCCCGCGCGCGACGCCCTCTGGCGCGAGGCGGCGGGCATGTACGACGCGGCGCTCCAGGCCGCGCCGGCGCGCGACGAGGCCCCCGAGGCCGCGATGAACGCCGCGTACGCGTACAAGCAGGTGGGCGAGTTCAGCCGGGCGATCGAGCTCTACAACAAGTTCATCAGCGAGTACGGCAGCGAGGAGCGCCTCGACAAGCTCCAGAAGGGCGACCTCAAGACCAAGGCCGCGCCGGACCCGAAGAAGTACGCGGAGCGGCTCAAGTTCCTCGACGACGCGTACGACGCGCTCGGCACGACCTACTACAGCTTCTTCAACTACCAGCGCGCGGCCGAGACCTACGAGAAGGTCGCGACGAACGAGCGGTTCGCCGCGGACAAGCGCAAGATCGCCGCGAAGAACGCGATGATCCTCTACGCGGCCATGGGTCAGCGCGACAAGATGGGCGCCACCCACAAGGCGTTCATGAAGCTCACGCCCTCGCTCGAAGAGAAGGCGAACGCCGACTACTTGATGGCCGACTTCGACCACAAGCAGTGGAACTCGCAGGGCGGCGACACGGGGCAAAACCGAACGTTCCGGCTCTCCGCCGAGGCCGCGCTCATCGCGTTCCACAACGGGTACCGCGCCAGCCCCGTGGCCACGAAGTACGTCGTCGAGGCGGCGTACAGCGTCGCCAAGATGAAGAAGACCGCGGGCGACAAGGAGTACCACCTCTGGTTCAAGCGCACCGTCGACGCTTGGGAGAACCAGAAGTCGCGCGGTGGCAACGGCAAGGACGGCAAGCCGGAGGCGATGTCTCCGCCGTTCATCGACTACGTCGCGGAGGCGGAGTTCACCCTCATCGACGAGCAGATCCGCGAGAAGTACGAGATCGACGCGAAGCACAAGTACCAGGGCGCCATCACCGACGTCATCGGCGATGGGAAGGGGCGCAAGGGCAAGTACCAGCTCAACGCCGCCGACGCCGACAAGTGGGACGTCGCCCTCGATCGTCTCGTGCAGAAGTACCCGTCGGCCGACTGGCTCCCGGCGATGATCGCCCGCCAAGGGTCGCTGTTCGACACCCTCCGCACCGGCCTCTACAACCTGGTGCCGCCCGCGCTGAAGTACTTCACCAAGGCGCAGGAGGACAACCTCAAGAAGCTCGAGAACAGCGGCCGCCCCGAGCTCGAGGAGAAGGCCGGCGAGATCCGCGACCGCGTGAAGGAAGAGTGGCGCTCCAAGAAGGAGAAGGAGCTCACCGGCTCCGACGAGGTCATGGTGCGTCGCTACGCGACCGCGGTCGCGCTCGCCCGCAAGTTCAACGTGCGAAACCCCGCGATCCAGCGCGCGGTCGCGCGCCTCGCGTACTTCACCGAGGTCATCGGCGAGGCGAAGATGCGCGCGTACGTCGAGGGGACGTCCGACCCCGCCGACAAGTCGAAGAAGCTCACGTACACCGACGGCCAATTTGTCCAGACACGCTCGGGTCAAACCGCGGTGCCACCGCCTTCCGGCGCTCCGTCGCCCTTGCCGGCGTCGCCGTGATCCCGATGAACTCCGAGGAAGTCATGCCACTCTCTTCACTTTCCCACGCACGCTCGCGTCGTCCGTCGCTCGGCAGGAGGTCGCTCGCAACGGCGGCCTGCTTGGGCGCCCTCCTCGCCGCGCTGGCTGGCTCGGCGACGGGCTGCGGCGGCGACACCCCTCCGGCGAAGACCCCCTCTGGCTCCAACCCCGCGACGCCGGGCGCCACTCCCGGCAGCCCGGGCTTCGCCCAGACCGGCATCGGCGATGGCGGCACCGGGCTCTCGGGATCCGCCAAGGACGCCTACGACCGCGGCTTCAAGGCCTGGGTCGATGGCGACATGGAGGGCGCGCGCAAGGGGTTCTCGGAGGCCTCGAGCGCCGATCCCAAGGCGGCGGCCCCGCACTACTCGCTGGGCGTCGTGCTCGAGCGCCTCGGCGACAGCAACGGCGCGATGCAGGAGTACCGCACCGCCATCTCGCTCCAGCCCGACCACGAGCCCGCGATGGGCGCGTACGCTCTGGCGCTCGCGAGCGCGGGGCGGGTAGGGGAGGCCGACACGTTCCTTACGGAGAAGCGAGCCAAGAACCCTGACTCGGCGGCGCTCACGACGTACCTCGCCGAGATCAAGTCGCTCCAGAAGGACCACGGCACCGCCCAGCAGCTCGCCCAGGACGCGCTGCGGATGAACCCGAACTACAAGGAGGCGATGGTCGCCATCGCCCGCGATCACTTCCGAGCTCGCAAGATGGAGCTGGCGAAGTACGCGATCACGGCCATCCTCGACGGGTTCGGCGAGACGACCCCCGCGCGCGACAAGGACAACGCCGAGGCCCACCTGCTGCGCGGCCTCATCGCTCTCGAGAACGGGCGAAGGGCGGCGGCGCTCGCGGCCTTCGAGGCCGCGTACGCGAAGCGGCCGGATCTCGCGGAGAGCGCGATCCAGCTGGGCGCGATCAAGCTCGAGGCGGGGAACGCCCAAGAGGCGCTTCCGGTGCTCGAGCGGGGCGTACGGCTCGCTCCGAAGAGCCCCCACGCGCGGCTCAACCTTGGCGATGCCTACCGCCTCGTCGGTCGCCCCGTCGACGCGAAGCGCGAGCTCGAGCAAGCGCTCGCGTTCGATTCCACGCTGGGTATCGCGCACTACAATCTCGGGCTGCTCTTCCTCGTCTCGACGAGCATCCCTGGCATGAACGCGAACGAGCAGGCGGCTCAGGCCATCCGCGAGTTCGAGGCCTACAAGACCATGCGCGGCGCGCGCGCCGAGAAGGGCGACGACGTCGACGACCTCCTGAACCGCGCGAAGGCCAAGCAGGCGGAGGTCAAGGCCGCAGCGGCCGCGCCGCCCCCGCCGCCCCCGCCGGCGGCCACGCCCGACG
>DAORJJ010000201.1:0-10881 GCA_035439005.1 Polyangiaceae bacterium | reverse complement strand
TCAGGTTCGGCGGCTCGGGCTCGCCTTCCACCTACGTTCGCCCTCCCGGGCTCACGCGGCGCCCGCGCCGCGCGGTCAGCCGCCGCCGCCGGCGTCGACGGGGGGCGGCGGAGGCGCGGAGTCGGGCGTGGTCGTGCTCGTGGGGGTCGTGGTGGTGGGGTCGGGGGGCGTGGTGGAGTTCTCCTCCTTCTTGACGGGCGACTCGCGCCCGCCGCCTTGGTAGCCGCCGCCCGAGTCGAAGACGCACGCGACGGCGGAGGCCCCGAGCGCGACGATCGCCAGCGCGGCGAGGCCGCCACGCGCGGCGGAGGACTGCGAGGTTCGTCGTGCCGCTCGATGGCCCATGCTGCGCTCCCGCGTCATTTGCACACCCAGACCGCCGTGATGCTGCCGTCGCAGGTGCAGGTGCCGGCCGTGACCTGGGGAGGTCCGGCCTCGGGGATGCCCGCGCCGCCCGCCGGGCACGAGCGGTTCTTCTCGTAGAAGCCTCCGCACCGCGCGCCGGGCTCGATGCGCTGGGGCGGGCAGGGGGCGTAGTTCACGTTGAAGGGCAGCGTGTCCTCGAGCTTGCCGTCGAGGTAGATCTCGCACTGGAACCGGCCCACGGGGAAGGGCTTCACCTGCGGCGCCTCGCCCGCGTCCTTGTTCTCGGCAGGCTTGAGCTCGAGGGTCTGCTTGCCGGCGCCCTGGAAGTCGGCGTACGCGAGGATGACGTTGGTGTCGGTCGCGCGGAGCGGCGGCTCCAGCGTGAGCACCTGGGTCTGCCGGACGAGCATCTCGGTGGTCACGTTCGTGCGCGCCCCGCGCACCTCGACCGTGCAGACGATGTTCGTGGTGTCGCTGAAGAACTCGTTGCGGCGCCGCTCGCCGTCGATCGACATGTACGACTCGAAGATGCCCGCGGTCGCGATGGGGCACGCCGTGAGCGAGGCGATCGCCGAGGCCCCCGCAGCGAGGAACGTGAGTGTCATGCCTACGCGGAGATGGCGCGCCATTGGGTGCAGCTTAGCTGGGGTTGGCGGCCACGGGGAAGCGTGACCTTCACAATCGTTCAGAGGCGCGCTCGGAGGCGCGCGCGCCGCTAGATGCGGACGACCGCGCCGCCCCAGGAGACGCCCGCGCCGAGCGCGCACATGACGACGCTCTCGCCCTCCTTCACCTTGCCGGAGCGGAGGCTCTCGTCGAGGAGGATGGGGATGCTCGCGCTCGACGTGTTGCCGACCCGCTCGAGGTTCACGAGGATCTTCTCCTTGGGGACGCCGAGGCGGCTCGTGGCCTGGTCGATGATGCGGAGGTTCGCCTGGTGGGGACATACCCAGTCGACCTCGTCGGGCGTCATGCCCGCCTTCTCGACCGCGGCTTTACTTGCAGAGTACAGGCTCTTGATCGCGACCTTGAAGATGTCCTGGCCGCGCATGTGGACCTTGTGGGCCTTGCTCGCCAGCATGTCCGCCGAGGGCGGCATGCGGCTGCCGCCGCCCGGGATCCACAGCGAGCCGGCGAGCTCGCCGTCGGAGTGGATGCTCGACGCGAGCACGCCCCGCGGTCGCCCGAGCGCGTCGACCTTGCCGTCGGAGGGGCCGAACACCGCGGCGCCGGCGCCGTCGCCGAAGAGCACGCAGGTGGTGCGGTCTTCCCAGTCGACCACGCGCGAGAGGAGCTCGACGCCGATCACGAGCACGTGCTTGGCGACGCCGGTGCGGATCACGCCGTCGGCCAAGGTGAGGCCGAACAGGAAGCCCGCGCACGCGGCGGAGATGTCGAAGGCGGGGCAGTGCCCGGCGCCGATCTTCTGCTGCACGAAGACCGCCGTGGCCGGCATGGGCATGTCGGGCGTCACGGTACCCACGATGATCATGTCGAGGTCGGACGCCTTCAGGCCCGCCATCGCCAGCGCGGACTTCGCGGCCTCGGCGGCCATGTCGCTCGTGACCATCTCGGGGCTCGCGATGCGCCGCTCCCGGATGCCGGTGCGCTCCATGATCCACTGGTCGGACGTGTCGACCATCTTCTCGATGTCGTGGTTGGTCCGGATGTTCGGCGGGAGGTAGTGGCCGGTGCCGAGGATGCGGGAGGCGGGCTGAAGCATGGGATTCTCCGGGTCGCGGAGCGCGGTGGCCTACTGACTAACAAAAAAGTCAATTCGTGGCTCGCACAAAACCGTACACGGGCAAGAAGAGGTCTTCCTGCCCGTGCGGGGTGCGGGTGCGGGGTGCGCGGCTCGCGGATCGCTCAGCTGGCGGCTTCGGTCTTCTTGACCGAGCGCCCGCCGTAGAAGCCGCACGCGCCGCAGGCGCGGTGGGGCACCGACGGTTCGCCACAGTTGGAGCAAGCGATGAGCTGCACCGGGACGACCTTGTCGTGGTTCGCGCGCCGCATGTTGCGCTTGGATCGGCTGGTTCGCCTCTTGGGGACGGCCACGGGGATGCTCCTTCGTCGGGTCTCTTCAGGACTTCTGGGGGGTCTTCCACCGCAGGAGCGGGAGAAGGCGAGGGTCAATCGGGTCTCTTGGCGCGTCGGCCTCGGGACCGTTGGAAACGAGGGAAGGGCTCATACCCGGGCAGCCCTCGGAACACAAGGGAATCATCGGCGACTCGAGCAGCAGCTCGTCGCGGACGAAGTCGTCGAGCACCACGGTCTCGCCGTCGTAGGGGAGCGTGTCGCCCTCTTCGCTGGCGATGATCTCCTCGTCGTCGCCGCGCTCGGCCGAGACGCTGGGCACGAAGAGGACAGAGAAGCTGTGGGAAATCGAGATGTTCGCAGGGCCGAGGCAGCGCGCGCACGGCACGATGAGGTCGGCCTCGAGCGTGCCCTGGGCGACGACGTCGGCCCCGCTCGGCGACAAGCGCACCTCGAGCGAGCCGTCGCGGTCGGAGGGCGCCACCTCGCAGCCCTCCATGGCGCCGCGCAGCCACGCGGGGCGAATGGCGAACGTGAAGCTCTTGCCGCCGGCTTCGAGCGAGGAGATGGGGACGGAGAACTCGGGAGGGAGCATGGCGTGGTCCGCGGGGCGGGGCGCATCGATGTACTCCCGGGGGCGCCCGCGCGCAAGCTGCGCGCGTCGTGGGCTGTCTCACGCGTCGAAGGGGCCGGTGCTACGGTCCTGCCCATGCCCGCGCGTCGTCCCTTGGTTCGCTCCACGAGCTTGGCCTCCGCGCGCGCGCTCGTGGCCCTCGGGGCGCTGGTCGCCGCGGCCGTGGCGCCGCAGCGCGCGCGCGCCGCCAGCCCGGAGGAGGACGCCCGCGCCGGCATGCGCGAGTATTTCGCGGGCGAGAAGGCCGCGGCGCCCCTGCTCGTGGGGCCCGGCGTCGCGTCACTCGGCGCGGGCGGCCTGCTCCTCGCCGTCGGTGACTCGGAGCTCGCGCGCGGCGCGGCCGTCCCTACGCTGGCCCTGGGCGCCGTGGAGGCCGCGGTGGGGCTCGTCCTCTTCCTCCGCACCGACGCGCAGGTGGCGCGCCTCGACGGCGCGCTGCGAGCCCGCCCGGCCGCGCTCTACGCGAGCGAGTCGCGGCGGATCGCCGGCGTGCGTCGCGATCTCACGGCGCTGCTCTTCACCGAGCTCGCGCTGACCAGCGTGGGCGCGGGCGCGCTGGCCGTGGGCGGGTTCACGCGGTCCGCGGCGGTTCAGGGCGTAGGGCTCGCGGTCGCGCTGCAGGCGTCGGTGCTGTTCGTGTTCGACACGTTCGCGCTCGCGCGCGCGGAGCGTTACGCGGGCGCGCTCGAGCGCCTCGCGCACCTGCGGGGCGGGGCGAGCGCGGGCGCGTGGTCTCTGGGCTACGGCGCGACGTTCTGAGCGCGCCGCGGACCGCGTGAACCCGCCCATCGCCGCCTCATCCCGACCGCCTTCGTTGCGATCTGCGGTGCGGGCTCACGTAGAAGCGCTCACCTAGAAAACGCACCGCGCTGGCCCCGGCGGTCGCCTGGTGGATGGAGCGCCACTCGCCACACCGAGCGAGCGCGAGGGCGCGTCGCGCTTGACGCGGGGCGCCGGGCGCGCCAAATCGCCTCATGCGGTTCTCCCTGGCTCGACGAGCGCTGCCGTGAGCGTCTCTCTCCCGCTGGTCTCCGCGGCGCGTGGCACCGCCGCCGGCCTGCCCGCCGTGCCCGAGGGCTGGTACGTCGCCGCCCTCGCGCGCGACCTCCGCGTCGGCGAGGTCCTCACGCGGCCGATGTTTGGGCGCGACGTCGTCGTCTTTCGCACCGAGTCCGGCGCCGTCGGCGCGCTCGATTCGGTGTGTCCGCACCTCGGCGCACACCTCGGTCGCGGCGGCAAGGTGTGCGGGGAGAGCCTGCGGTGCCCGTTCCACGGCTTCGAGTTCGACAGGTCCGGCGCGTGCGTGCGCACGGCGTACGGCGGCGCGCCGCCACGCCGCGCCCGCGCGGGCGTGCTCCCTGCGATCGAGCGGAACGGCTTCGTGCTCGTGTGGTCCGGCGCGCGCCCGCCCTCGTGGGAGGTGCCCGCGCTCGCTCCCGAGGGGTATTCGACCCCCGACATGCGCACCTTCCGCCTCCGCGGGCACCCCCAGGAGACCACGGAGAACAGCGTCGACATCGGCCATTTCACGGTCGTCCACGGGTTCTCGGAGGTCGTCGTCGAGGCGCCGCTCGTCACCGAGGGCCCCCGGCTGACCGCGGCCTACTCCATGCGGCACAATCTCGGCGTCCCCGTCGGCGTCCCCATCCTCGGGGCGGGCTTCCGCACGCGCTTCGCGATCGAGGCCTGGGGTCTCGGCTACTCCTTCGTCGACGTGACCGCGCTCGGCCTCCGCACGCGGCACTGGGTCCTCGCCACCCCCGTCGGCGGCGGAGAGATCGATCTGTCCCTCGGCGTCAGCGTCCCCACGTTGAGCCTCCGCACCCGCGCCGGACGCGCTCTCGCGCGGTCGCTCGCCGCGCCGCTCCGTCGCACCATCCTCGCGCTCTTCGTGCGCGACACGCGCGCCGACTTCCCCATTTGGGACGCGAAGCGGTACGTCGCGGCGCCCACGCTCGCGAAGGGTGATGGGCCCATCGGCCGCTACCGCGCGTGGGCCGGACAGTTCGCCGAGTGCTCGTCGCCGGCGGTGGCACCGTGAGCGCCGACCTCCGCCCCGGCACGGCGTGGGACAGCCTCGAGCTCGTGCGCGGCCTCCTCCCCGACCTCGCGCGGCGCGCCCGCGGGGCGCTGCGTCGACAGGAAGGGATCGAAGAGCAGGCGAGCCAGCTGCCCGCCTTCGTCGATCTCGTGGACGACGTCGCGCTCGAGGTCGACCGACCCCTGCGAGTCGAGGCGGGCGCGGTGCCCGAAGGCCTCGAGGCGGTCTACGTCGCGGGCGGGTGGTACCGCACCCGCGATCGGCGCATCGACCACCTGCTCGACGCGTACCCGTGCCTCGTCGAGCTCCGCGTCGGCGGCGCGGGCGGCCGCGTGCGCGCGCGCCGCCTCGACGATCCGCTGTTCGACGCGGAAGAGCGCGCTGGGCGGGTGCTCCGCAAGGGCATCCTCACCATGGTCGGGCCCGGCGCGGGCCGCGTGACCCACGTGATGGGCCGCTCGGCGATGCACGACGCGATCGCGTGGGACGGCCGCGTGCTCCTCACCGCGCAGAACAGGTACGTCACGCTCGACGAGGAGCTCCGTGACGCCGCCCGCGACGTGCTCGAGGGCCTCGTCACACCGAGCTCCACGCTGCAGTACAACATGCACCCGCAGGTCGATCCGGTGACCGGTCGCCTGGTCACGCACACGTATTCGATCGGCCCCACCTTCGCGACCTCGTTCAGGTTCATCGAGCTCGACCCGGGCGGGGGCGCGCGCACGCGCGACTACCAGTGGCCTGGCTACCTCGTGCCGCACGCGTTCGCGTTCACCCGCGGGCACTACCTCTTGCCGGCGATCTCGGCGCGCTACCACGAGGTCCGCTTCGTGCTCGGGCTCGGGCGCGGCGCCCTCGACGACACCCGCGACGAGGACACCGGCGGCCTGGTCTGGCACGTCGTGCCGCGCGATCCCGCGGCGGCGCCGTTCACCGTTCGCTTCCGGATGACGGGCTTCGTGTATCACGTCACGAACTCGTGGGAGGCCGACGGTCGCCTCGAGTGGGACGCGTTCGTGTCCAACCTGAACCCGGAGCGCGAGGCCTCGCAGTTCGAGCTCGACACGCGGCGTCCGGTGCACACGAACCTCGGCGGGGTCTTCCGCTTCAGCGTCGACCTCGCGACGCGCCGCGCGCACAAGCGGCTCCTCGCGCCGGGCGTCCAGCGGGTCACCTTCGACGCCATCGACGAGTCACGGCGCGGGCTCCCCTACGACGACGCGTGGTTCTGCGCGAACGACCAACACGAGGGACACAGCTCGTCGGTGACGCACCTCGACACCCGCACGGGGCGCGCGCTCACCTGGAGCACGCCCGAGCGCGTCTTCTTTCGTCAGCCGCGCTTCGTCGCGCGGGCGGGCGCTGCCCAGGGCGCCCAAGGCGAGGGCTGGCTGCTCGTCCCCGCGTACTCACTCGACACGACCCGCCTCCTCGTCTTCGAGGCGCGCCGGGTCGAGGCGGGGCCCGTCGCCGTGCTCGCGGCCGACGCCCGCCTGCCGTGCATCAACCACGGCTGGGCGATGCGCGCCGAGCGCTGAGCCGCCGCGGCGCGCCCTGGGCCGCGCCTCGTCCGCGCGCCCTCAGCGAGGCGAGCAGCGCACGCTGCAGTTCCCGCGCTGCACGCACACGAGCGCCAGGTTGCCGGGCGCGTTCGGCGCGTGGGGCCGGTTCACGCAGGCCGCCGACCAGATGCAGCCGTCGGCGCACGTCGCGCCCGCGGTCGCGGCGCCGGTCGTCGTCGGGGTGCCCGGCGTCTCCGGCGTGATGCCGGCGATCTTGTCGACGCGCACGAAGGTGAAGCCCTGGCGCTTCAGCTCGGGCACGAGCACGTCGCGCACCATCGCGCGGGTGTTCGCGTGGATGTCGTGCAGCAGGACGATGCCCTTGTTCCCCCGCGCCGCGATCTCCTTCAGGTAGCGGGCGCCGCACGCGGCGGGCGTGAGCTTGTAGCCCGAGCCCCAGCAGGCCCAGTCGGCGCCGAAGCCCTCGTCCATCGCGCCGCCGATGTCCCAGTAGATGTTGCCGAGGTAGTGCTTCGTGCTCGGATCGCCGTTCAGCGTCGCCGAGACCGCGCCGCTCCAGCTCCCGCCCGACGTGCGCAAGAGCGACGGGACGCCCGCCGGGATGGAGCTCGCGATGAGCTTGTCGGTCTTCGCGATCTCCTCGATCATCTGGGAGGTCGACAGCGACGCGAACGACGGCTTGATGGGGTGGGTGTAGGTGTGGTTCGCGACGAGGTGCCCCATCGCGGCGATCTTCGCGGGCGCCTCGCGCGTGGTCGCGTTGCTCACCACGCTCTGGCCGGTCATGAAGAACGTGGCGATCACGCCCTGGTCCTTCAGCCACTGCGCGAACGCGATCGACTCGGCGCGCGGGCCGTCGTCGAACGTGAGCGCGATCTCCTTCGGGCTCATCTTGTCGGCGCCGCGGATGTTGCGGGGCTCGGTGAGGGCCTCCTCCGAGTTCGACTCGCCGGGCACGTCCAGCTCGGCGCCCGGGTCCTCCGGCGCGGGGGCCTCGGCCGAGCACGCGGCGAGGAGGGCGAGGCAGGTGGCGGTCGCGGCGGTCGCGAGGCGGGCGAGCAGCGGTCTACGGGGCATGGAATCTCTCGGGGGGTGAGCGGCGCGCTCGCGCGCAGAGTGTGGCCCGAGGCGCTTGGCGCGCAAGTCTCAAGCGGGCCTCTCGCGCGCCGCTCAGGACGCCCAGCCGAGGCGGATGAGCGCGTAGAACGCGAGCAGGCGCGGCACACGGAGCAGCACGAGCACCGCGTAGAGCCGGTACGGCACGCGGTAGAGGCCCGCGAGGTAGCAGAGCAGCGAGAACGGGACCGGCAGCACCGCGCCCACGGCGACCGCGTAGTACCCGTACCGCGCGAAGAGCGGATCGATGACCCCGCGCGAGCGCTCGATGCGGCGCCGGACGAGGGGCACGCGCGCGAGCGACCCGGCCACGTGGTAGGCGACGTTCGCCGCGACCACCGACGACGCGCAGATCACGAGCACCGACGGCCACTGTGGCGCCCCCGCAGCGACCGACGTAAGCATGTAAAACTGTGGGGGAATTGGGAACATGAAGGCGTCCGATAGGAACGACCCCGCGGCCATCCCCGCGTAGCCGAAGCGGCGCACGAACGCCTCGCCCAGGGCGCGGAGCTCCGGCCGGAAGAGCGCCGCCGCGACGCTGACGGCGGCGAAGACCGCGGCGAGCGGGACCACCACCTGCGCCACGAGCTTCGCGTTCGCGAGGCGTGGCTCGCTGGCGGTGGCGGTCGCGCGCGCGGAGGCCTCGCCGCGCGGTGAGGGCTGGGCGTCGGTGGACACGCGCGCTACTTGACCGCGCACGACGGCGCGGCGGCGACCGTGAGGGAGAGCACCCCCGCCGCGCTGGCGGTGAGCGCGCCGCCCGGGGTCACCGTGATCTTGCAGGCGGGCCCCTCGGCGGCGCCGCTCGCGCCGTACTTGCCCTGCGGCGCGAGCCCCACCACGTAGTGGCTCGGGGGGCCGGAGGGGGCCTTGTACGAGAGCTTCTCGGCCGCCCCTGCCTTCTGCGGCCCGGCCTTCGTGAAGACCACGACCTCGTTGTCGATGCGCGCGCCCTCCGCGCCGTCGCCCGCCACGGCCTCGGCGCCGGGCAGCGCGTCGCCGCTCGCCCCCACCACCACCGCGTGCAGGAAGCGGCGCTCGGTGGAGCCCTTCGGCGAGGCGGTCTCGAGGCGCAGGCCGAACACGCCCTCGGCGGGATCGTTCTTCATGAAGATGTCGTCGGTCTTGAGCGACGGCTCCTTCACGAGCTTGAACGCGCTCCCGGCCGGAAGCAGCGCGGTGAGCTGCGCGCTCGAAGCGCCCACGTCGACGCGGAGGCTGCCGCCCGTGCCCTTGGGCTGCGCGCCGGCGTGGCCGGTCCACGTGACGCCGTAGCTCGCCTTCGCGACCGTGACGCGATCGTACACCACGAGGCGCGAGGCGCCGGGCGAGCGGACGGAGAACGCGCCGCGCGAGAAGAACCACTCGCGCTCCGCGCGGGGCACGGCCTTCGCGCGCTTGTCGTCCGGGTCGTTGTCGTAGGCCGAGCCGAAGCTCGCCATGCCGTACACGTAGCGCTGCGCGTCCTCGAAGCGAGGCACGCCCGCCGACGCCCCGTAGATGGATTGGTTGGGGGTCTTCTTCATGAGCTCGCCGCCGTCGTCGACGAGGAGGCTGTTGTGGCTCATGGTCGAGTACGAGTCGTAGTCCCCAGGATCGGTGATGAGGAGATCTTTGCCGCGCACGACCTCGAAGTGCCCCTGATCGAGGTGCTGGTGATCGGAGTAGAAGGGGGACGAAGTGAGAGTGGCCCAGGAGGCCTCCTTGCCCCAGTCGGTGCGCGCCAAGATGGTGCCCGTGCCTGGGGCGAAGTGGCTCGTCTTGCCCTTCCGCGGGTCGTCGTCTTGGCGGCTCGGATCGTTGCCGATGAACTCGAGCCAGTGCCAGAGGGGATCGTCGGGCTTCTCGGTGAGGCGGGCGAGGAAGAGGGCGCGCTTCTGCGAGTCGGCGTCGGGGAGGGCCACCGACAGGGCGAGGAACGGCCCGGGGCTGGGCTTCGCGGGCTTGTGGTTCCAGTCGCCGTTGTCGAACATGGTGAGCCCGTCGGGGTGCAGCGCGTGCGCCTGGAACGCGATGGTCTCGCGGAGCCACGGGAGCTCGTCGGCGATGCGCGGGTTGCCGCCGGGCGCGCGCGACTCGGCGTCCACGTGGAACGCGATCGAGGGCGCGATGGTGCGCGCATACTGCCAGCCCTCGGCGAAGTCACCGCCCGCGTGCTTCTTGTAGCCGGGGATCACCTCCTCCTGCCACATCTTGCGCGCGATGCCGCGGAGCTCGTTGCCCTTGGGGTCGTCTCCCGCGAACGCGGGCCCGGCCACCGCGACGGTCGCGAAATGGCCCATATAGTGATTGCCTATCGCGTCGCCGTTCCGATACCCGTCTTTGCGATACCACTTTAGATACGTGTAGACGCGCTGGACGATGACCTTCTTCGCGGCGGCGGTGAGGGCGGGGTTGTCGTGCAGCCAGTCGTACACGAGCGCGGGGAACACGCCGCGGTTGCGGATCGTGTAGCCCTCGTTGTGCTTGACGATGTTGTCGCCGCCCTTCTTGTCGCCGACCTTCTCCTTGTCCTCGACGAGCGCGACGGCGTACTTCACGGCGCCCTTCGCGTACGTCTCCTTCCCGGTCATGACCGCGCAGAGCGCGAGATCGGCGGCGGCGTGGCCCCAGTCTTCGGCCTCGTAGCCGGACTCGATGGTCTCGCGCAGGGCGCTGTCGCACCCCTCTTGGAGGCGCACCCACACGGGGTTGTCGGGCTTGACCGCGGCCTTCAGCTTGGTGATGCGCTCGGCGGAGAGCAGCACCCGGGGGTGGAGCCAAGGCCCCTCGGGGTTCGCGACGGGGACGACCTTGCTGTCGTCGCGCGGGGTGCCGGAGCCCGGGCCGGGATCGTCCTCGCCGTCGGCCACGGGGGTCTTGGTGCCGAACGGGGGCGGGAAGCGCTCTCGACAGCCGCCGCAGGCGACCAGGAGCGAGGCCAGACCGAAGAACACGAGGCGGGTCGTGGGCGTTCGCATGGCCCGCAGCCTAGCACCGCTTTCGGCGGGGCCGGCGCTCGAGCGGGCCCGCCGCGCGTGCCGACGCCGCCTCGTCGGGCGCAAGCGCGCCGAGCAGCGGCACGTCGACGAGGTCACAGCGACGGAGCCGCGCGGGCGGTCGGGGGCTCGGCTCAGCGAGCGCGCGGCGGCGCGGGCGCGGGGGGCACGAGCGTCGCCCCGGAG
>DAORJJ010000200.1:0-10892 GCA_035439005.1 Polyangiaceae bacterium | reverse complement strand
CGCCGCGCCCACGCCCACGCCGTCGGCGGCCGTGACCGCGCAGACGGCGCCCGCGTCGCCTCACGGGCCCGTGTTCGTGCCCGTGGCTCCCGGCCCTCGGGTGGGCCCCGCCGCGCCCGCGGTCGCGCACTCCGGACCGCCGGTCGCACCTCAGGCCGCACCCACCCCGACGACGAAGCCGTCGTCGAGGCCGCTCGACGAGAAGGATCCGTACGCTCCATGATACGCGCCATGACGTCTCGCCCGCGCCGCCTTCGCCGCGCCGCCACCGCCGCGCTGCTCATCACCACGCTCGGGGCGCTCGGAGGCCTCGCCGAGGCCACGCTCGCCGAGGGCTCGGCGCGCGCGCAAGGCGCCGGCCTCGACGAGGGGCGCACGCGCTTCGCCCGGGGCATCGAGCTCTACAAAGAGGGGAACTTCCACGCGGCCCTCGCCGAGTTCCGCGCCGCCAACGCCGCCGCGCCGTCGTACCGCATCGAGTACAACCTCGGCCAGACGCTCTACCAGCTCCAAGACTACGCCCGCGCCGTGCGCGCCTTCGAGCGTTACCTGCGCGAGGGTGGCGACAAGATCGAGGCGGAGCGCCGCAAGGAGGTCGAGGGCGAGCTCGCGAAGCTCCGGCAGCGCGTGGCCCAGCTCACGATCGTGGTCGGGGCCACCACCTCGCCCATCGAGATCACCATCGACGACGAGCCGCGCACGGATCCGCAGCCGCTCCTCGTCAGCGCGGGGCGCAGGCGCATCTCGGTCACGGCCTCCGGCTACCAGACCCAGACCAAGGTGCTCGACGTGGCCGGCGCGAAGGAGCTCGAGGTCAAGTTCGACCTGAAGCCCATCGGCGGCTTCGCGCAGACGCAGGTCACCACGCCCGCCGCGCCCGCGATGCGCCCCAAGAGCCGCACGCCGTTCTACATCGGCCTCGCGGCGACCGGCGCCATGGCCGGCGGGACCGCGGTGTTCGCGATCCTCACCTCCTCGAAGCACTCGACGTTCGAGACCACGCTCGGGACGCCCAACGCCTCGAAGGCCGAGATCGACAGCCAGCGGAGCAGCACGAAGACCCTGGCCCTCGTCGCCGACATCTTCGCCGGCGCGACCCTCTTGGCGGGCGGGCTCACCGTGGTGGCGTACGTGATGACCTCGGGGCAGGAGCCGGAGCGCGGCGCGGCGCCGAAGACGGCGAAGGCGCCAGCGCGTGAGTGGCACCCGCTGCTCGGGCCGGGCGCGGTCGGCGTGGGCGGCACGTTCTGAACCCACGTTCTGAACCGGACGACCACCGAATAACCCTTTAATTACGAGGGATTGCTGCTGTTCTCCGGGGGCCCGCCGATCGCTCGGCGGGCCACGGGGCTCACGGGGCCTCGGGCCGGAGTCGGATGCTCGCCGGGGGCGTGTAGGTCGTGCTGGTCTGGCTCCAGGGCTGGATGTGCACGACGGCCGTCTCGCACACGCCGAGCGCGATCGCGCCGCCGTTCGATTTCGTGAGGCCTGGGCACCAGTCCGAGCCGCCGGCCTCGGGGCTGGTGTAGCCGCCGCTGCCGCTGAGCCCCTCGCTGATGAAGCCGGTGCACGCCTGGCGCTCGGCGTCGGTCGCGGGGCGCGTGCTGCGCCGGTAGTACGTGAGGAACGCGTCGTCCTCGTGGTTCGCGTCGGAGGTGCACACGGCCCAGCTCGAGAGCACGATCGGCACGCCCGAGGTGTTCTGGACGACCCAGTAGCGCGCGGGCTGGAGGTTCGTCGTGGAGAGCGACGCCGGGCACGTGCCCGCCGCCGAGAGGCGCGCCGCGGTGGGCGCCGCTGCGAACGACGTGCTGAGCGTGGTCGTGTTGCCGATGGCGCCGAGGGCGACGTCGACGCCGGCGGTGTTGCAGGCCACGTTCAGGTTGAACGCGCCGCTCGTGCCGCCGCCGGGGTTCGGGTTCGTCACGGTGAGCGAGACGGCGCCCGGGTTCACGAGGTAGCTCGCGGGCACGAGCGCGGTGAGCGACGTGCCCGAGACGAACGTGGTGCCGATGTCGACGCCGTTCGCGCGGACCTGGCTCGCCGTCACGAAGCCGCTGCCCGTCAGCGTGACGGTGGTGGCGGCCGAGCGCGCCGCGACGGTGCTCGGCGAGAGCCCCGTGAGCGTTGGGCCTGGGTTCTGCACGGTGAACGACTGCACCGCGGACGTGCCGCCGCCGGGCGCGGGCGTGGAGACCCGCACCGAGATGACCTTGCCGGTCGCGAGCTGCGCCGCCGTGAGCGTCGCCTGGAGCTGGCTCGACGACACGAACGTCGTGGTGCTCGCGACCCCGTCGAACGTGACCTGCGACGCCGAGTAGAAGCCCGAGCCGTTCAGCGAGACGACCACCGGGCCCGAGCCCGCGTTGGCGCTCGAGGGCGCCAGCGAGACGAGGTTCGGCGCCGCGTACTGCACGCGAAACTGCACCGGGTTGCTGAGGCCGCCGCCGGGGGGCGGGTTGCTCGCCGTGAGGGGGAAGTCGCCGACGGCCGTGAGCGAGCCCGCCGGGATGGTGGCGTTCATGTGCGTGGCGTCGACGTACGACGAGCCGATCGCGACGCCGTTGAACATCACGGTGGTGGTCGAGAGAAAGCCCGTGCCCACGAGCGAGACGGCGGTGGCGCCCGAGCCGACGAGCTGGCTCACGGGGGTCACCGAGGTGAGCTGCACGCTGGGCGTCGACACGGTGAACGAGAGCGGCGCGGTGGCCCCGCCGCCGGGGGCCGGGTTCACCACCGTGACGTTGAACGTGCCCGGCGCCGCGAGCTGCGCGGCGGGGATGGTGGCCTGCACCGACGTGCTGCTCACGAACGTGGTGACGAGATCGACGCCGTTGAACACCACCTTCGCGCCGGAGACGAACCCCGTGCCGGTGACGGTGAGCGACGTCGCGGGCGAGCCGAGCAGCGTGCCCAGCGGCGCGAGCGTGGTGGCGGTGGGCGCCGGGTTCTCTACCGCGAAGGGGATCGCGGCGGACGTGCCGCCGCCGGGCGCGGGGGTCGCGACCGTGATCGAGAGCGTGCCGACGGTCGCGAGCAGCGAGGCCGGCAGCGTCGCCTGGAGCTCCGTCGCGCTCGTGAAGGTGGTGGCGACCGCGGTGCCGTCGACGTGCAGGACGGAGGCGGACGTGAAGTTACTGCCGGTCGCCTTGAGGGTGAGCGGCGTGGCGCTGAGCGCCGACTTCGCGGGCGTGAGCGAGGTGAGCACGGGCAGGGGCGCGGGGGCCGTCGCGTCGGCGTTGGCCGCGGCGTCGCCGGGGGTCGCGTCGCTCGGGGGCTTGGCGGCGTCCGGGACCTCGAGGGGGCCGCCGGTGCCGGTCGTCGAGCCGGAGGGCGCGGGCTCGATCACCGGCCCGGGGTCCTCGGTGTCGGGGGCCTGTCCGGTCGCGCAAGCGCTCGAAAGAAAAGGGAATACCCCTGTCACAAGCAGCGTGACGGAGACGAAGCGCAGACGGGAAGACATCGAGAAAAGCTCCTGGCTAGTCCACTGCACCATGGCATGGGTTCGCGACGCCGGCCACAGTCCGGGGTCGAAACATCGCGGCCCTTGCGGCGTGTTCAGGCGGTGGTGATCGCGACGGTCCCGGCGCCGCGTGCCTCGAGCGACACGAGCGCGAGCCCGCCGCACAGCAGCAGCACCTTGGTCTCGCGGGGGGCGCACGGCGTCTCGAGCCAGGCGCGCTGCGCCGGGCGCAGCTCGGGGAGCAGGCGCGCGGCGTCGGCCCCGGCCAGCCCGAACGTGACGGTGCTCCCCCTCGCGAGCTCGAGGCCGAGGGCCTTGCAGACGCGCACCGCGGCCTCGTCGGCGCGCACGACCAGGAACGCGATCATCGCCGCGCCCTCGGCGCGAACGCCCACCAGGTTCTCGGCCTGGGCGGGCAGCGCCTCGCGCACGATCGCGACCGCGTCGGCGTCGGCCAGCCGCGCCCGCCCGTGTCTCTCGCTGAGCGACTTGCCGATCATCGCGTCTCCTCCGTTCGGTCGGCGCGCCCGGCAGGACTCGAACCTGCGACCAACGGCTTAGAAGGCCGCCGCTCTATCCAACTGAGCTACGGGCGCGTGCTCGCCTCGCTTACCAGGAATCGCCGTCGACTGCACGCGGCGGCGCGCCGAGCAGCTTGGGCCTACACGTCCTCGCGCCCTCGGCCCCGGAGCCACTCGCGCACCGCGTGGCCCGTGCCCACCGGCCACGGGCGGAGCTTCGCCTCCGGCACGGCCTTGTAGGCCGCGAGCTCGTCGCCGAGGCGCACCTCGCCGGCGGCCCGCACGTGGTACGTGACGAGCAGCTCGTTCTTGAGCTCGAACGCGTGGATCCCGACCAGCGACACGAGCTCGGCGGTGAGGCCGAGCTCCTCCTGGACCTCGCGCAGCACGCCGGCCTCGGGCGTCTCGCCGGCCTCGAGGTAGCCCGTCACGAGCCCGAACATGCCGTCCGGCCAGCCCTTGTTCCGCGCGAGCAGCACGCCGTCGGGGTGCTCCACGATGGCGGCGACGACTGGGGTCGGGTTGCCGTAGTGCACCCACCCGCAGTCGGGGGCTGGACACCGCCTGCGCTCGCGCCCGTCGGCGTCGCTTGCCGACACGAGCCCAGTCCCACACGCGATGCAAAAGTTCACCTTCACCGGCACCTCGCTCTCCCTCGTCGCGCGCTAGAAGCGCGTCACCTCGAAGTGTCCCACGTAGTGGTACGTGCCGTATTGCACGCGTGACGCAAAGAGCTTGATGTCGTGCGCGCCCTTCGCCTCCACCGGGCACCGCGCCTCGAGCCTCGCGCCCTCGCGCGTCACGGCGCACTTGGCCTTGGCGTCCTCCGCGATGAGGAAGAGCTGGCCCGGGTTCTCGAGCTCGACGGTGAACGCGCCGGTCGTGGTGACCTGCGAGCGCTCCGGGCTGCGCAGCGTCAGGCCGTCGGCGAAGAACTCGGCGCTCAGCATGGGGCGCCGGAAGAACTCGCCGCGCTGCCACGGCTCGCTGGCGAGCTGCCAGTTGGGCTCGTTCGGGAAGTGATCGACGCGGAACACGTCGGGCGGCGTGCGGTGGTAGATCGTGCGGTATTCCTTGATGAACTTGGCGCCATCGAGGTGGCCTGCGTCCCACGTGGTGTCGACGAGCGCCCACGCGCCGTCGATCTTCACGGCGTTCCAGGCGTGCAGCTCGCCGTCGGGGCGCATGCCCACGCCGCGGACGGTGCCCACCACGTAACGCGCCTCGAGGCCGGCGGCCTTCGCGACCTCCGCGAAGACGCGCGCGTAGCCCGCGCACACGCCGACCCGCGTGCGGAACACGGTCGCGGCGTCCTGCGGCGGGTAGCGACCCTCGCGGTAGGCCGGCCCGTCGTACGCGATCCGGTCGGCGACCCAGTCGTGCACCGCGCGCGCGCGCTCGGCCTGCGTGGGCTCGTGCTGCGCGATGTAGGCTCCGAGCGCCGCAGGCGAGGTCTCCGCCTCTGCGGGCAGCGTCATCACGAGCGGTGAGAGCTTGGGCGGCGCGGGCCACGCGAAGGCGGCTTTGGCGGGCTCCGGCGGCGGGACGGGGGAGGCGCCCGTCGCGGAGGCGGTCGCGCTCGGTGGCGGCGCCGCCGAGGGCTGGACCGGGGCGCGCGCGGCGGGGTCGCCGCCCGGCTCGGTCGCGGGCGGGGGCTTGTCGCTCGTGTCGAAGGGCTCCTCGCGCGCGGCGAGGTAGAGCCACTCGAGGCCGCGCGCGGCGGCGTGGGTGAGCGCGCGCCCGCGGTCGGCGCTCGGTCCGCTGCGGCCGTCGAACATCCAGTCGCCGCGGGTCGCGAGCGCCGTGAACGCCTTCTTGGGGAAGAGCGCGAGCAGCACGAAGAGGAACGTGACGCTGAGGAAGAGCGTGCGCAGCAGCAGGCGATCGCGCCGCTCGAGCGCGCGCTTGCCCGGGCCGGCGCGGAGCGTCGCCGCGAGCTCCCACACCGCCGGGGCGAGCGGGAAGAGCACGACCCCGATCAGGGCCGACTGCCACGCCCGGTGGTGCGCGTAGGCCGCGAGGGACGACGCCAGCCACGCCGCGACCAGCGGGACGAGCATCGCGAGGGTCCAGCCGGCGCCCGCGAGGGCGAGCCCGGTCGCCGTGACGCGCTCGCTCCGGCTCGATCGCGTGCCCATGGGCGGAGGGTAGCGCGCCTCACGGCCGAAGCGGAGGCGGGCGTCGGCCTCGACCGCCTGGGACCGACAAAGGAAAAAGCGCGCCACCCCGGGGGGCGGCGCGCCTCTTCGTGGCTCCGAGCCTCAGCTCAGAGGCACTGGTTCGCCTTCGCGGCGTCCGTCAGGCTGTCCTCGGCGACGCCGCGCTGCTCGCAGCGCTCGTCCTCCGACCACTCCTTCCACTCGGCCGCGCGGCCGAGGCTCGCCGCGTGCGCCTTCCACAGGTCGTAGTTCGGCTTGCCGCCGCCGCCGGCCTTGAAGACCGTGACCTTGCACACCTTCTGCACGTCGGCGCGGGCCTGCTCCTTCTTCGCGTAGTCCATGACGATCGACGCCATGCCCGCGGTGGTGGAGTTCCAGCAGCAGGTCTTCGACTTCGGGTACTCGAGCTCGCCGAAGGTGTAGTCCTCGAGCTTGCGGTACTCGGCGTCGACCGTGGCCTTGTTCTTGTTGAACGAGGTCTGCATGACCCGGTAGAGGGCCTTGAAGCCGTCCTCGCGGGCCGTGCGGCCCGAGCAGGTGGCGGGCGTGGTCATGAGGCGGGTGCGCGCCGCCTCGATGAGGCGGAGCGCGCCGTCGCGCTGCTCCTCGGGCGAGCCGGGCTTGAGGAGCTCCTCGAACTCGGCGGTGCGCGCCGCGATGCCGGCGAGATCTTCGTCGCGGACCCACACGTCACGCGAGGCCATGGGGACGATGTTGGTCCACTTGCCGCCCGACACGACCGGTGTGCGGTACCGGCGAAGGCCGCCGCCGAGCTTCGCGTACGGCGTGCCGTCGTAGCCCTCGCCCGGGCCGCCCATCGCCGAGTTCGTGAACCAGTGCTGCGAGTCCTCGGGCGAGTCGCAGATCGCCTGGCGGCGCGGCATGCTGCCGGAGCACACGCCGATGCGCATGCGGGTGGGGGTGACCTTTTCCGCCAGGTACACGGGGAGCGTGTGGCCGATGCCCTCCTTCTGGAAGCGCTCGACGAGCACGTCGCCGGGCTGCGCGGCGGTCGGCTTGATGTGGAACATGTTGAGGCCGTCGGCCAGGTTCACGCTGCCGAAGTAGCCGTCCACGATGCGGAGGAAGTAGCCGACGCGCTTGTTGAGGAGCAGGTCGTCGTACCACGCGCCGGCGCCCGCGTCGGCCGGGTCGTCGATCCACGGGACACGGTCGTCGGTGCCGATGTGGCGCTTGCGGAGCGTCGAGTCCTTCGGCCACGCCTGCCCGGGCTGCCAGGTGGACGTGTAGTCCTTGTAGAGCGTGCGGAACGTCGGGAACCCGCTCGCGGTCTGCCCGGTGCGCGTGACGAAGCCGAAGTGACCCGCGTAGAGCGGGCCGCCGTTGGCCCAGCCCGCGAGGTAGAACGGGAGCTTGTACCAAGAGGCGAAGATGATGCGCATCACCATGGCGGTGTCCGCGCACTCGAGCACGCCGGCCTTGGAGACCTTGCCCTGCGGCGTGGGGAACTCCCAGGTCTGGGCGGTCGACGACCAGCCGCCCACCTCCGCCTTGACGAGCTTGAAGCTCTTGAACCACGCGGCGTATTTCTCTTCCCAGCTGAGCCCCGAGTTCGCCTGCCACGCGATGCCCGCCTTCTTGGCCTCCGCGGTGTCGGTGTCGGCCCACTTGTTCGTGGCGTCCCACACGGCGGCCGGGTTGCTGCTGAAGGCGACGGCCGTGGGGCCGCCGGCCGACTCGGTGACCGCCTCGCCGCTCTCGCCGAGCTCGTGGTCCGCCAGCGGGTGGTCGTCGCCCGAGCCCTCTTCCGCGCCGTCGCCAGAGGTCACCTCGGCGCTGCAGCCCGACACGCCGGCCAGGCAGAGCGGAGCGCAAAGAAGAAGGGCAGAGAAGAGTCGCTTCGACATAGAGGGCCTCGTGAGCGGCGGTGAGGGGAGGGAAGGGGCGTACGGGGCGAAGGTGCGAGATGTACGACGCGGTGGAACCGAAGCAGGTGGCTTAGCAGCGGGCTCTCCGGATTCCAGTCTCAAGTCGCTCTCGTGGCGCGAATTCTTCGAAGATCCATGGACCTCTTGCGATCCATGGAGACTCCGCGTTGGTCGCGGCGAACAACGAACAACACCGAAGCATACCATCCATTCTTGACTGCGAGTGGATTTCGGGCCACGAAGCACGCTCGCGCGGACCGCGCCGCTCGCTCTCTCGGCCGCCCGCGCTGACGCGGACACGGAGCGAGGGCCGGGCGCGCACCCTGGGAAGGCTCGAAGCATGAGAAAACACGTCTTGGTCGGTCTGGTCCCGCTCGCAATGGCGAGCGCGCTCGCGCCGGTGACCGGGTGCACGACGACGGAGGAGGGCGACAAGCTCGTGGCCTCGGGCCACGCCGCGCTCCACGCGGACGGCTCGCTCACCCTCGCGTTCGGCGACAAGGTCGGCGAGGTCGGCTTCGCCCCCGCGGTGCCGGAGCGCGCCGCCTTCGGCGCTCCCGCGGTCGGCACGCTCCCCAGCGGCGAGCTGCTCGTGCTCGACGCCCTGCACGGCCGCGTCCTGCGGGTCGAGGCCGGCGGCGCGGTGCGCGAGGTGGCGCGCGTCGATCGCGACGCCGACGACCTCGCGGTGGGCCCCGACGGCGCCTTCGCGGTGAAGCGCACGACCACGCCGAAGATCGTCGTGTACACGCCGGCGGGCGCGCGCCAGGGCGAGCTCGACTACCGCATCCTCCAAGACGCCGAGCGCATCGAGCTCGGCGTGTCGCGGCGGGTCACCGTCGTCTCGGCGCACCAAGAGCGCTACCTCCTCGGGAGCCCGACGTTCCCGCTCTCGCCGGCCGAGGTGCTCCACTCGAAGCAAGAGGGCGTGGCCGCCCGCGCCGACGGCGCCGGCCTCGAGGTCCTCCGCAGCAAGGACGGCCTCCTCTCGCTCGTGGCGGTGCGCCACGACGCCGAGCAGGAGCGCACGGTCGAGGTGGGGCGGGTGACGATCGGCCGCGGCGCCTCGGCCCGCGTGGTCGGCGTGACCGGCAACGTGGCCTGCCTCCGCGTCGAGACGCTCGAGGACACCGCGGCGGTCTCGGTCCGTCGCGAGGCGGTCTGCGTCGACGCCACCAGCGGCGCGGTCGTGTTCCGCACCGACCTTGGGGCCCCGGGGGCCTACGTACCGCACCGCGAGCTCACCTTCGCGCGCGGTCGCCTCACGTTCGCGAAGCCCGCGAGCGCCGGTCTCCAGGTCGCCACGTTTGCCGTCGAGGAGAAGTCGCGATGAGCGCCCGCACCGTCCGTAAGGCCTCGCTGCTCTCGGTCCTCGCAACGCTCGCGTGCGCGGTCACCGCCGTCCCTGGCACGTCGCACGCGCTCACGCGCGACGAGGTGCTCTCGCGCGCGAAGGGCTTCGCGTATCACCCCTGGCGAAGCGGCGCGTCGAACCAGCGCGGCACCTGCGCGTCGGAGAACGCGAGCTACGTGTCGCTCTCCATCCCCGGTGACTACGTCGGCCTCCCGTACGACTGGGGCGGCTACATGTCGCTCTTCACGTTCGACCAGGGCATCGCGCGGGGCCTCGGCGCGGGCTCACAGGCGACCGACGGCATCCTCGACTGCACGGTGGGCCTCGACTGCTCCGGCTTCGTGAGCCAGGCGTGGGGCATCGGCCACTTCACCACCTCGAACCTCGCCGACACCTCCGGCGCGATCGCCCAGAGCGCGATGCTGCCGGGCGACGTCTACAACAAGGCCGGCTACCACGTGGCGATGTACAGCCACAAGCTCGCCAACGGCGAGCCGGTCTTCTACGAGTCGCTCGGTTACAACGTCCACATCAACCAGAGCGAGGGCTTCGCGCACGTGCAGGGCTACACCCCGCGCCGCGCGAACAACATCACGGGCACCACGGCGACCGAGCCCGTGGGCACGCTGAACAACCCCATCCCCGTCACGTCGTTCCCCTACACCGACTCGCGCGACACGCGGCAGTCGCTGAGCCGCATGCTCGACGGCTGCGGGCTCGACGCCACGAAGGCCCAGAAGGGCCCCGAGTACATCTACAAGCTCACGATCACCCAGCCGGGCGCGCTCACCGTGTCGGTCTCCGACGACGCCGCGACCGACATCGACGTGCAGCTGCTCGGCGCGCTCGACACGAACGCGTGCATCGCGCGCCACGACTCGACCTTCACGCAGCAGGTCGGGTGCGGCACGTACTACGTGGTCGCCGACACCTTCGGCACCGACTCGTCGAAGGCGGGCCCGTACACGCTCTCGGTCAACCTCGCGCCCAGCGGGCAGGCGTGCAGCGCCGTGCCCGGCCCCGCGCCGTACAACCCGAAGGGGAAGCTCGGTGAGGCCTGCAAGTTCCCGGGCAACCCGAACCTGCCCACGTGCAACCCGAATTTGGGTGGAGACACGTGTATTTACACGTCTACCCAGTCGTTCTGCTCGAAGCCGTGCGGGACCTCCAGCGACTGCGCCGATCTCCCCGGCGGGGCGGGCTGCTGCGAGGACCTAGGCAAGGGCGAGAAGTACTGCCTCATCGCGTCCATGTGCGGCCCCGGCGGGGGCGGCACCGACGGCGGCAAGCCCGGGCGTGACGACGGCGGCACCGTCGGCGATCCGCCCGCGCCCGGCGATCATCCCGCGAACCCCGGGGATCCCGCGGCGCCAGGCGCGGGTCCCACCGGGCCCGGCGCCTCCCCCAGCGGTGGCGGCGAGACGACCACGACCACGACGAGCGGCTGCTCGGCGAGCCCCGGCGCGCCGGTCGGCGCCGACGCGGGCACCGGCGCCGCGGGCCTCG
>DAORJJ010000199.1:0-10903 GCA_035439005.1 Polyangiaceae bacterium | reverse complement strand
AAATCGCCCCCCCCTCCACACACCGCACCCACGTCCAGTGAATTATCCGGGCTAGCAACCACCGCGACCACCAACAGGCCCCTCACGGCCACACGCCGCTCGGCGTCCGCGTCGCGTTCAGCCGGTCGGTGACCGGGTCATCGCACCCATTCCCAATCGAGCGCGCGGAGGCTCGGGACCTCCGCGTCGACGCGCCGCACCCTCACCACCTCGAGCGTGGCGTCGTCGACGTCGACCGTGCTCGGGCGGCCGTCGAGCCGAAGGATGAAGCGGTGCACGAGGCGCGCGCGATCGCCGGCAGACACCACGACCACGGGCTCGCTCGGCTCCTCGTGGAGGCGCGGGTCGGAGACGACCAGCTGACGAAGTGCCGAGTCGCGGGCCTCTCCGCGCGTGTACTTCACGTCATCGGGGAGACCCTCGGCGCCGTCGAGTCTCTCGAAGACGACGATCGCGACTGCGTCAACCACTCCCACCTCGCAGTCGCACCGAAAGCGGCGGTGCACCGCCCGCGGAAACCACGTCACGGGCCCCTTCGCGCCGCGGGGAGGCGCGCCGAGACCGCGCTCGGGGGTCGTGCCGACGAAGAGGGGGGACGCTCCGCGCAGCGCGCGAGCGAGCGCGCCCACGGTGGTCGGGGTGCCAACGCCGAGACGGAGGCGGGTGACACCGCAGAGCGGGGTGCAGCGAATGCGCGCGTCGCGGAGCCCATCGACGGGCGAATAGAACCGCCCGAGCTCTTGGGAGAGCCTCGCCTCCTCGGCGTTGCGCAGGGCCCGCTCGTAGTCCACCTTCGCCTGCTCGGCCGGAGTGAGGACTCTCGGGGGCTCCGCGCTCCCGAGAGGGACTGCCCAGAACGACTCGGCGGGGCTGTCGGCGGCGGGCTCGGGCTGCGCGCGCGCGGGCGCTCCCAGGGTCGCGGCCGGGGCCGCCACGAGGAGCGCGACGGCCACGCGCCGCAGCCCGCGCACGAGGCTGTCCCGCAGGGCGATCACAAGGCCTCCTCGCACTCCATCGCTCCCTCCGGGGTGACGCGGGCCTCGGTCGAGCTCGGGCTCTTGCGGGCGCAGACGCGCCCCGCCGCGCACTGCATTCCGCCGGCGACCCCGCCGCCACGGCAGAGAGTGCCACTGAACGGGCTCGCGGCGTCGCAGTGGTAGCCGTCTGTCTTGCCCCCGCAGTCGGAGGGACCCGCGGCGCGCTCGGTGTCGTCCGAAGAGCAGGCGACGCCCCGCGCGGCGAGCTGCGCACGCGTGACGAAGCCCACACCGAGCCAGGCGCAGCCGACGGCCGCGGTCGTCCTCGCGTCGCCGAGGGAGCGCGCGTAGTTGACCTGCTGAAGGGCCATCGCCTCCAGCTTCATGAACCGAATTTCCCCACGAACTGGCTCGGGCGGGCTCACGTTCGGGGCCGCCTTCGCCGAATTTGTCCATACCCTCTCGAGCTTGGCGAGGTCGCCCGCGACCACGCGAACCGCGACCGAGTCCTGGACGCCCTTGCGCTCGAGCCCGCGGCCACCGTTCACCATGAGGAAGAATGCATAATTTAGCGGTCCGGCGTTGTAATGTACACACCCCTGGTCGGGGCCGCGGAAGGCGCACGCGTTGTCCATGCCGGCTCGGTGCATGGGAGTGGGCCTCTGGGAGATCGTGTGGCCTGGCTTGTCCGGGTCGGGAGCCGGAGACGCCGGGGCCTGCGTGCTCCCGGGGTTCGCGAAGCTTCGAACGTACGCGCCGTCGAGGCGCATGCCCTTGCCAATGCCCTTGAAGTCGGCCTCTCCCGCGCGAGCGGCGACGAACGCACCGATCGCGTCGGCGATGCCCTCCTGCATCGCCCCGCCTTCGCCCACGAGGGGGAGCCTCGCCTTTCTGGAGATGTAGGCGTGCGCCCACTCGTGGGCGGCGACGTCGAGCGCGACCCCCGGCGGCTTGATCCACGCGCCGGCGCTGGGCAGGTATCCCCCGTCGCCGAAGCTGACCAGGTTCGTCACCGGGTCCCAGCTCGCGCCGAACCTCCCTCCGTCGGGCTCGAACGTGGCTGGCCCGGTCGTGTGGAAGGCGAACCTGTCGTTCGCGTGAATGAGGCCGACGAGCTTCCCCTGCCCGGAGGGACCCTCCCCGCCGAAGAGGGCCCGAAAGTGCTTGTCTACCTCGAGCGCGTTGTGGTGGACGTTGACGGCGATCCCCGGGCCGACGAGGCCGACGCCGTTCACCTTGAACCCCGCGCCGACGAACTGACCCAAGAACTCGTTGTTCGTGGGGCTCCAAATGTCTTCGCTCTTCGGCGTTCGCTCGTTGGCGGAGAGACCGGTGCACTCCTTGGTGGCCACTTCGCTGGCGGTCGCCGTTCCGGCTCGAAGCAAGGTGTACCCGCCATGGCTCTGCGTCGTCTCGATGCGCAGGAGATCTCTCTTCGCGATGGGGTCGACGAGTTGAGCGAGAGGATAGCTAAAGAGCCCCTTCGCTTGAGATGGAGGCGCGGGTACGCCGTCGAGCCCCGCCTGGGCGCGCACCACTTCGAGTGGCTCGAGGCTGGTGGCGTCGAACCGCGCCTGAAACCCCTGCAAGTCGACGCGAAACGTCGTGTGCCACGCGACCTCCAGGCCCGCCGCTGTTGGAGTCGCCACGAGCCGTGGCGCGTCGACGATCTCTGGCGGCGAAGCGTCCGGGAGGCTCCAGCCGGCGGCGAGGGCCGATACGCGCTTCTCCACGTCCGCTGCGGTCGTCACGACGGGCCGGTCGAGCCTCGGCGCGTCGACGAAAGCGCCGACGGCCTCGAGCAGGGTGCCGTCCGCGTCGAGGTGGAGGAGCGCGCCCTTCCCCATGACCTCGATCTGCGTGCCTGGTACGAGCTGGGCGAGGTGGATCGAGCTCGGGTCCGCGTCCCCGTCGACCTCGGCCAACGAAGGGAGCTCGCGCGTCGCGCCGAACGCCGCGCCGTGCACCGTGAAGAGCCGCTGGGCCGCAGCGAGGGCCTCGTCGTGGGTCTTCGCGACGGCGCGCGTGCGGGCGAGGGCGGACGCCACATAGGCCTGGCCTCCCATGGAGTCCACGGCGAACGGCGCGCCAAACTCCGCCTCGAGCTGGCTCTCGAGGCTGGCGTCGAAGGGGGCGGGGCCCTCCGAGGCGCCCGACGAACAACCGGCGACGAGCATGCCCAATCCAAGCGAGCCGATGAAGTTGCGATGGCGTTTCATGAGATCTCCTTCAGCCCCCTCTCGGAAGGAGCCCGGGAGACGTTGCGTCGGCGCGACACGTTTCTCGCGCACGATCCTTGCGCGCCCTCTCGGGCGTCCGAGACGCACACCCGCTGCGCGCCTCGCGCCGCAGCCCGCGGCGCGGAGTGGCTAGAAGTGCTCGGCGAATGGCAGCTCGGAGTCCGCATCGCCCGTGAGGTAGCGATCCAAGAACCCCCAGAAATCGAACGGCGCCGGCTCCCCGAGGAGCCCGAACTGATCGTCGAGGTGGCGTATCGCGAGCGCGCCCGGCGTGGGCGCCTCTCCCGCGCCCGCAGAGTTCTTGGCCTTGCGCCGCTTGCTCGGGCTCGAACCGCGAACGAAGCACCAGCCGGACTCGCCGGCTTCGCCGGTGCCGCGCGTGAAGCGCAGGAGGTCCGTCCGCGCGGGGGCGTTCGGAGCGTCGAGCTCCGCGACCGACGGGATGGTCAAGTGCGGCGCGGGTTGAGCTCCTGGGTCGACCCCCGTCCAGCCGAACTCGTCGCACAGAACGCCCAGCCCGTGGTGCTGGGCGTAGAGCTCGCGGAGCGGCTCGGGGAGGGACCACCCGTCGATGCCGATGGCGGCGTCGGGCGCCGGCGGACCGCCTATCCAGAGCTCGGGCCCGTGGTCGGCCGGCACGGCGTAGAGCAGAAACCACCCGCCGAGGTCGGGGCCGCTCGCGTCGGGCGTGTGTCGGGCGGTCACGACGAGCTCGGCGGTCCCGAGCTTGGCGAGCGTGCGAGGCAGGCGGTCGGCGAGCGGCCCAAGCGCGCGGCGGGCGGTCGCGAGGGCGCTCTCGCCCGCGTACGGCCAGGGGGAGTCGCTCGCCCCCAGCTCGACCACCTCGGCCGTCCACTTGGGGTGCTCGGCGGCCAAGAGCGCCCGCACGGCGTCGACGCCGTGGTCACGGACGAGCGCGCGGCGCTTCGCCGCGGAGAGCGCCCCCTTGCCTCGCTTCTGGAGACTCGCGACGAGCGCGGCGACGGGGCTCACGTCTTTGTCACGGGGTGCTCGCGGAGCCATCGCGTCCTCCTCTGGGCGCCGAGCGGTCCGCTCCTCGCCCCTCTCAGTTCCAGCGCGTGGATTCGAACCACGATAAGCGGAATCAAAATCCGCTGTCCTGCCATTAGACGACGCCGGAGAACGTCCGGAACCTAGCTTTCCTGGCCGCGAAAGGCAACCCGGCGGCCGCGCGGTGCGGGGCCTCGCGCCGGCGGTCTCCCCCTGCGGCCCTCAGCCGTCGAGCACCTTGAGCCGCCGCCCGTCGAGGAGCTTGCGGCTGCCTTCCATCTCGGGGGTCTTCAGGTAGCTCGGCGCCTCCGTCGCCTCGGCCGCGTGGGCGTCCCAGCGCGTGACGTCTTCGGGCAGCGGCCCGGGCAACATGGGCTGCACCGTGCGCTCGAGGAGCTGAAAATCGTGGCGCACCGAGAGCGTGAGGGGCAGCCCGCGCTCGGGCCCGCGCGCCTTGAACCACGCGCGCGCCGCGTTCACGTTCTGGATGAGCACCCAGTGCTGCGGGTCCTCCTTCGCGGCGCGCGAGAAGAGGTCCATCATCGCGTCGAGATCGCCGCGCGCCTTCGCGAAGCACGCGAGGTGGTTGTAGGCGAGGCCGGGGCAGGGGTACCCGAGCTCGAGCGCGCGCCGCACGTGGCGCTCGGCGAGGTCGAGCTCGCCCTCGTGGTAGTAGGCCGCGCCGAGGTCCATGTGCGCGGCGTGGTGGTCGCCGAGGCGCTCGAGGATGGCCTGGTACTCGGCCACCCCGTCCCGGTGACCCACCTGCAGCCCGCTGTGCTCGGCGAACCACGCGTTCAGGGTCTCGAGCGTCTCGGCGTCGGCGTCGAACGGCGCCTTGTACTCCTGGAACGTGTCTGTAAAATACACGTTTCGATCGAGCCAGCCGGCGCGCTCGGCGTCGTGGAAGTCGCGCGTGCCCGGGTAGATCGAGAGGCACGCGAAGATGTACTCGTGGGGCGCGGCGCGCTCCAGGAAGCGCTGGGTCTCGGCGAAGGTCGCGCGGGTCTCGCCGCGGTTGCCGAGCATCATGAAGTACCGCACCTTGAGGCCGTAGCTCTTCGCGAGCCGCGTCGACGCGAGGATCTCGTCGACCGTGATCTTCTTGTCGATGCCGTCGAGGATGGCCTGCGAGCCGCTCTCCACGCCGAGCGAGATGCGCTCGCAGCCCGCGAGGCGCATCTCGCGGAGCAGCTCGTCCGAGAGCACGTCGACCCGGGTGTCGCAGCTCCACAGGAGCGACACCTCGCGCTCGCGCATCGCGCGGCACAGGGCGAGCACGCGCTTCTCGTTCGTGGTGAAGGTGTCGTCTTTGATCTGGAGCATCTTCACAGGCAGCTTCTCGGCGGCCGCTTGCATGGCCGAGACCACGTAGTCGAGCGAGTTGGCGCGGAAGCCGCGGCCCCACGACGACTCGGCGCCGCAGAACGTGCAGCTCCACGGGCAGCCGCGCGAGGTCATCAAGATGTGCGTGGCGTACGCGCGCTGCGGGCACGCGAGCTCGTCGAGGTGCTGCACGTTGCGCCGCTCCGGCGCCGTGTGCACCGCCCCGGCCGGGTCGCGGTACACCGTGCCGGCGAGGCCGCGCGGGTCCTCGCCGCGCTCGAGGTGCGCCGCGAGCTCGAGGAACGTGACGTCGCTCTCGCCGACGCACACGGTGTCGACCGCGTCGTAGCTCGCGAGCAGCTCGGGCCCGAGCGGCGTGGCGTGCGGCCCGCCGACGACCACGTGCGCGCGCGGGTGGGCGCGCTTGATGGCCTCGGCCACGAGCTTCACGCCGCGCCGGTTCGCCGTCCAGCAGCTCATGCCCCACAGGTCCGCCTCGAGCTCGCCCACGAGCGCCTCCACCTTGCTCCACGGGAAAGACGAGAGGTTGAGCGTCTTTACCTGATGCCCCGCGCGCATCGCGCCGGCGCCGAGGGCGAGCAGGCCGTAGGGGATTTGGTAGAAGTCGGCGTCGAGATCGCCCTGGCGGTACTCCGCCGGCGGCCCGCCCTCTTCCGGCGCGACGGCGGCCTCGCCTTCGGCGGGGTGCTTCCACGGGGGCGGGTAGAGCAGGACGATCCGCATCCCGTCACTATCGCACTACTCTCTGGCGCGCGCCCTCGCCCTCGCGCCGGCGCGCCAGGTCTGGAAGAGCCCGTGCGCCACGAGCAGCACGCCGACCAGCCCGAGCGGCACCCCCACGAACACCGCCCGCTGATCGCCGAGCAGGAAGAGCGCGAGGAACGCCGTGAACGCCGAGAGCACGGCGCCCACGATGGCGTGGGTGGGCATCGGGTGCTCGCCCTTGCCGAGCGCAGCGGAGAGCTCGGCGAGCTCCGCCCGCAGCTCGCCGACCTGGCTCTCGAGCGCGCGCGTCTCCTCCGCGAGGCGCGCGGCCTCCTCCTCGCCCTCCACGCCGGCGCGGGCCTCCTCGAGCTCGGCAGAGAGCCGCTCGATGCGCGCGGCGGCGGCGCGCTCTGCGTCACGGTAGGTCAATCGGAGCTCTCCGCCGGCTTGACGATCGAGAGCCAGGCCACGCTGCCCGCGCCGCCGAGGCCGAGGAGCATCATGGCCGAGAACAGCGCGCGGAGCTTCTCGTTCCGCGACAGCGCGGCCTCCGCGGGGCGCGCGAGCGTGCCGAGGCCGTCCCCCACGGGGTCGTCGGGGATCCAGCACGGCACGCGGTCGGTGGTCGCGCCCGAGGCGCGGAACGAGCCGCTCGGGCGCGCGGTCGGGTAGGCGAAGGTGCCCTCGTCCTCGACCGCCACGCGGCAGGTGGTCTCGAGCCACACGAGCGGCGCCTTCACCACGCGCACCTGCAGCGCGAGCCCCGCCGCGAACGCCGCGAGGCCGACGAGCGCCACGAGGAGCGCCGCGCCGTTCTGGACCCGCACCGGCGCGTGGGCCGCGCGCCGCCTGCGCGTGACGGCGCGCTCGAGCTCGCTCGCCTCCTTCTTCAGCTTCTTCGCGCGAGCGCGCGCGGCGGCCAGCGCACCGGGCGCCTCTTGCCCGCGCCGCCGGGCCTCCGCGAGCGCGGCCTCGAGCTCCGCGATGCGCTCGTGCAGCGCGCCGAGGGGGTCGTCGGTCATGCTCCAAGTGTGCCCCAGAGGCCCCTGGCCGCCGAGCGTTATCCGCCGAGCGCTCCCCGCCCGCGCGCGTCGCGGGCGCCTGCCGCGTTTTCCGCGCCTCGCCGCCGCGGGTCGTGCACAGTGCCGGCATGCCCGCCACGCTCGAAGGCCAGGTCCTTCGCGTCACCTTCGAAAGCGAGACGACCGGCTTTCGCGTGGTGCGCGTCGCGGTCGCGGGGCGGCCCGACCCCGTCACCGTGGTGGGCGTGTTCCCGCGCGTCTACGCGGGCGCCGACGTCCGCGTCACCGGCTCGTTCGAGCGCGATCCCACGCACGGCGAGCAGCTCCGCGCGGACGGTCTCACGGTGCTCGAGCCGAAGACCCTCGACGGGCTCGAGCGGTACCTCGGCTCGGGCGTCGTGCAGGGCATCGGCCCCTCGTACGCGAAGCGCATCGTCGAGGCGTTCGGCACCTCCACGCTCCGCGTGCTCGACGAGAGCCCCGAGCGGCTCCACGAGGTGTCGGGGCTGGGCAAGCGCCGCGTCGAGGCCATCGCCCACGCGTGGCGCGACAACCGCGCGCTGCACGACGTGATGGTCTTCCTCCAGGCGCACGGCGCGTCGCCCGCGCTCGCCGCGCGCATCGTGCGGAGGTACGGCCCGCGCGCCGCGCAAATCGTGGCCGACGAGCCGTACCGCCTCGCCCTCGAGGTCGCGGGCATCGGGTTCCTCACCGCCGACCGCATCGCCGCGTCCGTGGGGGTCGCGCGCGACGCGCCGCTCCGCCACCAGGCGGGGCTCGTGCACACGCTCCGCCAGGAGACCGATCGCGGCCACACGTTCACCGTGAGCGACGCGCTCTTCGAGGCCGCGCGCGAGCACCTCGGCCGCCGCCCCCTCGACGGCACGAGCGACGAGGCGCTCGAGCGCGCGCTCCACGCCCTCGTCGTGGCCGGCTACGTCGTCGTTGACCGCGGCGAAAATAACAGCAAACACGTGTACTTGACTGAGCTCTTCGAGGCCGAGACTCGCCTCGCGCGCCGGCTAGTGACGCTCGCCCGGAGCGCGCCGGCGCGGCCGCTGGTGCTCACCGACGAGGCGCTCGCGCGCGTCGAGAAGGGGGCGGGCGTGCCGCTCTCCGAGGAGCAGCGCGAGGCGCTCGCGGCGGCGGTGCGCTCGCCCGTGCTCGTGGTCACAGGGGGGCCGGGCGTCGGGAAGACCACGCTGCTCCGGGCCATCCTCGCGGTGTACCGCGAGGCGCGGCTCACCGTGCGGCTCGCGGCCCCGACCGGGCGCGCGGCCAAGCGCATGGCCGAGTCGTCGGGCGGCGAGGCGACCACGCTCCACAGGCTGCTCGAGGTCGATCCGAAGACGGGCTCGTTCAAGCGCGACGAGCGCGCGCCGCTCGAGGGCGACGCCTTCGTGGTCGACGAGACCAGCATGGTCGACGTGCGCCTCGGCGACGCGCTGCTCCGCGCGGTGCCCGAGGGGCGGCGCCTCGTGCTGCTCGGCGACGTCGATCAGCTCCCGAGCGTGGGGCCCGGCGCGGTGCTCTACGACGTGATCGCCTCGGGCGTCGTGCCGGTGGTGCGCCTCACGCAGATCTTTCGTCAGAGCGCGACGAGCAAGATCGTGCTCGCGGCGCACGCCATCAACCACGGCGAGGCGCCCGAGTCGGCGAAGCGCGGCGAGGACTCCGACTTCTTCGTGATCGCCTCGCGCGACGCGAAGACCACGCTCGAGCTCGTGCGCGAGCTCGTGCTCCGCCGCATCCCGAACAAGTTCGGCCTCGACCCCACGCGCGACGTCCAGGTGCTCACGCCCATGAACCGCGGGCCGCTCGGCGCGCTGGCCTTGAACCAGATGCTCCAGGCGGCGCTGAACCCGCCCCCCGCGGCCGGCGCGGCGGGGCTCGAGCGGCGCGGGCGCACGTACCGCCCCGGCGACAAGGTGATGCAGCTCCGCAACGACTACGACAAGGCGGTGTTCAACGGCGACATGGGCGTCGTCGATCGCCTGCTGCCCGAGGGCGCGGGCCTCGTCGTGACCTACCCCGATCGCGAGGTGGAGTACGAGCTGTCCTCCCTCGACGATCTCACGCTCGCCTATGCGTGTACCATACATAAGTCTCAGGGCAGCGAGTACCCGGCGGTGGTGGTGCCGCTCTCGTCGTCGCACTTCGTGATGCTCGCGAAGAACCTCGTGTACACGGCGGTCACGCGGGGGCGGCGCCTCGTGGTGCTCGTGGCCGAGCCGCGCGCCCTGGGCCTCGCGCTGGCGCCGGAGCGCTGGCGGGAGGAGCGCCGCGCGGGCCTCGGGCGCCGCCTCGTGGAGGAGGCCCGCCGGTAGAGCGAGACCTTTCCCGGGGATTCGGTACACTGGACGAGCCGCCCACCTCGAGAGCCCCTCTCCGCGTTGGCGCGCCAAGAAAAACATGTTCCTGAAGCGCCTCATCGTCGGACTCGTGATCGGTGGAATCGTCGGCGCGATCGTGGCCGCGATCCTCGTGCAGGGGCTCGGCATGGCGGTCACCACGGGCGCCGGCGCCTTCGTCGCCTACCTGGCGGCGGCCAGCACCGGCGTGCTCACCGGCCTCGTCGCTGGCAAGCCCATCTGGGCGGCGGAGGGCCGCATCGAGGCGGGGCTGAAGGCCTTCTTCGGGATGCTGCTCGCGCTCGGGATGATGTTCGTCCTCCGCACGTGGGTGCACGTCGGCCTCGATCTCACGGGGCTGCGCGCGGGCGCGGGCAGCCTGGGCGATCTCCCGGCGGCGTACCTGCCCCTCATCGCCGGCCTGCTCGGCGGGTTCTTCGAGCTCGACAACTCGGGCGACGAGGAGAAGGAGGGCGAGGCGAAGGACGGCGCCAAGGTGCGCGTGGCCGCGTCGTCGGACGACGCCGAGGCCGAGGAAGAGGCCGAGGAAGAGCCCGCCCAGGCGAAGAAGCGGCGCTAGCCCCGTGGCGCCGGCGCGGGTCGCGTATTTCGCCGCGACGGTGGGGCTCTTCGCCGTTCCCGTCTGGAGCCTCGCCCGCGCGCCGCTCCCGCTCGGTCTGCTCCTCGGGCTGCTGCTCGCCTACGGCGCGCTCACCACCCTGGGCGTGCTCTTCCTCGGCCTCCGCATGTACGTGGACGCGGTGGTGCGCGGCCCGCGCGGCGCCCGCGGCGTGGCGATCACGTTCGACGACGGCCCGCACCCGGTGCACACGCGCGCGGTGCTCGACGCCCTCGACGCCAGGTCCGTGCAGGGTACATTCTTCGTCATCGGCCGGAAGGCCGAGGAGCACCCGGAGCTCGTGCGGGAGATCGTGGCGCGCGGGCACGCGGTGGGGCTCCACTCGTACGCGCACGATCGGCTGTTCTCGCTGCGCTCGGCGGCCGCGGTGCGGCGGGATCTCACGCGCGGCCTCGAGGTGCTCGAGGCCATCACCGGGGAGCGCCCGCGCCTGTTTCGGCCGCCGATCGGGCACACGAGCCCGCTCATCGCGCGCGTCGTCGACGAGCTCGAGCTCACCGTCGTGGGGTGGAGCGTGCGCGCGCGCGACGGGCTGCCGTTGCAGGCCTACCTCACGCTGCCGGCCGGTGTGCCGCCACGCGCGCTGCCCACGGTGCTGCTGGTGCACGGC
>DAORJJ010000198.1:0-10933 GCA_035439005.1 Polyangiaceae bacterium | reverse complement strand
CGGCGCGCGCGCCGGCTCGTGGTGACGGCGCGCCGGGCGGCCTGTCTGCGCGCCGCGGGCGTCGCCGCGGACGTGCTCGTGGGCAGCGCGCGCGATCCCCGCGAGAACGCGCCGATCGAGGCCTACGCGCCCCCGCCCGGGGCCCTCGTGCTCACCGACGGCGCGGGCCCCGTGCGGGTGGTGCGGCCCGGCCCGCGCCCAGGCGCGCCCCCGACGGTGACCCACGTCGAGGCGCCGCCCGCGGTCGCTCGCGTGCGCTGCGACTACGGGGCGGGAGACAGCTTCGCCGCCGCGCTGACCTTCTTCGTCGCGCACGGGCTCCCGGTCGAAGAGGCGTGCCGCCGCGCGGGGCCGCACGGCGCCGCGGTGCTCCTCGGCGAAGAGCCGCTCACGGCGCAGCGGCCGCTCGAGGCCCCGTGAGCGCTGGCCGCTGAGCGCGCGTTGCGCCCCGCGCAACAGAGAGTCGCCGCCGCGGCGGGTGTACACGCGCCGTCGCGGGACGCACCTTCGTCCGCCAGGAGAAAGACATGCACGTTCGCAGAGGAGAAGAGCGCGGCCAGGCCGATTTCGGCTGGCTCAAGAGCGCTCACACGTTCTCGTTTGGCGGCTACCACGACCCACGGCACATGGGCTTCGGGGTGCTGCGCGTCATCAACGACGATCGCGTCGCGCCGCGCGGCGGGTTCCCCACGCACCCGCACCGAGACATGGAGATCATCAGCTACGTGGTGGAGGGCGAGCTCGCCCACCGCGACACCCTCGGCAACGGCTCCGTGATCCGCCCGGGCGAGGTGCAGCGCATGAGCGCGGGCACGGGCATCGCCCACAGCGAGGAGAACCCCTCGGCCGACAAGCCGGTTCGCTTCCTCCAGATCTGGATCGAGCCGGCGGCTCGCGGCCGCGCGCCGGGCTACGAGCAGCGCGCCTTCGAGGTCGACCCCGCGTCGCCGATCCGCCTCGTCGTGAGCCCCGACGGCGCCGAGGGCAGCCTCGCGCTGGGCCAAGACGCGCGCATCTACCGCGTGCTCTTCGCCGGCGCGGGCGAGGCCCGCCACGAGCTCCCGCCGAAGCGCGCGGGCTACCTCCAGGTCGTCCGGGGCAGCCTCACGCTGAACGGGCAGGCCCTCGTCGAGGGCGACGGCGCCGCGCTGCCGGAGGGCGGCGCGCTCACCCTCACCGCGAGCGGCGCCGCCGAGGCCCTGCTCTTCGACCTCCCGGAGGTGCGGCGTGCCTGATCTGCCTCCGCCGCTCTCCCTCGTGGCCTTCAGCGGCAGCCTGCGCGCGGCGTCGTACAACACGGCGCTGCTGCGCGAGGCCGCGTCCCTCCTGCCCGAGGGGGTGACGCTCACCCTCGAGGGCTACGGCGACCTGCCGCTCTTCAACCCCGACCTCGGCGAGGTGGCGTTGGTCGAGGCGCTGAAGGCCAAGGTGCGCGCCGCCGACGGCGTGCTCATCGCGACACCCGAGTACAATTACGGAGTCCCGGGGCCGCTCAAGAACATGCTCGATTGGCTCTCTCGACCCGGCTACAAATCGGTATTTGCTCAGAAGCCCGTCGGAGTGCTCACCGCCACCCCCAGCGCGATCGGCGGCGCGCGCGCGCAGGTGATGCTGAAGGGCACTCTGGCCGCGCTCGTCGCGAGGATATTTCCCTATCCCGACGTGGCGATAGGCCAGGTCGATCAGCGGGTAGAGGGCGGCCGCATCACGAGCGACGCGACCCGCGACGTGGTGCGCGCGTACCTCGCCGCCTTCGCCGCGTGGGTCGGCGAGCAGCCGCGCGCGGCCCCGCGCTGAGCGAGGCGCGCGTTGCGCCAGAGCGCGGGCGGCGGTAGCGTCCGCGCGTGCCCCTCGTCCGTCGCTCCGGCGACCTGCCGGCTCCGCCGGCGCGACGCTCACCAAAGGAAGAATGCCCCCTCCGCGCCCCGAGCCTCTCCGCGCGCCCGGGCCTCGCGCGTGCCTGTCGGTCGTCCTCGCGACGCTGGCGGTCGCGGGCTGCGGCCGGTGCAGCCCGAGGCCCGTGGCCACGCGCGATGAAGACCGCGGGCCCATCGCGACCGCCGCGTCCGCGCGTGCGCCCGCGCCGCCGAGCGCGGTCCCGGAGGGCGGCGTGACGCCCGGCCTCCGCGTGCTCCCTCTCCCCGAAGCCTTCCGCGTGAAGCACGTCGCCGCTACCGGCGAGGCCGTGCTCGTCAGCGGGTTCGCGCGCGGGCAGACCGCGCCGAGCGTGTGGGTCGGGCGCGTCGAGGCCACCGGCGAGCTCCGGTGGCTCGAGCGCCTCACCGTGGGCAGCCACGTGGACGAGGAGACCGAGCCCGCCCTCAGCGCGGACGAGCGCGGCGGGGTCCTCCGCGTCGCGGTCTCGCGCCGCGGCGAGCACTGGCACGACGCGCCGCTCGTGTTCCAGCGCTCCTCGACCGGAAAATGGGCCACTCCCGCGCCCCTCCGCCTGCCGTGGGACCGCGCCGACCGCGGCACCTCCGGCTACGAGTTCGAGCTCGGGTACCCGCTGCTCCTCCGCGGCGACGAGCTCTTCACCATGACCTTCCCCGGCGCGCCGGTCAGCCGCGGGCGCCTCGGCGAGGCCTCGTCGACCGTGCTCCACGCGCGCGAAGGCGAGGGCGCGTGGCCGAGCGCCGCGCTCCCCTTCGCCGAGGGCGCCGCCCAGCTCGGCTGGCACCTCGCGCTCTCCTCCGATGGCGCGGTGCTGTTCGTCGGCACCGAGCACCGCGACAAGGCCCAGCACCTCGACCTCTACGTGCGGTCCTCCCCGTCCGCGCCCTTCGCCTTCCCGCGCTCGCTCCGCGTCGCCGCGCCGCCGCAGCGGCTCTTCGACGTCGCCTTCGTGGGGCCGTCGCTGGTGGTGGCCACGAGCGAGCACCTCGCGGTGTACGAGGGGCGCGCGGGCGAGTGGGGCGAGTCGCGCCGAGTGGTGCTCCCGTCGACCGAGGCGGTGAAGAAGGGAGTCGGCGCGAGCCTCGCGCTGCTCGACGTGCCGGTGGCGGTTCGGGCCGGGGGCGCCGCGGCCCGCGCCGCGTATGTGAGCCGCGCCGACGGCGCGCGGTTCCTCGTGAGCCCGGCGGGGCGCGTGCGCGTCCTCCCCGAAGGCCCCGCGCCGAGCGCGGCCTCCGCCACGCACCTCTACGCGGTCCGCGGCGGCGAGCTGCTGGAGCTCGACCTGCCCACGTTCGAATAGCCCGCGCCTCGAAACCCGGGTGGCGTCCGCTCGGCTTCGTGCGACGCTAGAGACCATGTCCGATCGCCTCCGCGCCGCCTACGACGACATCAAGACGCGGGCGCGCGCGCGGGCGGGCCGCCCTGGCGACATCACCCAGCGCGTGATGGAGCACCACGCGATCTACCAAGACTCGCGGGGCAACCACGCCTTCCCGTTGGTCGCGCTCCACGGGGCGCTCTGGGGCTACAACTTCTTCGAGACGACAGGCAAGCTCGGCGAGATCATCTCTTATCGGTACTTCCTCGACGCGGAGGAGAAGGCCGTGCGCCTCGGCATGCTGAACGGCTTCGCCGAGGGCTTCAAGGCGGTGAACCGCGAGGTGTTCGTCGACACCTACACGAACTGGTACTTCACCCGCGAGCACGGCCGCGAGCCCGGCGCCGACGCGCTGGTGAACGGCGCGCTCCTCGAGGCCCTGAACGAGGCCCACGCGGCGCGCGCGGCGGGCCGTGAGCTCGACGACGCCCGCAAGCGCCACGTCTTCGAGCAGGCGCTGCACTTCGAGCAAGAGATCACCGTGGCTCCCGGCATCGCCCGCGAGCTCGCGAAGTTCGACTGCCCCATCCTGCGCGCGCTCTGCATGAAGCCGCTCGTGCGCTTCGCGTATTTCCCCTTCTGGCGCACCTTCGCGTTCAGCGATTTCTCGAACAAAGACGAGCGCATCGAGCGGGCGCTCGAGTCGTTCGATCTCGCCGCCGCCGAGGGCTGGGAGGCCGTGCTCGCCTCGATGCGGGACTACGGCGTCCTGCCCGACACCTTCTTCGAGCCGGCGACGACGGGCTGAGGCGGGCTCGTCGTCGAGGTCGACGTGCGGCGGGCTACCGCGGCCGCGCGCGCGCGCCAGCTCCCGGAGGCGATCACCGGCAGCCCTGCGGCCCGCTCCGCGCCGAGCAGATACGCCTCGACCGCCGCGCCGTCGCCCGCGAGCACGATCGGGGTGCGCTGGTAGAGGCGCGGGTGGTCCTCGAGCTGGTCGAGCGCGGCGAGGGTGGCGTCGTCGACGTCGTAGACCTCGCCCACCACCGCGCCCTCGCCGCCGCGCACGAGCGCGGGGTACTCGCCGAGATCGACGAGCCGAAACCCAGGCGCCGTGCGGCCCTCCGCTACGAGGGGCGCCCCGCCGAGCACGTCGTGGTACCGCTCGCCTCGGAGCAACGTCCCATAGACAAAGATGCGCACGGGCCGAGCCAGCGCGTCAGGGGAGCGGGAGCTCGAAGTGCACGGCCCAGTTCTCGAGCTTGTTGCCGTGTCGGGAGCGCGAGGCGTCCGAGTCGCGCAGGTTGCCGCGCGGCCCGGTGGTGGCCCCTCCGCGCGCGCCAGCGGCGCCCGTCATCGCGTAGCGGATCGTCTTGCCTCCGCCCACCGGGGCCGCCGAGAGCTTGACGCGCACGGTGTCCGCCCCGTCCAGCGTGACGGCCGTGATGGTCGGCGGCGTCGCGCTGTCGTCGCCGTATTCGAAGCCCTTGTTGCCGGGATCGGTGACGGCGGTGGTGTCCAGCACGAGGGGCGGGACGGGCACGGCGAACTTCACGCGGATCTCGTCGCCTACCAGCGTCGCCGAGAGCGGCCGCAGCGGCTCCCAGCGCCTCCCCTCGAGCACGACCCGCCGGTAGACCTTGGCGTAGTACTCGCCCATGTGCCGATAGCCCGCGGCCGTGAGGTGCACGCCGTCCGGGGCGTATTCGATGTTGTACTTGGGCCCCACGAGCACGATCTTGCCATTGCTCGCGATCGACGCTTGGAGCTGCTGGAGGGGTATCGTGCTCGTGGCCTGTCCGTATTTCGTCCAGGAGCTCATCTGCGTGTGCAACATCGGGATCGGCTCGGCCTGGCCAGTGATGGCCTTCACGTCGGCCTCGTAGTCCGACTGCCACTCGGCGAGGTCTTGCGCGTAGGTCGCGTTCATGGCGACGTGGTCCGACTCGCCGTGCACGTTGGTCACCACGCGCACGACGTAGCTCTCGCCCGCCGCGGTCGCGATCGCCTTCGCGTCCAGCACCTGGCTGATGCCCGCCGTGAACGCCACGGTCCCCTTCTTCAGGCCCACGTAGGCCGTGCCGCCGATCCCGTGGCAGCTCACGAGCACGCGGTGCTTGTCGTTCGGCGCCGGGAGCCCGAGCAACACGTCGGCCTGCGCCACGTCGGCCACGAGGTTCGCCAGGCCGCTCGACATGGTCTCGACGCTCCCCTCCACGAGTGGCAAGAACGACGTGGCCCGCGTCCCGCTGCGCAGCACGCCCGTGTTGAGCATGCGGTTGTCGAAGGGCTGAGCGGTGGAGAGGGTGGGCGAGCCTTGGGAGCCGACCGAGAGGCTCTGGCCGGTCGAGAGCACGTGGTTGACGGCGTAAAACGTGGGCACGTACCGCACAGCCGCGTCCGCGGCGTCCGCGGCGTCCGCGGCGTCCGCGGCGTCCACCGAGGCGGCGTCGCGTGCGGTCGCGTCGGGCGCCGGGGCGTCCGCGATCGCGTCCACGGGAGGCGGCGAGGTGGGCGCGTCGCTCGGGACGCCCGCCTCGCTGGGCGGCGGCGCCTCGACCGAGCCGTCGCAGTGGAGGAGCGGCGCGAGCGCGACGAGCGCGACGAGCGCGACGAGCGGCGAGACGGGACGACCGAGGAGCGAGCGAGGGAGGCGCATCTCGAGATCCTACAGGACGCGCGCGCGCCGCGCCGCGGAGTCGCCGTGGCGCGCGCGGTGCGCCGCGGTCGACGAGGGCTCGGTCACCCCTCGTCGACGCGCGCCTCGAACAGCTCCTCGACCGCGCCCGCGGTGAGCGACGCGATGAGCCAAGCGTCGAGGACGCGAGCGTCGGTCTCGCCGCGGATCCGCGCCGCCGCCGCCTCCGGGACCGGCACTCCCCGCTGGCGCAACACGAGGAGCACCGACTCGGCCTTGCCCTCGGCTTTGCCCTCGGCCTTGCCCTCGGCCTTGCCCTCGGCTTTGCCCTCGGCTTTGCCTTCGGCTTTGCCTTCGCGGAGCGCGTCCTTGCGCGCGCGGATGCGGTCGAGCATCCAGGTCGTGAGAGGATCGGCGGGGGAGGGGGCGGAGGCGGGTGGGTTCATCGCGAGGGCCTCGAGGTGCGCTCTGACAGCGGGGCTGAGCGCCTTTTGGAGTGTAGAGCAGTATAGCTCCAGGAACGTCTCGTCGTGGAGCGAGGCGAGGGCGTCCGTGGCCTCGGCGAACGCCGCGGGTCCGCGCGTGGGGTCGTCGCGGAGCGCGAAGGCGACGAGCCACTTGAGCTCCGGCGGGGCGTGGGTCACGTCGAGCGCTGCGAGCCTCCGCGGGCCGAACACGCACGCCGCGAACACCGAGCGGTGGCCGTCGAGGGAGACGGCGCGCTCGGCCCACTCGGCCGTGCGCTCGCTCGGACAGACCACGACGACCACCGCGGGGGCCTTGTGCCGATAGCGCGCGGCCGCCTGGTAGGAGGGCCAGGTGTACAGCTTGTCGTCGTCGATCTCGAGCTGCACCTCGACCACGACTGCCAACTTCGTCGCCGCGCCGGCCCCGCCGCGGAGCACCACCAGCGCGTCCGCGGCGAGCGCCGACACGAGCGCGGGCAGCCCCGGGTCGTCGAGCGTGGCCCGGGCGTCGCCCAGCCCCGGCGCCTCGAGCAGGCCCGCGGCGCGGAGCAGCGTCGCCACGAGGTCTGGCGCGTCACGGACCGCCTGAACGAGCACCTCGTGCACGGTGGTGGGCATGCGGCGCGGAATGCCAGCCGTGTGCCACGCCTCCGCCGCGTCGCTCTTGGGGAGTTTGTGCGCCGATCGTGGCGGCGCGCCCGTCCCGGCCGTCACACCCGGTGTCCCGGACGCCGTCCGTTCGCCCGCGCGCGTCGCTCAGGGGGAATCCGCCGCCGTCGCGCCCGCGGCGCGGGCCTCGATGGACGCGCGCAGCTTCGCGGCCTGGGTGCGCGAGCCCTCGAGGTTCGTGCGGTAGTCGCTCGCGCGGACGCGCACCGTGTAGAGGCCGAACACGGTCATGAGCACCGCGGTGAACAGGGAGCCTGCACCCACGCCGACGCTCACCGCGAAGCCAACGAGCGAGACGAACGGCAGCGCGTAGAAGCACCTCACGTAGAAGGGGCGCCCGCGGTCGAGCTCCGCCTGCCGCTTCTCGAGCTCGGCGATCCACTCCTCGTACTTCACGAGCTGCGCCGCGTCGCGCTCGAGCTGGGTGCGTGCCCGCGCCATGGGCCGCAGGGTAGCGCAGTCCCGCTGTCGGCAGGCCTCCACGTGTCGGCCGCCGGCGCGCGCCAGGAGTGGCTCCTGGCCGTCCGCGGATCCCCGTGACGCAGGGCCGCGCGCCGCGTAGCATGAAAGGTCGCATGGGCTGTCCCTCTCCGATCTCGCGACGCCTCCCCCGCGGGCTCTTCGGGCTGCTCGTGGCCGCGCTCGCCGTTGGGGCGTTCGTCGGGTGCTCGGGCACCGCTGGCGACGTCGCCACGGGGGAGGACGACATCGCCCGCCAGAGCTTCCGCTTCGTGGACGCCAACCCCGAAGTCCCGCTCTCGGCCGTGGCACGAAAGAAGATTCAAGACGCGCTGAGGGTGCTCGCGCGGCTCGCCGCGCGACGCGATGCGCCCGCCCTCTCCCGCGACCTCGCGCGGCTCACCGTCGAGCGCATCGGCGCCGGCGACGTGCTCCTGGGGTCGATCGCGGGTGCGCGAGGCATCGACCGGTGGCACATGTGCAAGGACTACGCGCTGCCGGCGTGCAAGGGCGCCCCGCCCGACCCGACCGATCGCACGTGGACCGGGGACGCGTCGCTCGGCGCGAAGCTCGAGGCGGAGCTCGCGGGCTACCAGTGGGGCAACCGCGTGTACTTTACAATCGACGAAGCCCTCGATCCGAGCGAGCTCGCGGCGACGCTGGTGCACGAGGTGAACCACGTCGCGAACCGCTCCGAGTGCCACTACTACAAGAACGTGGACGCCCACACGGTCGACGCCAATCACGCCTTCGTCGAGGAGTTCCGCGCCTTCCTGGCGGAGTGCTTCGTCGCGGACTCGGCGCCCACGGTGTCGCGCTGCAGCGCGACCGCGCTCACCACGACGAACACGTACGGCTTTCGCTACGATCTCACGGTCATCTCGCCGGCCGATCCCAGCGCCCTCGGCCTCGCGAAGAAGATGACCGGCGGCGCAGAGCTCGGACACCTGCCCCCCGAGAAAGCGCGATGGCCCGAGACGTTCGTGGGGTGCAGCGCGCCGTGAGCCCGCCTACCCCGCCGATCGGCGGACCCGCCAAGAAGGGGAGGTCTCTCGTCATCGGCACGACGAGGGAGGAGGGAACTGGTGGGCTCGGCTCGCATCGCCTCTCGGAGCAGCCCCACCGCGACGCGGAATCGTAGGCGCGCGCGCCCTGCTCGAACGACACCCGCAGTCGCGAAGCCTTCGCACGAGGCGTGCCGCCGAACCGATACCCCGACCGTCGCGGCTCGGCGTGTGAGGTGACCGCTCCGGCGACGCCGGGAGGCCGCCCCACCGCGGCCGACGGGCCGCAGCTGGGCGTCAGGCTGGGGCTCTTGAAGCCGGACACGAGCGTCGCCGACCCGCTTCGAGCGGCCCGCAGGCCTCAGCGAACGGCCTCTAGGCCGCGAAGCCCGCGCGGCGTGGACGTGAAAACCAGCAGAGACGTCCTCGCGTATGCGTGGCCCGCCTCGTGCAGTTGCACGTAGGCATGATCCAGCCCGAACAACACCACGCGCCAAACCGCCCGCCCTTCCTTCTTCGTGACGTGATCGCGCGGAGACCCTCTCCGCTCCTCGGCGCCACGCTGCTCGCCATGGCCCTGGCGCCCGTCGGCTGCGCGCCGACCCAGGACACGCCAGGCGAGCCCGCGCCGCAGGCGCCCGAGGTCGAGTCGGTCGGCGAGGCCCTGAACGGCGAGGGCCCCACTCCCGACGAGGTGATCGCGCAGGCCTCGCGCCACATCGGCTACCGGGAAGACGGCTCGGAGGTGACCCCCTGGGGCACCCGCTGGGGCTACCCGACCGGGGAGTGGTGCGGCATGTTCGTCATGTCGATGATCGAGGACGCGGGCGGCAGCGTAGGGCCCAATGGGACCATCCCGAGGACCGAATATACGCCGAACGGGGTCGCCTCTTTTCAGGCTCGAGGAGAGTGGTTCGGTGCGCCAAAGAAGGGAGACATCATCTACTTCAACTGGCAAGACGGCGGCGACTCGATCGACCATGTGGGCATAGTCGCCGATCCCTCGGGGTGGCCGACGTCGGTCGTCACCATCGAGGGCAACTCGGGCGAAGCGGTGGTGAGGACGACCCGCTACAACAACGGTGTCATCGCGGGCTTCGGTCGCCCCCGCTATCGTCAGCCGGCCCCGCCGCAACGCGCCAAGCTCTACCAGGTGCTGACGGGCGACTTCGACGGCGACGGGCGCACGGACCTCGCCACGATCTCGCAGAACGCCAACGGCGGCTGGAGCGACTGGCTCGCGCTCGAGTTCTCGAACGGGGGCTCGGGGCTCTGGCCCGCGCAGACGCCGCGTCACATGCGAAACGGCGGCAAGGACAGCCTCTACCAGACGCTCGCCGGCGACTTCAACGGGGACGGCAAGACGGACCTGGCCACCATCTCGCAGGCGGGCGGCGGGGGCTGGAGAGACTGGATCGCCATGGAGATGTCCACCGGCACCGGCTTCTCGTCGGGCGTGTGGCGGGCCAGCACTCCGCTCCACATGCGAAACGGCGGGGCGCTCTCGGACTACCGCGTCTTCGCCGTCGACGTGAACGGCGACAAGAAGACCGACATCGTGACGATCGGCATCAACGCCGCTGGGGGGTGGGCCGACTGGGCCGCCGTCGAGCTCTCGACGGGGACGGGATTCACGTCGCAGGTGTGGCCGCTCCGGCTGCCCAAGCACATTCGCAACGGCGGGTTCGGGCGCTACGAGATCCTGCCGGGCGACTTCAACGGGGACGGGCGGATCGACTTCGCCGCCTTCGGCGGCGGCGCCGGCGGGTGGAAGGACTGGTACGCGGTGGCACTCTCGACCGGGACGGGCTTCGTCTCCGCGGAGTGGGCGTCGAGCACACCCCAGCACGTGCGCAACGGAGGTGTCGGTGGATACCGATTCTTGGTCGGTGACTACAACGGAGATGGCAAGAGCGACATCGCCACGATCTCGCCGCTCGGCGGCGGCGGGTGGAGGGACTGGGTCGCGGTCGATCTCTCGACCGGCGCTGGCTTCCACACCGGCCTGTGGCCGGCGGCGACTCCACAACACATGCGCAACGGCGGGGCGCTCTCGGACTACCGCGTCGTCGCCGCGGATTTCAACGGCGACGGTCGCACCGACCTGGCGACCGTGAGCCCCAACGGCGGCGGCGGGTGGAGGGACTGGGTCGCGGTCGAGCTGTCCAGCGGCACCGGCTTCCGGTCGACGATGTGGGGGACACCGACCCCCGGCCACATGCGCAACGGCGGAGCCGGCGCGAACTACCGCGTCCTCGTCGGGAACAGCGACGGCAACCGGCGGGCGGACCTCTTCACGATCTCGAGCAACGCGGGGGGAGGGTGGCGCGACTGGTTCACCATCGACTCTTCCTCGGGCGCGTCCTTCGCGACGGGGATCCGGCGCGCGGCCACGCCGCTCCACATGCGAAACGGCGGCCAGTAGCCCCTAGCAGCCCGTTGATTTACTCCCGTCGGCCCATCGCCGCCGCATCCCGGCCGC
>DAORJJ010000197.1:0-10933 GCA_035439005.1 Polyangiaceae bacterium | reverse complement strand
CGTGCGCGCCGGCCACGGCCCCGCGCTGCCGCCGATCTCCAGCGCCGCGAGCTCCGCGTCGTCGAGCCCCTCGAGGAACGCGGTCCAGCCGCGGACCTCCAGCGCCGCGGGCGCCACGTCGAGCCCGCGCGCCGCGCGCGCCTCGAGCAGCTCGCGGCTCTGCGCGAGCAGCGCGGCCGCCGCGTGCAGCCGCGCGCGGAGCGGGGACATCAGCGCGGCCTCCGGGCACGCGCGGCGCCGAGGCGCGCGCGCACTACCGGACCACTTGCCCCTCGGGCACGAGCACGCGGCCCTTCTGCGCGGGCACGCTCACCTTGACCGCCCCGTCGCCGTCCACGGTGAACCGCGGCTGCTCCGGATCGAGCACGTCGACGAGCGCGATGCCCGGCGCGAGGGTCGTCTTCATGCCCTTGCCCGCGTCCTCGGTGCTGCTCGCCTTCTTGCCGTTCGTGTTGAGCACCACGAGCGCGTAGGCGTTCCCCGCGTCGCCGCCGGTGCGCTCGAAGGCGAAGATGCCCGCGTCGGCCTCGTCGCCCGTGTGGGTCGTCGAGTAGACCACCGCGAGATCGCCTCGCCGCAGCGCCGCGTAGCTCTTGCGCAGCCGCGCGAGCTTCGAGAAGTGGAGGAACGTGTCGCCGGAGGTCGCGAAGTTCGTGTTCCACAGCACCTCGCGGTTGGCCGGATCGTTGCCGCCCGCGAAGTCCTGCTCCGTGCCGTAATACAGGCAGGGAATACCGTCTTCGGTCATGAGCAGGGTGAGCGCGTTGCGCATCGACGCCTTCTTGTCGGCCTCCTCGCCGCGCGCGTAGAACAGGTAACGCGCCACGTCGTGGTTATCAAGAAAGTTGACCAACGCCTTCGTGGGGGGAATGCCAATTCCACCCTCCTGCGGCTCGGTGCCGTAGTTCTTGCTCCGCTCGCCCCACAGGTCGGCGATCTGCTTCGTGCCCTTCTGCTCCGGGCTGTTCGCGTATTGGAACACGTCGCGGAACACCTGAAAGTGCTGCGAGAAGTAGAACACGCTGTCGAGGCGCTTCGGCTGCGTGTAGCTGCCGAGGAGCTTGTCGTTGCCGTCGAACGCCTCGCCGAACATGAGAAAGCGCTGCTTGCCCTTCGCGGCGAGGCGCTTGCGCACCTCCGGGGCGAAGGTCTCCCAAAACTCGTATTCGACGTGCTTCACCGTGTCGATGCGGAAGCCGTCGAGGTCGGTCTCCTCTACCCACTTGGCGTAGACGTCGATCATCGTCTTGCGCACCTCGGGGTTCTCGGTGTTCACGTCCTTCAGGCCGCCGGGGAAGTCGCCGAGCAGGCGCTGCGCGTCGTCGTCGTAGTTCAGGATTCGCCCGAAGCCGTGGTACCCCTCGAGGCGCCCGAGCACCCCCGGCGCCGGCGGCACGCGGTTGATCTTCGGGTCTTCGATGAAGATGATGGGCGCGCGCCCTGCGTTCCCCAGCGACGTGAAGGCCTGCACGCCGCGCGGGTCCCAGTCGGGGTCGAACTCGGAGATGCGCGTGACGGGCGAGGTGCTGCCGGTGCCGCCGATGTAGATGTCGGGGTTCCCGTTCAGGTTCATGTCGTAATAGAACGCCTGCCCCATGTGGTTCGTGACGATGTCGAGCACCACCTTGAGCTTGCGCTTGTGGGCCTCGGCCACGAGCGCGCGCAGGTCGGCGATGTCGCCGAAGTGCGGGTTCGTCTGCGTGAGGTCCTGCGCCCAATACCCGTGGTAGCCGTCCACGTCGGCGTCGGTCTCGACGTTCTTCACGACCGGCGAGATCCAGAGCGTGGTGACCCCGAGCTTCTCGATGTAGTCGAGGTGCTCGATCATTCCTTGCCAGTCGCCGCCCTGGTAGCGGGCGAGCGCGCCGGGGCGAACTTGGAAGTTGTTGTTCACGCTGCCGTCGGCGAAGCGGTCGACGAGCACCTGGTAGATGACCTCGTCGCGCCAGTCCTGGACGCGCGTGCCCAAGACGGGCGGCTTGCCCTCCTCGGGGATGGCGACGCACGCGGCCTGGTTCGTGAACGCGCAGGCGACGACGGCGAGGGCGAGCAGCGATGTGGCTTTCTTCATCTCGGTCCCGGGGGCGGTGCGTGAGGTCGTGCGGAGTCGTGGAGTCGCGGGGCGAGGGCGCTCATGGATACGAGCTCGAGTTGAACCACCACTCGGCGCCGAGGCCGAGGAAGTGGTCCGTGCTGCGCTGGCCGACCACGTCTTCGGTGGCGTAGAGGGCGCGGGCGCCCGCGTCGCGCGCCGTGACGGAATAGAGCAGACGAATCTGCGGGCGCTTGAACGTGCCCCGCCCCGACGGCGAGAAATAGGGCATCACGCCGAAGCGGGCGACGCTGGCCGTGAGGGGCGCGTCCTCCCCCGGGCTCACGATTTGGAGTCGCCGCTGCTGGTAGCTGCCCTCGACCGACACGCCGAAGTGCTCACCGAGGAACACCGAGGGCCGCGCCACCACGGCGCCCTCGTCGTACTTCTGCGTGGTGGTCGGCTCGGTCGAGGCGTCGCGGAAGAAGCGCACGTAGGCGCCCCAGGCGACGGCGAACGCGCCGCTCTCCACGTTGCCGGAGAAGGCGATGCGGGTGTCGCTCGCGCCCTGCGTGCTGCGGTCGAGCGCGAAGGTGGTGGGGGCCTCGAGCGGGTCGTACGCCGCGATGCCGCGCGCGTGCCGCAGGAAGAGGTGCGCGTGCGTGTCGTGGTGGCCCGTGTAGTACGTGAGCTGACTGCCCACGAGGAACCCGCCGTCCGAGGGGAGGTCGCGGTCCTTCTTGGTGAGCGGGTCTTGCAGCACGCCCGACGAGAGCTGGTGTCCCTCGCCGTAGAACGAGACCTTGAAGCCGGCTTTGTCGTCGTCGAAGAAGTGGGCCTCCGGGCCGTTGCGCAGAAACTGAGTGAGCTTCAGCGTGGCCACGGTGCGCGGGCGGTCGAGCCGCGTGATGTTCACAGTGCCGAAGCCGTACGGCGCGACGACCGGGATCTGCTGCGCCTGGTAGGGGTTGTCCAGCCGCTGCTGGCCGAGGTGCGCCGCGAGGAAGGTGGTGCCCATCTTCGAGTCGAACGAGCCAAAGGCGCCGCCGCCCACGGTGTTCTGGTTGTCGAGCGGCCACCAGTTGAGCAGGTAGATGTCGTCGCCGCGGTACATGCGCGAGCCGGCCCACATCGTGACCTTGTCGTACGTGCCCTGCGCGTAGAGGTTGCGCACGCCGATCGCGTTCGCGGGGTTGCCCGAGAAGTGAAAGAACGGCGGGAACAGCGCGAGCGTGGAGACCACGCGGCCGTGGACCTTGTCGCTCCACTTGTCCTCGCGCCGGAGCTCGAGCTCGGCGTAGCTGCCCTCGTCCACGATGCGCGGACCGAACGCGACCACGTTCGACCCGCGGCCCATGCGCCCGCGCAGATCGCTCGCCGCCCACACGCGCCCGTAGGAGCCGAACTCGAAATGGCCCTCGTGGGTCGACGCCGGGTCGACGCTCGCGGGGGCGCCGTACGAGGTCTTGCCGTGGCCGGCCGCGAGCGGCGCGGGCGGCGCCGCCGTGTCTTTCGTGGGCGGCGCGGCGACCGGGGGCGCCTCGCGCACCGTGGGGCCCTCCGCCGCGGGAGACGCGGTCGCGGGGGGCGCCTTCGCGGGCGCCTCGTCGGCGCGCGCGGGCAGCGCGAAGAGCAGCGACGCGGCGAGCGGCGCGAGCGCGACGAGTTCGCGGGTGAGGGGAGAGCGAGGGAGGGGGCGCGCCACGAGCCACGGGATTAGCATGCCGCTCGCGGTCGGCCACTCAAAAGTCACTCATCCCTGCGTGACGCTCCTGGCGGGGCCGCGTCTACGGCGCGGGGTCGTCGAGCTCGGCGGTGAGCTCGAGCATCGTGGTGCGGAAGCCGGCGCGCGCGAAGAGGCGCTGGGCCCGCTCGTTCTGCGACGCGGTGAGCAGCACCACGCGCGGGGCGCCGCGCCGGCGGAGCTCCGCCTTCACCTCGCGCACGAGCGCTTCGCCGGCGCCGAGCCCGCGCGCCGCGTCGTCGACGTAGAGATCGTGGAGCTTGCCGCACGGGCCGAGCAGGGCGAAGTAGTCGAGCCCCTCGAGCGTGGCGTACGCGTAGCCGATCACGCGCCCCTCGGAGAGGGCCACGCGCAGCACGCTCTTGGGGTCGCCGAGCACCCGCGGGAGGAACCTCGCGTAGCCCGCCTCGGGGTCGTCGAGGTGGACGAAGCGCAGCGGATCGTAGCCCTCGTGGAGCCGCACGAGCTTCGCGGCGAGCGCGGCGACGGCGGGCAGCTCGTCGAGTGTGGGGGCGCGGACGTCGATCACCCCGCGACCTTAGCAGGCTCGGTCGCGCTCCACACGCGGGCCAGCGCCGGTGACAAAGCGTGCCACGGTGTGCCCGTCGCGGACGAGCTCTCTCGGGGTTCCGGGAAAATTTGGCCTATTTCGTGTTGGTACACCCCGTGCTTAACTGAAACCTCATGACCTCCCGCCTTCACCTCGCCTTCCTCGCCTCTCTCGTCCTCGGCACCGCCCTGCTCACCGAGCGTTCGGCGGAGGCCTGCGGCGGCTGCTTCGTTCCCCCAGAGAACAACACCGTGGTCACCGACCACCGGATGATCCTCTCGGTGGCGCAGGGGCAGTCCACTCTCTACGACCAGATCCGCTACCAGGGCTCGCCCGAGTCGTTCGCGTGGGTGCTCCCCATCGCGGGCGAGGCGCAGGTGGGGCTGTCGGCCGACCTCGTGTTCTCGGTGCTCGACGGAATGACCCAGGTGGGCGTCGTCGCGCCGCCGCTCAACTGCCCGCCCCCTCCCACCTGCAACCGCTCCTCGGACAACGCGCCCCAGGCGGGCGGGTTCGCCGACGCGAGCGCCGCGCCGTCCGGCGGCGTCACGGTGACCAAACAAGAGGTCATCGGCCCGTACGAGACCGTGCAGCTCCAGGCCACGAACCCGCAGGCCCTCAACGAGTGGCTCGCCACGAACGGGTTCTCGATCCCCGCGGACGTGAAGCCGGTCGTCGCCGCCTACGTGACCGAGCACTTCAACTTCCTGGCGATGAAGCTCAAGCCCGGCGCCACGGTGCAGTCGATGCGGCCGGTGCGCGTCACCACGCCGGGCTCCACGGTGACGCTGCCGCTCCGCATGGTCGCGGCCGGCACCGGCGCCGTCGTCGGCATCTCGCTGTGGGTCCTCGGCCAGGGCCGCTACGAGGCGACGAACTTCCCCATGTTCACGGTGAAGGCCGAAGACCTCGCGTGGGACTGGACGAAGAACTCGAGCAACTTCAAGGAGATCCGCGCCGCCAAGGCCGCCGCCACGAACGGCCGCGGCTGGGAGCTCGAGGCCAGCATCGGCGTGAGCACGCAGCAGCTCGACAGCGCCATCCGCAGCGGCATCGTGCCCACCCCGGGCGGCTTCATGGGCCCCGGCTTCCCGCAGCGAAACGCGGACGCCGACTACGCCGCGATCCCCCCGGCCGACGGCAAGCCGGGCAAGACCGCGGCGGAGGTTCGGGACGAGGACCTCGGCGTGCTCCTCGGGCGCGTCGTCTCCGGCGACCAGATCCGCACGACCCGCATGCGCTCCGACCTCGCGCACGCGGCGCTGACCGAGGACCTCGTCCTCGCCGCCTCGCCCGACCAGGGCCTGCTCGGCACCACCCGCCAGGTCACCCGGGAGCTGAACGAGCCGCTCTGCCCGGTCTACGACGGGTGCGACGTGGTCGGGCAGGCGCCGCGCAGCGAGGCGGCGGCGAACACGAACAGCGCGTCCGACGGGTCGCTCCGCAGCAACTGCTCCACGTCCTCCGTGAGCGGCAACGCCACCTCGGGCGGCGCGCTGCTCGCCGGGCTCGGCGCCCTCGGCCTCGTGGTCGGCCGGGTCCGTCGCCGCCGCGCGCGCTGACCGCGAGGCGACGTCCCCGCGCGCCCGACCTTGGGTCGCGCGGGGAGCGTGAAGACAAGGCGAGGTTTGTGGTACGGTTTCGCGACCATGCGCGACCTCCGCTCCCTCGCCTTGTCGTTTTCTTCCGTCGCGGTCGCGGTCGCGATCGCCGTCGCCGTCGTGGGTGGCTGCTCCAGCGACCCCGAAGCCGCCGCGTGCAAGCCGGCGTCGGTCACCGCCGGCCTCGACCTCACGACGCCCGCGGTCGACTTCACCAAAGACGTCGTGCCCATCTACGAGGCGTCCTGCTCGGACAACAACTGCCACGGCGCGACCGTCGGCGGGAACAACACGCTCTTCCTCGGGAAGGGCAACCCGGACGAGGTCTACAAGGGCCTCGTGGGGCAGAAGTCGAAGAAGTACGCGAAGCAGACCCTGGTGGTCGCGGGCGATCCGAAGGCGAGCTTCTTGATGCTCAAGATGGACGGGGACATCTGCTCGCTCGACTGCGGCTCCCAGGGCTGCGGCTCGGCCATGCCGAACAACACCGCGGGCGCGCCGCAGCCGCTGGCCGAGGACAAGCGCAACGTCGTGCGCCGCTGGATCGCTCAGGGCGCGAAGCGCTGAGGTGGTCGCCGTGCTGCCCGTCGTCGCCGTGGTGCTCGCGCCCCAAGTGACCCGGCGATGATCGCCCGGCTCACCGGCCTCCTCGTCGAAGAGCTCGACGGCTCGCTGCTCGTCGACGTGGGCGGCGTCGGCTACGAGGTCACCGCGCCGCTCGGCACGCGCGGGCGCGTCCGGCTCGACGCGGAGGGCCGCGGCACGCTCCTCGTGCACACCCACGTGCGGGAAGACGTGTTGCAGCTCTTCGGGTTCGCCACCGAGGCCGACCGCGCCGCGTTCCGCGTGCTCATCGGGGTCGCGAGCGTGGGGCCGCGCACGGCCGTGTCGATCTTGAGCGCGCTGCCGGCGCCCGAGCTCGCGCGGGCCATCGCGCGCAAGGAGCTCACCACGCTCACGTCGATCCCCGGTGTGGGCAAGAAGACCGCCGAGCGCCTGCTCCTCGAGCTCAAAGACAAGCTCCCCGAGGGGCCGCTCGGCCCGGGCGTGCTGGCGCGCGCGCGTGAGCCCGCCTCGCCGACCGGCGGAGGGCCGGCGGCGAAGGGCGACCTCCTGTTCGGCGCCCTCACGAAAATGGGCTACAAGGCGGGCGAGGCCGAGCGCGCGGTGGCGGCGCTGGGCTCACGGGTCGACGAAGCCGAGCTCCCCGCCCTCCTGCGCGAGGCGCTCGCCCTCCTCGCGAAGTAGCGTCCGCCATCAGCGCCCACGAGCGAGCGAACATGTCGAAGAAATCCACGAAGAAGAGCAACAAGCGCCAGCGGCTCGAGCGGCGGTTTCTGCCGCAGAGCTCGTCGAACCCGTGGCTCGTGCGCGTCCCCGGCGCCATCGGCTCGGCCGGCGTGGGCGCGGGCGTCTGGGGGCACCTCTACGGGCACTTCGTGCCGGCGGAGGGCGCGGGCACTCAATACAACATTCCCCTGTTCGTGCTCGCGGGCGGCGCGGTGCTGCTGGCCGGCGCCATCTGGTTCGGAACCTCGAGCGACGCGGCCATCCGCGTCGGCGATCCTGGCGTCGCCTACGAGAAGGGCGAGCCGCGCCGCATCCCGTGGTGGAAGATGAAGGCCATCACGTTCGAGTCCGGCACCGAGTCGCTCGTGCTCTCCGGCAAAGACGAGCAAGACGTCGACTTCGTCTTCCGCGTGTCGGCCCGCAGCCAGCCCCAGGCGGCGGCGTGGATCGTGCGCGAGGCGCTCGCCCGAATCCCCAAGAAAATCGACGTCAAGGACGCGATCATCGACCGGCTCCCCGAGCCGTCCGAGCACGCCGGCACGACGCTCCTCCTCGAGGGGCTCCAGGTCGTCGGCCGGCGCTGCGCCGCGAGCAAGAAGCTCATCGCCTACGAGCCCGACGCCCGCGTCTGCGGCGCCTGCGAGCGCGTCTACCACAAGGACAAAGTGCCCACGAAGTGCCCGTGCGGCGCCGATCTCGCGGCCCTCCGCGGCGGCAAGCCCGCGGCCGACCCCGAGCCCGCCGAGGCGCCCGACGACGACGAGGGCGACGAGTCCGACGAGTCGGACGAGGCCGAGGCCGACAGCGACGGCAAGGTCCGCGCCGAGGCGTAGCGCGCGGGCTCCGACCTGCGGCGAGCGTCGCTCCTTCCCCGCCGCCCGGTTTTGCGGTCTTATTCGGTCATGAGTGAGACGGAAGGCAAGCCCGTGCTGGCCCGCGGGCAAGGGGCGAGCCCGGGCATCGCCCGCGGCCAGATCGTCTTCGACGCGGCGGACGCCGTGCGCCTCGCCGCGGAGGGCGCCTCGGTCATCCTGGTTCGCATCGAGACCAGCGCGGAGGACGTGCCTGGAATACGCGCCGCCGCCGGCATCGTCACCACGCGCGGCGGCCTCACCTCCGACGCGGCCATCATCGCGCGCAGCCTCGGCAAGCCCTGCATCGCGGGGTGCAGCACCCTCGGGGTCAGCTACACCTCGCAGCGCGTGAACGTCGCCGACGGCGAGCCCCTCGAGCGCCTGCGGTGGATCACGATCGACGGGAGCCGCGGCCTCGTCTACGACGGGTGAGCCGCGCGCCGTCGCGCCCGGCGCCGGAGGAGCGACGATGACGATGAAGACGGTGGCCGTGCTGGGGGCAGGGACGATGGGCCGGGGCATCGCGCAGGTGTCGGCCGCGAAGGGCAACCCGACGCGCCTCACCGACGTCGACGAGGCCCGCGCGCGCGCCGCGCTGGCGGACATCGCCGCGCAGCTCGAGAAGCTCGTGCAGAAGGGCAAGCTCACGAGCGACGCCCGCCACGCCACGATGTCGAACCTGTCGCTCGCGCCAAACGCGGCCACGGCGTGCGACGGCGCCGACGTGGTCATCGAGGCGATCGTCGAGAACATGGCGGCGAAGGCCGAGCTTCTCGGCGCCGTGCTCCCGGTCCTCGACCCGAACGCGCTGGTGGCGACCAACACCTCGTCGCTCTCGATCACCGAGCTCGGCGGTCGCCTTGGCGTGCCCGAGCGTACGGTCGGCCTGCACTTCTTCAACCCCGTGCCGGTCATGGAGCTCGTCGAGGTCGTCCGCGGCCTCAAGACCACCCCGGAGACCGTGGAGCGCGCGGTCGACCTCGCCAGGTCCCTCGGCAAGACCCCCATCGTCGTGAACGACGTCCCGGGGTTCGCGACGAGCCGCCTCGGCGTCATCCTCGGCGTCGAGGCGATGCGCATGGTGGAGCAGGGGGTCGCGAGCGCCGCCGACATCGACCGCGGCATGGAGCTCGGCTACCGCCACCCCATGGGCCCGCTCAAGCTCACCGACCTCGTGGGGCTCGACGTGCGCCTCGCGATCCTCGAGCACCTCCACCGCGAGATCGGCGACCAGTTTCGCCCGCCGCCGCTGCTCCGGCAGATGGTCCGCGCGGGCAAGCTCGGCAAGAAGAGCGGTGAGGGCTTCTACCGCTGGGAGAACGGCCAGGTCGTCGGCTAGCGGTCGCGCTCGGCCCGAAATCGGCGCGTCGGCGTTGAAATCGGTGCTACCTTCGACGGCTCGAAAGCAAGCGGAAAACGAGCGAATAACGAGGCCGGCGTGGACAGTGATCTTGCAGAAGCCGTGGACGCCCTGAAGGACAGCTTCAAGCGCCGCAAGCTCGACTACACCTTGGGCAAGGCTGCGGCCCCGCTGGTCGACGAGCTCAAGAAAACCTTCAGGATTCCGCCCCGTTACCGTCACTTTTTGCTCGAGGCCAACCCCGTCCGCGTGGAGACCGCGACCCCGGTCGAGAAGGTCCGGCTGATCCCCGCGGAAGAGCTCGCCCAGGCGCAGGCGTCCGCGAAGGCCGGCGAGGGCGGGGCCGCGACCGACTGGCGCGGCTCGTGGGTGGTCGTGGGCGAGAGCGCCCTGCTCGGCGATCCGTATTTTCTTGATGTGTCGAAGCCCGACCCCGAGGGCGACTGCCCCGTGTACACGGCGATGAGCGGCCAGGAGAAGTGGGTGCCCACGCTGGCCGCGTCGAGCTTCGCCCAGTTTCTCCGCATCCTCGCCACGGGCATGGAGATCGCCAGCGGCTTCGGCGAGGCGATCATGGACGACGAGGACGAAGAGAACTTCCGCGAGGCGATGGCCCCGAAGGTGAAGGTCATCGACGGCGCCGCGCTGCGGGCGGGGCACTGGACCTGAGCGCGAGGTCGCTCGCTCACCACGCGGCGTCGGGTGGGTCCTTCGGCTCGATGCGCGGGGCAGGGGCGGGGCGCGCGGGGCACGTGACCGTGCGGAGCACGCGCGTCGCCGTGGTCTCGAGGCGGAGCGAGCGGAGGCCCTCGGCGAGGGCCTCGGTGGCGCGGCGGAGCGTGTCGACAGAGGCCGACGTGGGCGCGGGTCCTCCGAGCGAGGCCGGCGCGGGGTCGATCGCGATCGACAGCGCCGCGAGCTCGTTGCCCACGGCGCTGGCTTCGACGACGTAGCTCTCGGCGGGGCCGAGGGGGAGCAGCGCGCAGAGCTCGGGCTCCACTACGTGCCGCAGCCACGCTCCGAGGTCGACCGCGCGCCCGACGAGCAGCGACGTGCACGCGGCGCTCTCGCGGGTCGGGGCGGCGCCGAGGGCAGGGGGGCGTCGCGGGCCCGCGTCGCCCGCGTCGCCCGCATCGCCTGCGTCGCCCGCGTCGCCTGCTGGCGCGCGCGCGGGGAGCTCTTCGGGCACGAGCGCGCGGAACGAGCCGGCCGGGCAGGGCGTGGGCCTCGCGCACTCGCGCCCGTTCCAGACCGTGTGGAACCTGCACGCGCCGCGCACGCGGCACGCGACGTGGCCTTGCGCGAGCTCGAGCGTCCCGCCGTCCGGGCACTCGAGCCGCTCGCCCTCGTGGAGGCCGAGCCAGGTCACGTCCGGCAGGCTCGCGAGCTCGCTCGGCGTCACGCAAGCGCCGCGCGCGGGATCGAGGGCCTCGCCGCGAGGGCAGCGCACCGCGGCGCACGCGACGTCGGCCGGATCGACCCGCGGGCCGCACGCCGGGGCG
>DAORJJ010000196.1:0-10949 GCA_035439005.1 Polyangiaceae bacterium | reverse complement strand
CGTGCACACGTGACCCGAGCTTTGAAAGGAACCACGCTTCCAGGGGACTAGGTGACCGAGGGCTGGACGCAGGCGGTGCTCAAAAAGGCTTCCGCGGAAGCACGTCAGGGTGGGGCCTCTGGCTCCGGATGAACCGGACGACCGAGGCCAGATGCTTGGCGAAGCGCGCGGTTTGCACGAGGAGGTGGGCGACGCCGTGGGGAATGTCCATAGGTCAGATGTTTGGCTCCGCGGGCAGTCATGTCAAGGCTCCCTTCGCGCGTCGGGGCCTCGCGCCGCGACCTCGCGCGGCCCCCGCCACCGCTTGGTGTGGGAGCGCGGTGCCGCGCGCGCTGGGTCCTACGCAGTTGGCGCGAGGGCGCGATAGGCTCCCAAGGATGACGGACGCGGGCCTCGGCCTCCATTGGCGCGTGACCTAGCTGTGCGACTCGCCGCGCTGGCTCGCCAAGCACATGGGCGACGCAGTGGACGCCTTGGCGAAGACCGCGGTGTGGGACGAGCTCGAGATCCTTGGCGTTCCGCGCGCGGCGGGCAAGCCGTTCCCATCGGCGGCGGCGGTGAAGAAGCACCTGAAGGTCGGCCGGACGACCGTCCTCGCGCGCGGCGGCCCCGACGCGACGGCGTCGTACACGCTGGCGTCAGCCCGCCTGACGCTCGAACCGCAGGGCGGCGGCTTCGCGATCACGGCCACGATCCAAGGCGAGTCGCTGCAGCGCCTCGGGGACGAGGCGACCGGCGGGTTCGCCGCGGCGATCGCGGCGCTGAGCACGCGGTGGCGCGGACACGCTCACTTGCTCTCGGCGTGGGCAACCCCGACGGCGCGCGAGGCCTTCCGCTACCGCCGAGCGCGCCCGCCGCGGGTGACGCACCCGCATCGATCGCTCGCGGCGATCGTCGACGTCTTCGACGCGAAGTCCGCCGACCACGCGACGCCCGACGCCGTCGCCGCGCGCGAACTCGCCGTCGCCGAGGTGAAACCTCCGGCGCGTCGCGCGGAGCAGGATGGGATGGTGACGATCACGTGGGTGGACGACCCACGCGACGAGCCCGCGGTCGCCGAAGGCGCGGCGGCGCACGAAGCAGGGCTCTTGGCCCGGCTCCCCTCTACGCCGTCGCCGAGCTGGAACGAAGCCGGCGACGAGCGGGTGCACGCCAGCCACCACCCCGCGCCTGCTCCCTTCCACGTCGTGCTCCGCCATCCACGCGAAGACGGCGATCGCTACGTCGGCTTCATCGAGGTCGAGGAGCCGCCCGGCGCGGCCGCGTGGGAGCGACTGCGCGAGGTGGCCGCCTCACGTCGTCTGCCAGGCGCGCTCACCCTGACGCGGATCGGCCTCGTCTTGCCCGGCCGGGCCGAAGCCCTCGCCGCCCGCGAGGACGCCCGGCGCGCCGGCTTCGACCTGGTCGTGTACGCAGGCCCAGGAGCCACGCTCTGGGACCCCGATCCTCCTGGAATTTGGATTCCTTGAGCTCGGGCCACCGTCACGGCAGGTCGAACAGCCCGCCCCAGCGGCCGTCCCGGTCGGGCGCGTAGGCGCTCGCGCGCGGCGAGACCACCGCGACGTGATCCTCGTGCACCAGCGGTATCCACAGCGCCTCTTGCCGCACGAGCGCCTCGACCTCGGCGTAGATCTCCTTGCGCGCGTCCTCGTCGTGCCGCGCGTCGCCCTGGTCGAGGAGGGCGTCGAGCCGCGCGCTGCGCACGCGGCCGCGGTTCGAGCCCGCGGGCGGCACGAAGTCGCCGTGCAAGAACACGCGGAGCACGTTCGGCTCGATCACCTCGGGGAGCTGGAGCATGGCGAGCTCGAAGTCGCCGCTGCCCAGCCGCCCGAGCATCGTGCCGAGCTCGAGCGAGGTGATCTCCACCGAGAGGCCCACCTCCTCGAGCTCCGCCGCGAGCACGCGCGCCATGAGCTTTCGGGCGCGGTCGGTCGACACGAGCAGCGACGCGCGCGCCCCCTCCGCGCCGGCCTCGCGCAGGAGCCGCCGCGCCCCCTCCACGTCCCGCGGCCCCGCCTCGGGCACGTGCGGCCTCGCCCAGTGCCCCGGCGGCAGCAGCGTGGAGGCGGGCGTGGCGTGCCCCGCGAACAGCGCGCGCGCCAGCATCGCGCGGTCCACCGCGAGCGAGACCGCGCGCCGCACGCGTGTATCTTGCATGGGTCCGCGATCGCAGCGCGGCACGAGGTACGTGAGGCTCGCGCTCGAGCGGGCGACCACCTGGAGCCCGGCGCGATCGAAGCTCGGGAGGAGCGTCGGGGAGAACCCGTTCTGCACGAGGTCCGCGCGCCCCGCGTGGAGCCGCAGCGCGCGCGCGTTCTCGTCGCGCACGGCGCGCAGCGTGATGGCGTGTTTGGGCGCGGGGAACACGCCGGTCGCGCGGGGCTGAAGCTCGATCACGCCGGCCTCGGACCTCGTGATCTCGAAGGGCCCGAGGCCGTCGAGCGTCCCGCCGGGCGCTGGCGGCGAGGCGGCCTGGTCGGCGCGCAGCACCGGCAGCTCGAGGTCGGTGAGCAGCGTGGCGTGCGGGCGCGCGAGCACGATCTTCACGCCGAGCGGGCCCTCGGCCTCCGCGCGCGCGATGGCGCTGACGACGCGCGCGTGGCGCGAGGCCACCTTGGGATCCGCGAACGCGGCGAGGGTGGCGACCACGTCGCCCGAGTCGAGCTCCTTGCCGCCGTGGAAGCGCACGCCCGCGCGCAGGGTGACGTGCAGCTCCTGCGGCCCCTCGAAGCGGTAGGTCTTGGCGACGAGCGGGTAGGGGGCGAGCGTCGCGCGGTCGATGCCGAAGAGGCCCGCGTGCACGAGGCGCGTGGCCCGCAGGCCGACCGCGTCGGTCGAGTAGCGCGGGTCGAGCGTCTCGGCGGCGGAGGTCGTCAAGATCTCGAGCGGCCTGCTCGGCTCGTCGGCCGATCGCGTGCATCCTGCAAGCACTCCGAGCAGCCCCGCCAGGCCCAGCGCGCGCCTTGCGCCTTTCCAAGCGGCGCGAGGCGGCGTAAACGACCCGTCATGCGCCGCGCCGCCTTTGGAGTCTTGGCCATCGTGGCCCTCGTCGCGAGGGACGCCTCGTCGGAGGCCCCCGCGCCCGCCCCGGCGGAGCCCGCCGCGGCGCTCGCCGTGAAGGGCGGCGCGCCCGAGCTGGTCGCCGCGGTCCACGCGCTCGTGAAGGACCGCACCCTCCGCGACGCGCGCATCGGCGTCGAGGTCATGGACGTCGGCACCGGGGCCGTGCTCGCCGCCTACGGGGAGCACGTCGCGCTGAACCCCGCGTCGAACGCGAAGGTCTTCACCGCGGCCGCGTCGCTCTCTCTCCTGCACGGGTCCTTTCGGTACCACACCACGCTCAGCGGGGCGCTGAAAGGCGCCGCCGTGGACGGCCCGCTCGTGCTCCGCGGCGACGGCGATCCGTCGCTCACCACCGAAGATCTCTACGGCCTCGTGCGCGACCTCGTGGCGCACGGCGCGCGCCGCGTCGACGGCGACATCCTCGTCGACCAGCGCTTCTTCGACGCCGAGACCACGCCGCCCGCCTTCGAGCAGCAGCCGAACGAGTGGGCCTATTTCCGCGCGCCCGTGAGCGCCGTCGCGGTCAATGAGAACACCGTCACGCTCTCCGTGCGCCCCACCTCGGACGGCCAGAACGCCGTCGCCACCTTCGACCCGCCGGGGTTCGTCGACGCCGAGGGCTCCATCAAGACCCGCGGATCGGGCGCCGACACCGTCGGGCTCGCCCTCGCCGGCAGCGGCAAGCGCCTCTCCGCCAAGCTCTCGGGCGCGGTCGCCGAGGACGCGCGCCTCGTGCGCTACGTGCGCCGCGTCGAGGACCCCACGCTGCTCGCCGGGTACGCGCTGAAGGCGCTCCTCGAGGAGCGCGGCGTCAAGGTCACGGGCGAGGTGAAGCTCGGGAGCGGCACCTCGAAGACCCCGGTGCTCGCGCGGCACGAGTCGGCGCCGCTCTCGACCCTGCTCTACGCGCTAGGCAAGCAGAGCGACAATTTCTACGCCGAGATGGTCTTCAAGACCCTCGGCGGCGAGCGCAAGGCGCGCCCCGCGAAGAGCGCCGACGCGGCCGCGGTCGTCACGAAGTGGCTCGAGCAAGGGCAGATGCTCGAGCCCGGCACGGTCATCAAGAACGGCTCGGGGCTCTTCGACGCGAACCGCGTGACCGCCCACGGCGTGACGCTCGTGCTCCGCGACGCCTGGCAAGACCCCGCGCGGCGCGCCGAGTTCGTGGCGCAGCTCTCGATCGGCGGGGTCGACGGCAGGCTCCACAAGCGCTTCCGCACGCGCAAGAAGCACCACGCGATCCGCGCGAAGACCGGCACGCTCGACGACGTCATCGCGCTCTCCGGCTACGTGCTCGCGCCGCCCGGCAAGAACCCGCTGGCGTTCTCGATCCTGTTCAACAAGGTCTCGGGGCGCGGCGGCGCGGCCCGATCGGCGGCCGACGAGCTGGTCGAGCAGCTCCACGACCGCCTCTGGGGCTCGCGCTGAGACTCCGACTTCGCGCCGCGCTCAGTCGCGCATGTGCTTGCGGATCTTCCCGAGCGCCTGCTCCTGGAGCTGCCGGATGCGCTCACGGGAGAGGTTGTACTTGTCGCCGATCTCCTTGAGCGTGAGCTCGTCCTCGTCGTCGAGGCCGAAGCGCCAGCGGATGATGCGCGACTCGATGGGCGTGAGCGTGGAGAGCAGGCGCCGCACCTCCTCGCTCCACTTCTGCGACACGAGGTTCTCGTAGGGCGAGACCATGTTCTCGTCCTGCAAGAAGTCGATGAACTTGCGGCCGTCCTCGTCGCCGACGGGCCGGTCGAGCGAGAACGGGGTCTCGGCCCACGAGCCCTTCACCTTGTCGAGCTTCTCCTGCGGGATGCCCGTCTCGCGCTCGAGCTCCGCGAGCGTGGGCTCGCGGCCCACGCGCGCGATGATGGCCTGCGTGGCCCGCGCCACCCGGTTGTGGGTGTCGAGCATGTGGACGGGGATACGCACCGCGCGGCCCTTGTCGGCGAGCGCGCGGCTGATGGCGTGCCGAATCCACCACGAGGCGTAGGTGGAGAACCGGTAGCCGCGCGTGTGATCGAAGCGCTCGACGGCCTTCATGAGGCCGATGTTGCCCTCCTGGATGAGGTCGATGAGCGGCAGGCGCCCGCGGTTGTAGCGCCGGGCGATCGACACGACGAGGCGCAGGTTCGCCTTCACGAACTTGTTCTTCACCGTCTTCGAGTGCGCAGCGGCGGCCCCGATGTGCGCGAGCGCCTTCTTGTACTGCGGCGAGGCGGGCACCTTCGCGGCGAGCGAGACCTGGGAGTCGGGCACGACGGCCACCCCCTCCTCCTCGCGGTCCTCCTCGCGGTCGGCGGGGGCCTCCCCCGCGCGACGCACGACCGTCTCGGCGTTCAGGATCCACAGGCGATCGCTGTCCGCGAGGCGGATGGCCCGCGCCAAGGAGGCGGTCTTGGTGGCCCACTTCTTCTCGCCGTCCTTCGAGAGCTTCCCCGACTTCTGGAATGACTTCAGCAGCTTGCGGAGCTCGGCGAGCTGCGGGAGCTCGAGCGCCTCGTCGCCCGTGGGCAGGTCGGCCTCGAGCGAGTCGAGGGCGAGCGCCGCCGACGGGAGGTGCGCGAAGATCGCCACCCAGTGGTCGACCTCGGACTGCTCGACCTCGATGGCGGTCTGGAGCTCGTCGTCGGGACCCATGACGTTGTGCGTCGCCATCTCCCGGAAGTAGCGCGCGAGCATCGAGTCGCCGCTGCCCTCCTCGGCCTTCTCCTTCGGCGGCGGGGCGCGGTTCGTGTCGACGTCGGCGTCGAGCTCGATCCCCGCGGGCTCGGCCTCGGTCTCGACCTCGTACTCGTCCTCGGCGACCGCGCCCTCGGGCGAGGCGATCTCCTCCTCCTCGAGCTCCTCGCGCTCGTCGCGCTCGTCGTCGACCAGGGCCGCGAGAGGCGCGGGCGCCTTGGCGGGGGCGTGTGCGGCGGCGGTGCTCTTGCGCTTGCTCATGGGGATCCTTCTTTGGGTAGCGAGCGGGCGGGCGTCAGAGCGAGGCGCGATCGACGAGGTCGGGCGGGCCCAACCAGGTTGGATGCGCCTGGAGACGCGAAAGTTCGCTTTGACAAGGTTCGAGTCGGAGGTCAGAGAAGTAAGAGCGAGGGACGGGGCGAAACGGGGCGACGGGAACGGGTGGTGGGGCGAAACGGGGCGAGCCCAGGCGCTCGACTCAGCGGCCGATCGTCGCGTCAAAAAGCGTTCCATCGGCGCGGCGGTCCGCAGGGCCCGGTGCGCCGGTGGGCTGCAATTTTTTCTCTTGCAAAGTGCGTTCCCGTTGCCTTGTTCCGCTCGAGACGGAAAGGGCTCGCGCTCGCGCCGCGCCCATGCTGAGAGACTTCACTCGCGCCAAGCGGCGCTTCGCGCGCCCCGCGCCTCCCGCGGGGTGGCTCCCTCACGCCGTGCCACCCTCCCCTTCGCTCTTCGCTCCGCTGCGCGAGTCAGCCCGCCGCGACGCTCGCAGCGCGGCGCTGTTCCTTTTTTGCACCGGTGCGCACGGAGTAGCGCATGGGGCGCTCGCGCTCTTTGCGGGCGCCCTCGTGCGCGGCCTCGCGAGCGGGCTCGCGCCGATGGACGAAAGATCCACCCGCCTCGTGGGCGCGAGCTCGGCGCTCGCCCTGGCCTTCGCCGGGGCGCTCGCGGCCAGCGTGAAGGGCGCCACTGCCGTCGTCGCCGCGGGAGCTCAGGCGAGGCTCGTGGGGGAGGCCGGCGAGCGCCTCCGACGGCGCGCGCTCGCCGCGCGGCTCCGCGGTCCCGTGGGCGCGCAGTGCCAGCCGGGGCACGGCGATCATGCCCCCGCACCGAAGTTGGCAACCGCGCGGCGCGGCCCCGTCGTCGGCGGAGGTGCGAGCGACCCCGACGTGGGGCGCGGCGTCGCATCTCTCACCACGTCCATTCGCGACGTCGAGCACGCGCTCGCGGCCGGCCTGCTCCAGTCGGTGCGCGCGCTCGCCGAGCTCGCGCCGATCGTCGTGGTGCTCTTCCTCGTGGACGCGCGCCTCGCCGTCGGGGCCGCGCTCGTCCTCGCGCCGTTCGGGTGGGCGCTTGGCCGCCTCCGCCGCGCGTGGAAGCAGCGGCAGCTGGGCGCCATGCGCGAGGCGGAGGCGCTCTTCTCCGCCGCGGACGACGCGCTCCGGCACGCCGACCTCTTCCGGGTCTACCGCGCCGAGCGGCTCGCGCGCGCGCGGGTGGGGGCGCTCGGGGCCAGGCTCACCGCGCTGTCGGTCTCGCTGGCCGCGCGCGCGCAGGCGCTCTCCAGCGCCAACGAGATCCTCGCGGCGCTCGCGCTCGTGCTGGTCGTCGCCGGAGCGTCGCGCTGGGCCCTCGCGGAGCGCGCGACCGTCGTGCCCTTCGCCGTCGCGTTCTTCCTCGCGTACAAGCCGCTGCGCGACCTCGGCGACGCGCGCCTCGCGTGGGCGAAGGGGGAGGCGGCGCTCGAGCGGCTCGCCCTGCCGCTGGAGGCTGACGCCCCCGACGATGAGGTGGCGGGCCCCCGCGCCCCGACCGCCGACGACGCGGTCATCGCGACGCTCGGCGTGCTCGAGGTCGACGGGCTGCGCCTGCCGCGCGGCGGGCTCGCGGAGCCGCTGCGGTTCTCCGTGGCGCCCGGGCGCTGCCTGGGACTCGTGGCGCCGACGGGCAAGGGGAAGACCACGCTGCTGCGCGTGCTGCTCGGCCTCGAGGCGCCCTTGGCCGGCGCGGTGCGCTACGGGGGCCTCGAGCTCGGTCCGCGCACCGAGCCCGGGCGTCGGCCGTTCGCGTGGGTGCCCCAGGACGCGCCGCTGATCGCGGGCACGCTGCAGGAGAACGTGGCGCTCGGGGCGGCGAGGGTCGACGCGCGCCGCGCCCTGCGAGAGCTCGGCGCGGAGGACCTCGCCGACGCGCTCGGCGACGAGGCGATCGGCGCCGGAGGGCGCTCGCTCTCGGGCGGGGAGCGCCAGTGGGTGGCGCTCGCCAGGGCGCTCGAGGCGGGGCGCCCCGTGCTCCTGCTCGACGAGCCCACGAGCGGGCTCGACGCCGCGAGCCAGGCGCGTGTCCTGGAGGCCATCGCGGCGCTCCGCGGGCGCCGGACCGTCGTGCTCGTCACCCACCGCCGCGAGGCGCTCACGGTGTGCGACGAGGTCATCGAGCTCGGCTGACGGCGGCGCCGACGCTCACTTCTTGAGCCGCGCCTTCAGCGCCGCCAGCTCGGAGTCGACCTCTTGCTCGACCTTCTTCGCGCGCGCCTCGCGGTCGGCGCGCTCGCGCCGCGCGGCCTCGTCGCGGTCGGCGTTGCTCTTCGCGGCCGCCCGGAGCTGCGCGCCGGTCTCGCGCTCGCGCGCGGCCTTCGCGGCCTTCGCCTTCGACGACGGCGCGGAGGGGGACGTCGCCTCGTCGGCCTCCTCCTCGTCCTCCGCGTCGCGTGGGCCGAACAGGCCCTCCTCGAGCTTCCGCCCGAGGCCCTTGGCGGAGGCGAGGCTCTGCTTGGCGAAGGCCTCCGCCGCGGCCTTGCTGCGCTCGGCGGCGATCTCGGCGGCGCGCTCCGCGACCTTGTCGGAGATGCGCTTCTTGAGATCGTCGAACAGGCCCATCCCCAAGAGGGTATCCACAGGCCCGGCGTGCGCTCGGAGAAAGCGAGGCGCGCGGCCGATTTCGCCCCGCCGCTGCCGCTCAGACGCCGCGGAGGGTGATCTCTGGGCCCATGGACACCTCGACCCGCTCGGCGTCGAAGAGCTCGCCGTCGAGGATGTAGCCGCGGCCTCGGCTCGCCGCGGCCGGCGCGCGGAAGCGCACGAGCACCCGCTCGGCGAGGGTGTTCAGGCCGTCGCCGGTGAGCGCGCGGCCCGCGAGCACCCGCGGCAGCTGCGGGCCGAGGGCGGTCGGGCCGAGGGCGCTCGCGACGACATGGAACCGGTCGTGGCGGGTCTGCGCGCGGTAGGTGAGGTGCATGTGCAGCCCGAGGTCTCGGAGCACGCTCGCGACGAAGAGGCTGTAGCCGGGGTACGGGGCCGTCTCGCCGTCGGTCGTCACCTCCGCGGCCTGGGGCGAGAGCACCTCACGCGCCACCGGCCCGGCGAAGAACGACTCGGCGAAGACCCGGCCGACGATGCGCGCCGCGGCGCCGAGCCCGAGCCGCTCGCGCGGCCCCGACGCGTAGTATCGCTCGAAGAAGCTCGAGACGAGGCCGAAGCCGAAGATGAACCCGAGCCGTGGCTGGGGGAGCCCCGCTCCCTCGGCCGCGTCCGGCTCGCGGACCGAGAGGACCCGCGTCACGTGGGGGAGCGCCGTGCCATGAGCGAGCCGTTGGAGGAGGTGATGCGTGTAGGATGCATAGTTCCCACGCACCCCGAAGTTTCGCCCCACGGTGCAGACGGTCCCGCCCGGCGCCACGGCGATGTCGGGGAGAGGAGCGGAGCCGTACACGTGCGCGAGCGCGGTGAGCCCCGCCATGAGCGTGCCGTCGCCGCCCGCGAAGACGACGCCGCGCGGCCGGAGCGAGGGGATGCGCGCGACCACGGCCTGGAGCTCGTCGAGCGAGTGGGTCTCGTGGAGGTCGACCGTGCGGCTGCGCGCGCCCCGCAGGGTCTCGAGGAGCGGGCCCTTCTGACGCAGGTGGAGCGCGTTGCGGTTGGCGATGACGACGAGAGGGCGAAGCAAGCCCGTTCAGCTACCACGGCCCGCGCGGGCGCGGAACCTCCTGGAGAGCGGGCGCGGGCGGGCGAGAGGAGGTCGCGCGCCGCCGCGCTTCTCTTCTACGCGAAGGGGCGGCGGGCTATGCTCTCGGGCCGTGAAGCGCCCCCCCTCGCCCGTGGTCGTCGGTTGGGCCGCGGCGCTCGCTCTCGGGCTCGCCGCGCTCGGGTGCGCTCCGTCCTCCGTGCGCCACGCCGAGGCGGGAGACCTCGTCGCGCTGCGCGCGGAGCTCGCGGAGAAGCACCGCCGCGGCGCCCTCACGAACGGCGAGGCGCGCGACGTGGCGAAGGCCCTCCTCACGCGGGAGGTCGAGGGCCTCACGCCCCCGGCGGGCGTGGCGAAGGTCGAGCGGCTGCGGATGTGCGCGAGCGAGCTCGTCGGCCCTCTCGAGCGTCGCGCCGCGCGCCGCGACGACGTGGGGGCCGCCGCCGCGCGCCTGCTGCTCGAAGAGGGCCTCATGAGCCCCGGCGCCGCGGGGGCGTTCGCGAGCGCCCCCGAGCCCGCGTATCGCGCCCTCGCGTCGCGCGCGCTCGTGGACGAGGACGACGCCGCCCCACGCCAGGCGGCCCTCCTCGCGCCCGCCGCGGTGACCCGCGAGCTCGCGGCGCTGGCCGCCGGTGACGGCGCGGCGCTGGCGGAGCTCGACGCGCTCTTCGAGGCGGCGCGGGTCGATCCCGAGCCCTCGGTGCGCCACCTGGCGCTGCGCGCCGCCGTGGGCGCCGTGGCCCGTCGCCGTCAGCTCGTGCTCGAGGGGCGCGAGGCGGGCGCGAGCGCCGCGGAGCGCGCCGCGACCGAGGCGGCGAAGCAGGCCCTGGACAGGCTCCGCGACGCGTGGACCGTCGCCGACAAGGGGCTCCGCGACGACGTCGCCTCGGGCTTCGCCGTGACGCCCCTCTACGAGCTCGGCGGGCGCGAGGCGCTCCGCAACCGCCTCGCGGAGGAGGGCCCCGACAGGCTCCTCCTCGCGAGCGCGATCCTCCGAGGCGCGGCCTCGCGCGCCGAGACCGAGGATCAGCACCTGCGCAGCTCGGCCTCGCGCGCGGCCGTCGGGGCGCTCCGCGAAGGCTCGACGCTCGAGCGCACGTTCGCCGTGGCCCTCGTCGCGCTCGACGCCGAGGGCGTCGATGCGCTGCGCGACGCGTCGCGCGACGCCGATCGCGAGGTCGCGCTGAGCGCCCTCGGGCGGCTGCTGCGCGTGCCCGCCGAGGCCGACCGCGCTCGGGTCGAGCTCGTCCGCGCGG
>DAORJJ010000195.1:0-10952 GCA_035439005.1 Polyangiaceae bacterium | reverse complement strand
ACGCCCGCGGCGGGACGAAGAGCTCGAGCCCCATGCGCAGCTTCGCGTCCCAGGTGAAGAGCTCCGAGACCGCGATGGGGTACGCCTCCGTGGGCACGCCGAGCAGCACGCCCTCGGGCATGGCGTGCAGCGCCCCATTGTATGCAATGTACACCTTGCGGTTCGCGGGGATGGTCTCGATGAGCTCGTCCCCCAGGCCGAGCTCCCGCGCGAGCTCGGTGGCGTGGGGCTTCGCGGCCACCCACGAGTCGGGGCCGTAGTCGATGAGGAAGCCGTTGTGCAGGTCGGTGACGATGTTGCCGCCGAGGCGCGGCGAGGCCTCGAGCAGCGTCACGTCCAGGTCGGGGGAGAGGTGCTCCAGCGCGTACGCGGTGGTGAGCCCCGTGACGCCGCCCCCGATCACGACGACCCGCGCGCGCCGGCTCATGCGGCGCCCGGCGCGGGCGGGGCCGTGAGCGCCCGCGCGACGTCGACGAGCACGTCGACCAGCACGTCGTCGGCGTTGAGCGACGCGGTCCGCGAGAACTGGAGGGAGAGCTCGGAGGCCCAGGCGCGCGCTTCGATGTCGAGATCGTAGAGGATCTCCACGTGGTCCGCCAAGAACCCCACGGGCGCCACGACCACGCGCGTGTGCCCGGCGGCCCGCGCCTCCTCGAAGGCCGCGCGCAGATCGGGGCCCATCCACTCCACGGGGCGGCCGCCGGGGCCCGCGCTCATGCCCTGGCTCTGGAAGCACACGACCGCCCGCCCGGGCGCCCGTGCGAGCCGCGCCTCGATGGCGGCCGCGGACGCCCGGCACTCCGCCTCGTACGGATCGCCGGCGCGCACGACGGCCACGGGGAGGCTGTGCGCGGAGAAGATGACCGTGGTCGCGGCGAGCTCCGCGTCGGAGAGCCCGCGGAGCGCGTCGTCGACCCGCGCCGCGAACGCGGCCGACAGCCCCTCGTGGCGCCCCCAGTTGCCCGGCCCGAGCACGCGGACCGCGTCGCCCACCTCGGCCAGCGCGGCCTCGCGCACGGCCTCCACGTAGATAGACGCGGAGTGTTGGGCGAGCGGCAGCACGAGCAGCTCGGTGAGCGCGCCGCCGACGTCGGCCACGAGCCCGCGGATGGCCTCGCGCGGCGTCGGCGCGAACAGCCGGCCGCACGCGCGCGCGGGGAGCCCGAGCGCCGCGCCCAGCTTGGTCGTGAGCGCGCGCGTGATGTCGTTCAGCGGCGATCGCCCCCCGATCGCCTCGTAGCGCCGCGTGACCTCGGCGAGCAGCTCCGCCGACGGCGGGTGCCCGCGGCGGATGTTCGTGAGGAACTGGGGGAGCTCGGCCACCGAGTCGACCGTGCCGTGAACGATGACGATGAGACCTCTCACGTGGCGCTCGCTCTCTTCGTGTCGCTTCGTGTCGTGTCGTGATGAATCGCCGCGGTGCCGAGCTACGCGGAGCGCTCGCTCGCCTCGTGCACGAGGTCGACGACCGCTTGGACGTTGTCGACCGGCGTGCCCGGGAGGATGCCGTGGCCGAGGTTGAAGATGTGGCCGGGGCGGCCGGCCGCGGCGTCGAGGATGCGCCGAACGTGCCGCGCGGCGACCTCCCGCGGCGCGAAGAGCACCGTCGGATCGAGGTTGCCCTGGCAGCCGCGGTCGTGGCCGATGCGCTCCCAGCCCTCCGCGAACGGCGTGCGCCAGTCGAGCCCGAGCACCGTGCCGCCGGCCTTGCGCTGGAGGTCGAGCAGCGCGTGCGTGCCCGTGCCGAAGTGGATGACCGGGACGCCGAGCGTCTCCACGTCGGCCAGGATGTGCCGCACGTGCGGGAAGATGTGCTCCTCGTAGTCCTCGCGCGAGAGCTGCCCGACCCACGAGTCGAAGAGCTGGATGGCGTCGGCGCCGGCCGCGACCTGCGCGCGGAGGTAGCGCCGGACGACCTCCGCGAGCTTGCTCATGAGCAGCGCGAACGTCTCGGGCTCCGAGTACATGAGGGTCTTCGTCTTCGCGAAATGGGCGCTCTTGCCGCCCTCGATGAGGTAGCTCGCGAGGGTGAACGGCGCGCCCGCGAAGCCGATGAGCGGGATCGAGATCTCCTTCTTGATCATCCGCAGGGAGTTCATCACGTAGCCGAGGCCGTCCTCGGGCTCGATGACCCGCAGCCGCTCGACGTCGGCCCGGCTCGACACCGGCGAGTGCACCACCGGGCCCTCGCCCTTGGCGAACTCGAACGGGGCGCCCATCGGCTCGAGGGGCAGGAGGATGTCGGCGAACAGGATGGCCGCGTCCATCCCGAGGCGCAGCGGCTGGAGCGTGACCTCCGTGGCGAGCTCGGCGTTCTTGCAGATCTCGAGGAGGGTGTGCTTCTCGCGGAGTGCGCGGTACTCGGCCATGTAGCGGCCGGCCTGGCGCATCATCCACACGGGGGTGCGCTCGGTCTTCTCGAGGCGGCACGCGCGAAGGAAGAGGTCGTTCTTCATGAGGGCCCAGGAGCCTAGTCGACTTTCCGCGCGAGCGGCGCATCTTCGGGCTCCGGGGCCCCCGGGCGGGGCCGCGCGGCGCGCCCGCCGTGACCCCACGCGATTTCCCTCGCGGGCGCCCCGATTGGCGCCACATCGAGGGGATGCGCGCACGAGTAGCGGTGGTCTTGGCAGGGCTTGGCCTGGTCGCGGCGGTCGCCGCGGCGGCCTGTGGTACGGCGGAGCGGGCCCAGTTCGTCGACGGAGTCGACTCCGGCCCGGACGGCACCACCGGCGTCACGGCCGACGGCTCGCTCTTCGGCCCCGGCGACACCTCGGCGCCCCCGCCGTGCGTCGGCCTCGAGTGCAACCAGGTCAAGTGCGAAGGCGGCGGCGACACCACGGTCACGGGCACCGTCTTCGCGCCGAACGGGAAGCTCCCGCTCTACAACGCGATCGTCTACGTGCCCAACAGCACCCCGAAGGAGTTCACCAAGGGCGTCACCTGCGACCAGTGCGGCGCGGTGGCCTCGGGCAACCCCATCGTCACGGCCCTCAGCCAGTCGAACGGCACCTTCACGCTGAAGAACGTCCCCGTCGGCACGAAACGTCCCCCTGGTCATCCAGATTGGCAAGTGGCGGCGGCAGGTGGTCATCCCCGAGGTGAAGCGCTGCGTGGACACCCGCCTCGACCCCACCCTCACGCGCCTCCCCCGAAACCGCACCGAGGGCGATCTCCCGCGCATCGCGCACACCTCGGGCGGCTGCGACAAGCTCGGCTGCATGCTCCCGAAGGTGGGTATCGACGCGAGCGAGTTCGGCGTCGAGCGCGACGGCGACGCGAAGTCGATTCACACGTACCTCGGCAGCGGCACGAGCGCCGGCCCCTCGGGCGCCGGCACCGCGCAGTCCCTGTGGACCGATCTCGCGAAGATGAAGCAGTACGACATGCTCATCCTCTCGTGCGAGTGCCAAGAAGCCTGAACAACAAGGGCGCCGCGGCGATGAACGCCATGACCGAGTACCTGAAGGCGGGCGGCCGCATCTTCACGACCGACTTCCAGTACACCTGGTACCGCGACACGCCCGACGCCGCTTTCAAGTCGGCCACCACCATCACCGGCGGCGCGCCTGTCGGCGGCAACCCGATGGCCCTCGACACGAGCTTCCCGAAGGGGAAGGCCTTCGGCGAGTGGATGAAGGTGGTCTATCCCACGTCGGCGCCGGTGGGCGCGGGCAACGTGCCCTTCGACGTCGTGTTCGACAACCTCCGCTCGGTCGACGGCACCAAGGGCCAGGTGTGGGCGAGCTCGGGCAAGACCAGCACCACGGCGCCGCCCGTCGCGCCGCGCATCTTCACCGTGAACCTCCCGGTGGGCGTCCCCGCCGACAAGCAGTGCGGCAAGGGCGTGCACATCGACGCGCACGTGAACCAGTCGGGCACCGGCGACCAGGTGAACGCGAGCTACCCCACCTCGTGCACGGCGCCCCTGAAGGAGGGCGAGTCCGCGCTGGCCTTCTTCTTCTTCGACCTCGCCTCGTGCATCCAGAACGAGAAAGAGCCGCCGCCGGTCCCGCCCGTCCCGAAGTGACGGGCCACGGGCGCCCGCGCGCACAGTAGCCCCGCCGCGGCCGCGGTTGGACGGGCGGCGGTCCCGCGTTACCCTCCGCGTCGTGCTCCGCCTCTCGCTCCTGCTCGCGTGGCTCGTGGCGCTCCTTGGAGTCGTCGCGCCGCGGGTCGCGTGGGGCGCGGTCGACCAGCGCGCCTACGCGGGGGTCGCGGACGTCCAGGCACATCCGGGCGGGTACACGAGCTGGCACGACACGAATCTAAAGTCGGATTGGGAGATCGGGGATCCGGGCTCGAAGCCGCCGAAGGTGACCGATCCGCCGGAGATCCAGCAGACTGAGCAGGCGACGCCGCTGGAGGTGTTCGGAGCGATGTCGGTAGGCCGTGAGGCCATGCGATTGGCGCCAGGACCGTTGGCGGCCGCGCCCTATGTGGAGAACCTGGTGGCGTCCGCGGCGCACGGCCTGGTGCGCCAAGTTCGCCATGACTTCCGCGGCTTCGGAGCGGCGACATACATCGGCGCGGACGGAGGCGTGAAGGTCTATAGCGGGGTTCGGGACAAGACGGACGCGGTCCCGTGGCTGGCGCAGGTTGTCATTATTCCCCTCACGGGGGGAGGAGCGGCGGGCTCGGCGGCAGCCGCAGAGGCAGGAGCGGGCGGCGGAGCAGGGGCACCGAGGGTCCTCTATCACTACACGAACGCAGCCGAGCGGAGCTTCGGCCGTGGCCTCTGGTCGGGCAGCTCGGTGACGGATACCGCGTCGCTTGGCGCGACCGAAGCCGTCGAGCAACTCGGGCTGAAAACGGTTCCCGACAAGATCATCCCGATCATCGATCGCGGGCACTTCATTCCGAATCGACCGTTCGTTGTTCAAGCACACCCGCTTGGACCTGGCGGCGGCCTCGACTTCTGGAACCCACGGCTGGTCCCTCCGCTGGATATCCTGCCCGCAATTCCGATTGCTAGACCGTGAGGATGCCGATGGATGCTGTCGAGAAGAAGGACCTCTTTGAGGCGCTCGAACGAGCGCAGTGGACTTGGCGCGAAGGAGCGCTTTACGCGCCAAACGGAACCATGTGGCTCGATGGCGAGGACCCCTGGAACGAGGACCTTCGTTCATTTCGGGACCGCATGATCGGCCGTGCCGATCGAATTCGGCAGAATGTCCAAGGCTCGCTGGAGCACTCCGATGATGTGGAACGCTCGCTGGTCGATGCAGCCGGACTGGTGGAGGTGCTCGACATGCTGCTCAAGTAGGGCGTCGGTGACCGTCCCGCCCGTCACCTGTGCCCGTCGTTTCGCGCCGACGTGTGGTCAGCCGGTCGAACTCTTCGGGCGCGAGCAGCACCGCCGCTGCCTTCCCGTTCTGCGTCACGGAGAGGTGGGCCTTCAGCCCGCCGGCACGTGCACACGGCGCAGCGGATGAGCGGCAGGTCGTCGGTGGACTCGGCGTCCAAGACCGTGAAGATATCGCCGGGCTTGGGGGCGTGGCGCGTTCGACGGCGTGGCGCATGGGTGAACGCGGCTCCAGGGCCGCCGGGCGGGACAGCGCTTGACGAAAGGCTCGGCCTGACCCAGATTGGTATCGGATTATCCGATACTCGTCGAGAGACCCATGCTGCCCCGCCCGACCATCGAAGCCTTCGACCGCCACCTGCTCGGGCTCGGCCTGCGCTTCGAGGGCGTCGTCATCGGTGGCTCGGCGCTCGCGCTCATGGGCGTCATCCAGCGGCCGACGCGCGACTTCGACATCTTGGTGCCTGAGGTACCGCGGGCGATCGCCTCGGCTGCGCGCGACTTCGCGAAGGCGCAGCGCGAGGCCGGCGTCGACCTGCAGGACGACTGGCTCAACAACGGTCCGATGCAGCTCGGCGACGTTCTGCCCGCCGGGTGGCGCGAGCGTGTGGAGCGCATCTTCGAAGGGCAAGCCCTCGTGCTCGGCACGCTCGGCAGGTCCGACTTGCTCAAGAGCAAGCTGTTCGCGCTCTGTGATCGCGGCACCGATCTGCCCGACTGCATCGCGCTCGCGCCGACTGCGGAGGAGCTTGCCGAGTGCATGCCGTGGCTCGAGCTGCAGGATGGGAACGAGATGTGGCCTGCGCATGTGCGAGCGACGATCGCCGACCTCGCGCGGAGGCTCGGTCATGGCGTTTAGCCGCGCGACCTCCCCCGAGCCGACGCCCGCGCAGGGCGATCTGACAGCGCGCATGGTGGGCATCGGGATGAGCTTCGCCGCGAAGGCGCAGGCCGACGCGGAGATCGAGAGCACGCTCTTGCACGCCTCGGTCCTCGGCATGGACGACGGTGATCTCCGCGTGCTCGCCGTGCTGACCACGTGGCTCGGCGTGCATCACACGCACGTGAACGCCGACCGGCTCGTGCGCCTCGTGAGCGCCCACCCGTCCGGGCGCGTCCGGGCCTATTGGTCGGCCATCGCGACGTGGCTCAAGAAGGATCGTCGTCTCGCCCGTCTCGGGGCGGCCTACGACGGGGCGCCGATCGAGCTCTTGCCGACGGGGACCGAGCTCCAGGTCAAACGACGCGGCGAGGATGAGCGCTTCACCGGGTCGAAGCTGCGCGTGCCCAAGGGCACGCTCCGCGATCGCCGCGAGGACGTGCTTCCACCGGAGGTCCTGGTGCGACGCCACGCGGGCTACCGAAATCGTGTGCTGATGGGCCCGTCGTTTCGCGCCGACGTCTGGACCGCGCTCGAACACGGCCCCGACCTGTCCGTCGCCGACATTGCGCGGAAGGCCTCGTGCTCGTTCGCGACCGCGTGGCAGGCGGCGCAGGACTTCCGGCTCCTGCGGGCGGCGGCACCGAACGTGCCCCAGGGCTGACCCGCCGGCTAACAGCGTGATGAAGCGGCCCCGGCGAGCCCCAAGAGCGCTGCGAGCGAGGCGAGCCCTGTTTCTCGTTCCTCGAGCCCTGTTCCTCGTGCCCCGTTCCTCGTTCGTCGTGCCCTGTTCCCCGTGCCCCGTGCCTCAGGCCCGCGCGACGCGCCGCCGCCGCACGAGCGCGATCGCCACCGCGAGCGCGAGGCCGCCGGCGCCTCCAACTCCACCTTGGCCCGTGGGGCCGGTGCTGCACCCGCCCGAGAGCGACACGGCGACGGGCGGCTCGGCCCGGACCACCACGTCGACCCGGGACGCGGCGCTGAGCAGCGCGCCGTCGTCGGCCCGAAGGGCGAACGCGAGCTTCGTCTCGCCGAGCGTGTCCGGCGCGGTGAACGCGAGCGTCGGCGTGGTGTCGCCCGAGAGCGTGACCGCGGGGCCCTCGACCTGCGCCCACCGGTAGTTCAACGGCAGCCCCTTCGGGTGCGTCGCGCTGCCCTCGAGCTTCACGGCCTCCTTCGCGCCCACGGTCTTGCCGGGCCCCGCGTTGGCCTTCGGGCCCTCCTCGTCGCACGCGTCGCGGTGCGCAACGAACGACCAGAAGGGCTTGCTCGCCACGCCCGTGAGCGCGATGTCGTCGATGTCCCACCCGGCCTCGGCCGAGTTGTCGTCCGCGCCCGCGCGGAAGCGCACGCGCACGTCCTCGGCGGCGCCGGTGCGCACCTTCAGCACCTCCTCGCGCCACGCCGGGTACCCCTCGCTGATGCGGCCGAAGGCCTTGCGGCCCTTCAGCGGGTTCGTGCCGCGCGCCTCGTCGACCAGCGTCACGTTGTAGTTGATGACCGCGTAGGTGGAGATGTCCTCCCAGGTCTTGCCGCCGTCGAGGCTTATCTCCACGACGCCGCCGTCGAAGTCCGACTTGCGCTCGGTGGAGAACTCGAAGGCCCAGCGGTGCCGGAACGTGAGGCCGAAGGAGTCCTCCTTCACCACGAACGGCGCGGACGTGAGCAGGTGGTCCGAGGGCTCGCCGGCGTTCGGGATGGACCAGAACTGGCTGTCGCCCTCCTTCACGCGGCGCCACTTGACCGACGTGCCGGTCTTGTCTTTCCCCGTGACGACCCACGAGGTGTTCGCGGTCTGCACGTCGTCGGTGGTGGCCGACGCCTCGGCCTCGTCGGCGTCGCGCACGCCCGCGACCGTCGCCTGGATGGTGCGTGGCGTGGCGAGCGACGGCTCGGAGAGCGCCACGTCGAACACGAACTTTTCGACCGGCCGGCTCCCGCGGGCCACCACGTTCACGCGCGCCTTGCCCACGGCGAACGGCTTGAGCGCCGGGAACGTGAGCGCGCCGCCGTCGGCCAGCTCGAGCCCCGGGGTCTTCGTCGTCACCTTCGCCGTGATCTTGTCGAGGGTGGTCGCGCCCGAGTTGCGGATGGTCACCTCCACCGCGCCGGTCTCCGCCGCGTCGAGGATGCCGTCGCGGTCACAGGAGAGCACGTCGTCGGTGAGCACGGCGGAGACGACCTGCAGATCGCCGCCCACCACGAAGCTCTCCTTCACGCCCTTGTTGTCGACGCTCACCTTGTCGGGGCCGGTCGCCCCGACGCCCGCCCCGCGCTTCGCGAACGCGCGCCAGAACGACTGGAAATCACCCTCGTCGCTCGCGTAGGCCACCGCGATCATGGCGTCGCGGGCCTCGAGCAGGGTGGGGTCGACCGGGGTCGCCTTCAGGCCCTGCACGAGGTAGCGCTTCATCCGCTGCTGCGCGGCGTCGAAGGTGTAGCGCGGATCGCGCAGGAGGTTCGAGTAGACCTCCCACAGCATCATGGCCCACACCTCGCCGGTGGCGTGCACCTCCGAGTTGTTGCCTCCGTCCTCGCCGAACGACGTCGGCACGTCGCGCGGCAGCGGCACGCCGTTCGAGATGTGCTTGAACGTGAGCCCGTTCTTGGTCATGTCGGACGAATAGGGCTGTCGGCGAATACCGAAGTAGGAGTCGTCGCCGCTGCCGCTCGTCGCGTGCGTGCCCGTGGGATACACCCCGTTCCAGTTTTGGCCTTGGGGCGTCGTCACGTCGTCCGCGCGCACCATCACGAGCTGCGCGGTGAAGTCGCCCCAGCCCTCGCCGAGGCCGCCCGCCTGGTTCGTGCTGAGCCCGTCTCCGTTCCCGACGAGGCGGTTCGAGAGCACGTGACCCCACTCGTGGGACACCACCGCGGTGTCGAGGCCGCCGTCGAGGTCGGAGGTGCCCTCGCGCCGCATGGTCACGGTCACGCCTTGGGGCAGCGCCGCCTCGAGCGCCTGGCCGTCGGCCAAGGCCAGCGACAGCGCGGGGATGGCGATGTCCGAGGACTGCCCGCCCATGAACGGCGGCGAGCCGGGGGTGACCGACGACGCCACGTTCGCGACCAAGATGCCAATCCCGCCCGCCGCCTGCACGTGCGTGGCCTTCTCGATGAACGAGCAGGTGCCCCGGTGGACGAGCACGATCTTGCCTGTCACGGCGGCCGCGTTGCTGAGGGCCTCGCAGGCGTCGTTGGGGTCCCCGCCCACGCCGTCGACCGCGAGGGCCACGTCGCCGCGCGTGACGAACTTGTCCTTCCCGAACGCGCCGGCCGTGCCCACGCTCCGCGAGCCCGCGAGGGGCGCGGGCGCCTCGATATCGAGGCGCGAGGCGGTCTTCCCGGCGAAGACGTACATCTGAATCCGAGGGGAGGCGCCGTCGGACGGAGTCTGGGCGTTGGCGTTGTTGCGGCCGCTGTAGTCCAGCGCCTCAATCAGGAGCCGGTCGTTGCCCTTGCCGCCGCGCCCGAAGTTGTCCTGCTGGTGATTGCCCGACTTCTCGTCGAAGCCTGAGTCGTAGAACCAGTCGTGCAGGAAGTTCGTGACGTAGAAGATGTGGTTGACCGACGCCTTGATCGACTCCTGAGAGGCCCCCGGCGAGGCCGCGGTGTCGTAGGTCCAGTCGAACACCGGGCCCGTGGGGCCCACGCTCGAGGCGTTCGAGCGGACGTCGGCGCTCGCGCTGGTGAAGCCGTTGGGGCTCACGAGGTCGGCGTAGGCGTCGACGTTGTTGCCGCGCGTCTCGGTCGCGCCGTTGGGCAGCCACGGATCGCCCTTCGAGAACGGGAAGTTCTGGAGCCTCACGAGCTGGGGGGCGACGGCGCCGGGCTTGGTCGCGTCGGGCCGGCCCGTGGGGTGGGGCACGAACGCGTTGCCGTGCGGGCCGTCCATCGGCAAGAGGGTGTCGGGGCTCGCCCAGGTGCGGATCTCGAGCTGCTCGTTTCGCACGAGGTCGTTCGTGAAGAGCACCGCGCCGTCGGTCGCCGAGACCACCAGCGAGCGGGAGCGCCCCGACATGAGCAAGAGCTCCACGCGGTACGCGGGCACCACGCCGCCGCGGATCGGATAGTAAACCTCCTTGACCCTCACCGGGGCCGAGAACCGCGGCCCCACGAAGGCGCGCGTGTCGCCCTCGCCGGCGGCGCTGGCGGGGGACGCGGCGTCGTTCGGCAGGTCGGCGCCGGTGGCCGCGCGGTAGGCGAGGGCGAGCGCCTGCTCGGGGGTGACGAGGAAGGGCGCGTCGCTCCCGTCGAGCGACGGCGCGAGGCTGCCGGTCAGCGCGACGGGCTCGAGCCCGCGCGTGAGGACGAGGCTCGCCTCGCCGCGGAACACGTCGCGGCCGCGCACGCGCTGCGCGACCTTCGCGAGGATGGCGCCGCGCCCCACGTCGTGGACGACCGGCTCCGTCAGCGCGGCGAGCGCGGCGCTCGAGAGGTGGAGCGGCCGCTGCAGGGAGCGCAGCGTGGTGTGGGCGGCGACCGCCGCGTCGGTGAACGCGGGGGCGTCGGGCGCGCGGGTGAGCCACAGGAACGAGGGCGTGCCCAGGCGCGCGTCGGTGTGCGCGATGGCCGCGGTGACCGCGCCGACCTCCGAGGCAGCCCCCGCGGTGGGAGGCGAGGGCGCGGGGGCGGGCTCGCCCGCCACGCCGCAGCCGGCGGCGGCGAGGAGCGCGAGGAGGGCGAGGGAGCGGAGGACGCGCGGCTTCATTGCGAGACCTCGCCTTCGGCTCGGGCTCGCCATCGACCTTCGTTCGCCCCTTCGGGGCTCAC
>DAORJJ010000194.1:0-10975 GCA_035439005.1 Polyangiaceae bacterium | reverse complement strand
TTCGGATGCCGGTCTCTCCGTCGCATTCGCCGCCCATGAACCAGCAGTGCCCGCCGGTGGTCGTAATCGGCGCGCCGGCCACGAGCAACATCCGACCCGCGCCCGTGGTCGCCACCGTCCGCCCCGCGCCGCGCACCGCGCGCCCCCCCCCTCCGTGGCGTCCGCGCAAACCTGCACTCTGCACACGAAGCGCGCCTCCGTGTGGGGCCTCACCCTCTGCGACGCGCGTCCTCGGCCATGGCCACGAGGCCCTCGTAGCTGCGCTCGACCGGCGCGAGGTCGAGCCCGGCGACGAACGACATGAACGCGAAATAGGGCAAGAGGGTGTCCCACTCGCGGAGCCACTTCGGCACGTGCTTCGGCCGCACGACGAGCCCCATGCGGTCGAGGAGCACGAGGGCGAGCACGTCGTCGAGATCGATGCGCCCGGCCATGACGAGCTCGCACTCGTCGCGGAAGCCGCCCCGCACGAACACCGACAGGAACGCGTACACCCGCATGAGCCCCGAGATGTACACGGTGTCCTTCGTGAACACGCTGCGCCCCCGCACGTCGCCGCCGCGGAACACGCGCGACGCGTCGAGGAAGGCGTCGCGCGGCGCGAGGCCCTCGAAGCGCTCGAGGTACCTGTAGACCTCGAGGAAATCGGCGCCGTCCTCCGCCATCGCGACCACCTTCACGCGCAGCGCGAGGCGACGGAGCCGCGGCGTGGCGAGCGCGCCGTGGTGCAGCTCGGCGAACACCGCGAGGCCCTCCTGCGTCTCGGTGGAGCGCGGGCCGCCGCTCCGCAGGAAGGGCATGTGCCGCTGCGCGAGGCCGTTCTGGGCCGAGTACGCGTGGGTCTCCACCTCGTGGCGGAAGAGGCCGTCGGCCTCCCACGCGGAGAACATCGCGCCGCGCCGCACCCGCACGCGGGTGGCCCCCGCGATCGCCTTGGAGGTCAGGGTGTCGTCGACCGCCACGCGGAGCTCGAGCCCGCGCCGCGCCGCGGCCTTGGCCTCGAACCGCGCTGCCAGGTCCTCCGCCGTGATGGTGGGCTCGGCCTCGCGGCGCGAGCGGTCCCAGCCGTGCACCGAGAGCCGCTCGAGCAGATGCTGCGCGAGGTCGAGCTTGCTCCGGCCGAGGAACATGGTGCGCGCGCTGCCGTAGATGTCCCGCGAGACCGCGCCGAACGCGTCGGTGCCGATCGCCTCGAGGAGCCGCAGCTTGTCGATGCTCGAGCCGAGCACGCCCAGCAGGAACGCGTGGATCGGCCCCTCGCCCTCGAGCGCGTCGCGCGCGCGCTCCAGCGCCTTCCGCTCGGTGGCGAACGCCGCGCGGTCGACGTCGTACGTAGGCTCCGGGAGGGCGTCGGCCCCGGCCTCGAAGAAGCGGGCCTCCACGTCGCGGCTCCACGCGATCTCGTCGAGGAGGGCGCCGCTCGAGGTGGCGGCGAGCGCGCTCTGCACCGCCGCTAGCGCCGCCACGGTGGCGTCTCGGTCCTTCGTGGTGAGGTCTCCCACGTCGTCACCCATGGTGCCCTCGCGGAGGGGGGTTGGCAACCCGGTGGGTATGGGAGGGGTGGATGGTGGTTGGTGGTTGGTTGGTGGACTGCGCTTCGCGCGGAGGGGGATCGAGGGCCGCCGAGGGCGCAGGGCCGCGCGTCGACGCGCGCTCTCGGCTATCCTCGCCGCGCAAAGGAGGCGCTCGCCATGGAGTACCGGTCACTAGGAAACAGCGGGCTGAAGGTCCCGACGCTCTGCCTCGGCGCCATGACGTTCGGCGAGGCCGACGAAGCGTCGTTCATGCACAAGCTCGGCTGCGACGAGAAGACGTCGTTCGCCATCATGAGCCGAGCGCTCGAGCGAGGCGTCGGCTTCATCGACACGGCGGACGTCTACGGCCAGGACGGCCTCTCCGAGCGCGTCGTCGGCGCGTGGATGGCGGAGGCGAAGACCCGCGATCGCGTGGTGCTCGCGACCAAGTTCCGCTTCCGCATGGGCGAGGGCCCGAACTCGACCGGGGCCTCGCGGTACCGGATCGTCCGCACGGTCGAAGACAGCCTCCGGCGCCTCCGGACCGACCGCATCGACCTCTACCAAATCCACATGCAGGACATCGACACGCCGGAGGAGGAGACGCTGCGCGCGCTCGACGATCTGGTGCACGCGGGGAAGGTCCTCTACCTCGGGGCGAGCAACTACGCCGCGTACCGCCTCACCGACAGCCAGTGGATCGCGAAGACCGAGCACCTGCACAGGTTCGTGTCCTTGCAGATGCAGTACAGCCTGATGGTCCGCGAGCTCGAGCGCGAGCACTTCCCGGTGTGCAGGCAGTTCGGCATCGGCGTCCTCCCGTGGTCACCGCTCGCCGGAGGGTTCTTGTCCGGCAAGTACACGCGGGACCAGCCGCCGCCGGCCGGCGCCCGCCTCGAAAAGTGGAAGGAGCGCTTCGCCGGCTTCGACAACGAGCGAGGCTGGCGCACGGTCGACGCCGTCAAGGCCGTGGCCACGGAGACGGGAGCGTCGCCTTCGGCTGTGGCCCTCGCGTGGATCCTCACGAAGCCGGAGGTCACGTCGGTCATCTTCGGCGCGCGGTCGGTGGCGCAGCTCGACGAGAACATCGAGGCCGCCGCGCTGAAGCTCTCGCCCGCGCACGTGCAACGCCTCGACGACGCGAGCGCGCTGGAGCTCGGGTATCCGTACACGTTCCTCGCGAACGTCCAGAAGCGCTGGTAGAGACCCCGCGGCGCAGAGGGTGAGCGCCGCGGTGCCCGCGCCACGCGGCGCTTCGAGCTCGCGCGGCGACTACTTGCCGATGTCCGCCGCGGTGCGCGCGTAGAGCTCGAGGTACGTCGTGGCGGCGCCCGCCTCGACGAACGGGGTGAACGTGCCGAACACGCCCGTCACGGCGGTGAACGCGTTCACGCTGCCCGGCACCACCGGCGGGTTCGTGAACGTCGCGCCGGGAAGGAAGAACGGGCTCAGGCTCACGATGTCGGTGCCCGCGTCGGGGAAGCTGCCATCGAAGCCGGTGGGGTAGAGGCCGAAGGTCTCGGTGGCGGCGCCCGTGGGCTTGCCCGAGATCGCCGGCACCTGCACGAGCAGCGGCCCGTACACCTCGTAGCTCGCGCGCGTCAGCGCGGAGAGGGGCACCTTCGCGATGGGCGCGACGGTGGCGGTGCCGATCTTGCGCATGCAGCCGGGCAGCGTGGGCGCGACCTGCAGGAGGATCTCGCTCTGGCCGCCGAGGTTGTAGCGCCAGCCCCAGCCGAGCACGTCGACGCGATCGCCCACGGCGATGCCGGTGAAGCCGCTCGCGACCGCGCCGCTCGCGAACACCTTGATCGCCTTGTGCGCGCCCTCGGTGAGCGACGCGTACGAGGTGCCCTCCTGCACGTAGATCTGGCAGGCCTGGCCCGCGGCGCAGCCCCCGCGCGAGACCGCCGTGACGTGCACGCCGGCGAGCCACACCTGCGCGGGCGCGGACGCGTTCGCCGTCCACACCGCGTCGATCACTCGGCGCAGGGTCATGGCGCGCGTGCAGTAGCGCTTCTCCGCGCGGCGCGCCACCCGGAAGCGAGACATTTACATCGGATGTATTTGCGCGACTACTTGAGCACGCGGACGGCGCCCGGCGGCGCCTTGACCACGAGCACCTTGCCGACGCCGTCCCATACGAAGCCCGCGCCCGCGGCGTCGAGCGCGCCGGGCTCGAGCTTCGGCAGCGGCGCGCCCCCCTGCTCCACCCGCGAGACCGAGGCGAGGCCGTAGAGCTCGAACACGTTGGGCGACGAGCTCCACCCCTCTGCCGAGGCCACGAGCCCGTCGTCCGTGGGCGTGAGCGTCACCACGCCGCCACCGAAGACGTCGAAGCGCGAGGGGGCGCGCCCCGGGAACGCGCGGATCCAGAGCGAGCCCTTCGTGGTCGCGAGCGAGTCGACGCGCGCGGGATCGGCGACCGGCGAGAGCGTGTCGATCGTTGGGCGCAGCATGGGCACGATGCCGCCGCTGCGGAGGAAGAGCGGGGCGCGCTCGAGCGGCGCGGGGACCCCCTGGGGCGCGCCGGTGCCCGCGCGGACCGAGCCGTCCCACCAGTCCGCCCACTCGCCCTCGGGGAAGACCACGGCGCGCTCGGTCTGGCCGCGCTCCACCACAGGCGCGACGAGGAGGGCGTCGCCGAGCAGGTACGCGTCGTTCGGGTGGGCGCCGAGCCGCGGGTACGCGAGGCCCAGCGGGCGCATGAGCGGCCGGCCGTGCTGCGCGATCGCGCGCGCGTGCGTGTAGAGGTACGGGAAGAGGCGCAGGTGCAGCCGCGCGTACACGCGGTAGAGATCGAGCGTGGCCTGATCGCGCCCGTTCGAGGGCAGAAACTCCCAGGGCATCTGCGAGCTCGAGTCGCCCACCTGCATCACGCTGGAGAGGGCGGTCTGCTCGAACCAGCGGACGTAGAGCTCCTTGTCCGGCGGGCCGTGGCGGTATCCGCCGGTGTCGGAGCCGAAGAACGGGAAGCCCGAGGGGCCGAGCCCGACGCCCTCGATCACCGTCGCGGGCAGCCCGCCCACGCCCGTGACCTCCTTGTCGCCGCCGCGCGGGACGAAGCGCTCGCGGTGCTTCGTGAACGAGGCGTCCATGTCGCCCGGCCAGATGACCGACACGTTGCGCTGATCGCCGTACCGACCGGCGCGACAGATAAGGAAAGAACCCTCCTCCTGCGGCAACAGCTCCTGGTAGGTGCGGTGGTAGAGCAGGGTGTAGTCGTAGTGCATCGTGCGGTCGTCGCGGCCGTCGGCGAAGCCCCACACGAGGCGGCGATCGCGCAGGCTGGGCACCACGTCCTCGGCGAAATCGAGCTTGAAGCCCTCCACGCCGAGATCGGTGTACCGGCGAATGTTCGCCTGCCAGAACGCGACGGCGGCGGGGTTCGTGAGGTCGATGGGCACGCTCCACGAGTTCAGCGGAATGCCCGGCGTGGGGACGAAGTAGCCCTTGCGCTCGGCCTCTTGGCGCAGCGGGCCGGCCTTCGCCTCGAGGTACGGGGTGTGCCACAGCGCCACGCGGAGCCCCGCGTCGTGCGCGGCGCGCATCATGCGGGGCGGGTCGGTGTAGCGCGCCGGATCGAAGTCGAACGTGTTGACGGCGGTGGCGTAGGGGCGGTCGATCCAGAGCCCGGTGGCGGGGAGATCGAGCTCGCGGAGCTTCGCGATGTCGGCCTCCACCTCGGCCTGGTCGCGGCTCTCGTTGCGCCACATGACGGGCCCGAAGCCCCACGGGGCCGGCACGCGGGGATAGCCCGTGACGTCGTAGTAGAGCTTCGTGACGTCGAGCGCCTCCTTCGCGGCGAATAGGTGCATCTTCCATGCATCTGCCGCGCCCTTCGTGTTCGACACCGCGTAGGTGATCTCGACGCCGTCGGGCCGCTTGCGCGCCACGTCGAAGAGGCCCACGCGCTTGCTCTCGACGAACGCGCCCCACCCCGAGGTGCCGATGAGCAGCGGCACGGGCACGTGCGCCTCGTTGTTCTGGCTCTCGAGCTCGCCGTCGAGCTCGATCTGCATGGGCCGCAGCTTGCCCCGGTGCTCGACCGCGTCGGGCCACTCGCCGAGCCCGTAGTAGCCCTCGCGCGGGCTGGCGCGGAGGCCCACGCGCACGTAGACGACGCGCGAGGCGCCCGGCTCGGCCCGCTCGACCGGCGTGAGGGTGAGCGAGAAGCGGCCGTCGGCCTCGGCGCGCAGCGAGAGGCGGGCCGTGGCGTGCGGGTAGTCGCACGTGAGCTCGAGGGCGCCGCTCGACGCGCCGGGCTCGGCGCGGCACGCCGTGGGCCGCTCCCACGTGAGCTCGGCCGGCGGCTCGGGCGCCGGTGCCGACGAGGTGCCACCGTATTCGAGCCAATACGGATCGTACGACGCCGAGTCGCTCACCTCGGCGACGAGCCCGAGCTCGAGCGCCTCGCGAGGCAGGGTGAGGCGCTCCTCGACGCCGGCGAGGAGGACGATGGTGCCGTCGGTCACGCGGAGCGCGTAGTCGCCGCGAGGGAGCGTCGCGACGGAGGGCTGCGGCGGCGAGGTGTCGCTGCCGCACCCGAGCGGCGCGACGGCGGGCGCCCACGCGAGGGCGAGCGCGAGGGACGCGACGAGCGCGCGGGCGCGCCCACGGAGCACGGAGGGCATTGGGCGAGGGTACCCTCACCCGGCGTCGAAGGGTACGCTCCGAGGGCGGCCGACGCGCGCGTACACGGACGGCAGCACCCCGAGGGTGAGCAGCGTCGCGGTCACGAGCCCGCCGATGACCACCGTCGCGAGGGGGCGCTGCACCTCGGAGCCGGCGCCCGAGGCGAGCGCCATCGGCAGGAAGCCGACCGCCGCCACGAGCGCCGTGGTGAGCACCGGACGGAAACGCTCGCGCGCGGCCCGCCTCGCGGCCTCGAGGCTCGGGAGGCCCTCGTCCTCGTGGGCGCGCGCCGCGGACAAGAGCACGGTCCCGTTCAGCGTCGCGACGCCGAAGAGGGCGATCATCCCGACCGCCGCCGCGATCGAAAGGGGCAGGCCGCGCGCCCACAGCGCCAGCACGCCGCCGCTGGTGGCCACCGGCACGTTGAGCAAGATGAGCAGCGCCGGCCGCGCGTTCCCGAAGGACACGTAGAGGAGCGCGAAAATGAAGGCGATCGTGAGAGGCACGATGACCGCGAAGCGCCGCGCCGCGTGGACGAGGTGCTCGTATTGGCCCGACACCCGCACGTAGTAGCCGGGCGGCAGCGGCAGCTTCGCGAGGCGGCGCTCGAGCTCGCCCACGAACGAGCCGAGATCGCGGCCGCGCACGTTCGCCTCGACGAGCACGCGGCGCCGCGCGTGCTCGCGGCTCACGATGGCCGGGCCCTCCTCTTCGGTCACGTCGGCCACGTCCATGAGCCGCACGGTGCGGCCGCCGGGCAGCACCACCGGCAGCCGCTCGAGATCGGAGGTCGCCCCCTCGTAGAGCACGCGCACCTCGAAGCGGCGCTCGCCGTCGACGAGGGTGCCGACGCGACGACCGGCCCGGATCGACTCGACGGCGGCGCGCACGTCCGCAGCGGAGGCGCCGACGCTGGCGGCCTTCCACGGGTCGGGCCTCACCGTCCGGAGCGGCAAGCCCGAGGAGGGCTCCACGCGCACGTCGGCCGCGCCCGCCATGCCGCCGAGCTCGCGCGCCACGGCGGCGGAGAGCTGCCGCAGCGCGCCGAGATCGTCCCCGAACACCTTGACGCCGACGTCGCTCTTGCTGCCGCCGAGGAGCTCTTGGGTGCGCATCTCGATGGGCTGCGTGAAGCTGAAGCCCGTGCCCGGCAGCGCGCGCCGCAGCGCCTCGTCGAAGCGCGCGACGAGCGCCTCGCGATCGTGGGCCGTGACCCACTCCGAGCGCGGGCGGAGGATGACGAAGACGTCGCTCTGCTCCACGCCCATCACGTCGGTCGCGACGTCCGGGCTGCCCGTGCGCGACACGACCGTGCGCACCTCGGGGAACGCGCGCAGCGCGGCCTCCACGGCGGTGGTGCCGCGGATCGCCTCGGCGAGGGAGACGCTCGGGGGGCGCGTGACCTGCACGACGAGATCGCCCTCCTCGAGCCGCGGGACGAACTCGACGCCGCGGCCCGAGGCGGCGACGACGCCGACCGCGACGAGGGCGAGCCCGAGGGCCACCGCCCCGCGCGGGTGCGCGAGCGTGCGCTCGAGCAGCGGCTCGTAGCCGCGGCGCAGGGCCCGCACGATCCAGGGCTCGCGCGCGTGCGCGCGGCGCAGGAGCAGCGACGACAGCGCGGGGACCCACGTAAACGTGAGCACGAGGGCGGTGCCGAGCGCGAAGAGCACCGTGAACGCCATGGGGCGGAACATCTTCCCCTCGACGCCCTCGAGCAGGAGGATGGGCACGTAGACGAGCGCCACGATGAAGACGCCGAACGCGATGGGGCTGCCCACGGCGCGCGCCTCGCGGCCGAGCGCCGGCCCGGAGGCGATGCGGTGCGCGGCCATCGACGTGAGCGCGCCCTCGACCACGACGACCGCGCCGTCCACGACGAGGCCGAAATCGATCGCCCCGAGGCTCATCAGGTTGCCCGTGATGCCGAAGACGCGCATCAGCGCGAACGCGCCCAGCATCGCGAGCGGGATGGTGGTGGCGACGACGAGGCCCGCCGCGAGATCGCCGAGCAACAGGAGCAGCACCACGATGACGATGAGGCCGCCCTCCAGGAGCGACCGCTTGACCGTGGCGAGCACGCGGTCGACCAGGCTAGCGCGGTCGTAGAACGTGGTTATTTTTGCGCCGGCGGGCAGGCGCCCCTGCACCTCCGTGAGGCGCGCGGCGACGTCGGCGACGATCGCGTGCGCGTTGCCACCGGCGACCATCTGCACCATGGCGTAGACGGTCTCGCCCTGGCCGTCGGAGGTGGCGGCCGCGAGGCGGAACGCCGCCCCTTCTCGCACGGTCGCTACGTCCTGGACGAGCACCGGGCGACCGCCGGGGGTGAGCGCGACGACCTGCTGCGCCACCTGGGCGAGCGACCGGTACTGGCCGTCGAGGCGCACGATCGCCTGCTCGCCGCCGCGCTCGAGCGCGCCGCCGCCGCCGCTCGCGCCGCCCTCGAGGAGGACCTCCTCGACGCGGCGCTGGGTGAGGCCGTGGGCCGCGAGGTCGGCCGCGCGGAGGCGCACCTCGACCTGCCGGGTGTCGCCGCCCCAGCCGTTGACCTCGACCACGCCGGGCACGGTGCGGAGGGCGCGCGCGATCTCCCAGTCGAGGAGCGTGCGGATCTCGGTCGGGGTGTGCCCGGGCCACGAGACGGTGAAATGGAGCACCTCGCCGAGCCCCGTGCTCATGGGGCCGAGCTCGGGCGCGCCGCCGCCGAGGACCGCCGCGCGGGCCGCCGGGAGCCGCTGCGACACGGTGGCGCGCGCCTCCTCGAGCGAGGCGCCCTCGTCGAACACGACGGTCACCGCCGACACGCCGCTCCGCGAGACCGAGCGGATCTCCGAGGTGCGCGGCAGGCCCGCGAGCGCGAGCTCCACGGGCCGGGTGACCAGGGCCTCGGTCTCGAGGGGGGAGAGGCCCGGCGCCGCCGTGAGGACCTGGACCTGCACGTTGGTGATGTCGGGGACGGCGTCGATCGGCAGCTCCGCGTACGCGCGCGCCCCCACGAGCGCGAGCAGCAGCGTGCCCAGCACCACGAGCCACCTGTGCCTCACGCAGAGCTCGACGAGGCCGCCGATCACGGGCTCTCGAGCTCCGCGCGCAGGAGCTCGCCCTTCAGCAGCACCGATCCCACGACCACCACTCGCTCCCCCTCGGCGAGCCCGTCGAGGACGGCGACGTCGTCGCTCGTGGAGGCGCCGAGCCGCACGGCGCGAGGCAAGAACGCCCCGGGCTTGGAGGTGGCCACGAACACCATGGAGGCGCCGCGCACCTCCACGACCGCCCCGCGCGCGAGCGCGAGCGCGGGGGCCGCGTCTTCGGACGTGACCGTCATGTCGACGAAGGCGCCCGGGAGCAGGAACGCACACGGGCCGCTCGGGCTCACTCGCAGCCGCCGCGCGCGGGCAGAGGCCTCCACGACGGCGAGGGCGGCGACCACGCGACCGGCGCACGAGGGGGCCGCGCGCCCGCGCGGGTGAAGCGCGACCAGAGTGCCGGGAGGCGGCGGCGGCGCGCTCGGATCGGCCCAGAGGCCGTCGACCACCACGTGCTCGCTCGCGACCACGCGAAAGAGGACCTTGTCCGGCGTGACCGGCGCCCCGAGGGCCACGAGGCGCTCGGTCACGACGCCGTCGATCGGGCTGCGCAGCGGCGCCCGCGACGGCAGCGGACCGTCCCCCCCGGCGGGCGGCTCCCACAGCCCGACGGCGGCGAGCAGCGTGCGCGCCGCGGCCGCCTCGGCGCGCGCGGTCGAGAGGTCGGTCCTCGCGTCGTCGACTGCGGCGGCGCTGGTCGCGCGGTCGCGCGCGAGGGCCTCCTGCCGGTCGAGCCTGCGCTGCGCCGCCTCCGCCCGCGCGCGCGCCCGGACGGCCTCGGAGACGAGCCGCGCCGCCTCCTGCGAGTCGAGCCACGCGAGCACCTGCCCCCGCTTGACCTTGTCGCCCTCGCGGGCCTCGATGCTCGCGACGCGCCCCGCGCAGAGCGAGCTCACCTCCGCCGCGCCCGCCGCGCTCGAGACCACCTCCGCGGGCAGCCTGAGATCGCCCCGCAGCGCGCGGCGCTGGGTGGGGGCGACGGCGACGCGCCCGTCGGCGACGAGCGAGGGGTCCACGCTCACCTCGCTCGCGCGCGGCGCCTCGGCGGGCGCGGCGTCCCGCGAGGGCTCGACCCGCGCGGCGCGACCGCAGCCGAGGAGCGCGAACGCGAACCCGAGCGCGAGCGGCGCGGGGCGCATCAGCGCTCCCTCGGGACGAGGCTGCCCTGCGCGGCGGCGTAGCGGAGATCGGCGCGCTCCACGTCGGCCGCGGCCCGCACGAGCTGCTCCTCGGCGGCGAGCAGCCGCGGCCTCGCGACGAGGAGCGGCGTCGCGTCTTGCACGCCCGCCTCGTAGGCGGCCCGCGCGAGCCGCACGGCCTCCTGCAGCGGCGCGACCACGCGATCACGCAGCGCGGCGCGCACCTCGCGGGCGTGGCCCCGCTCGTGCTGCGCGAGGGCGACCGCGCGCCCGAGCTCGGCCCGCGCGCGCACCTCGCGGGTCTCGGCCGAGAGCAGCTCCATGCGGTGGCGCGCGGCGTCGAAGCGGGTCGGATCGAGGAAGGGCAGCGGGACCGAGAGCGTCCCCGTGAGCGCCTGCTCGCCGGTGCCGTCCCGCGCGTAGGCCACGCCGACCCCGAGCGCGGGGCTCGCCTGCGCCCGCGCGAGCGCGGCCTCGGCGCGCGACGCGGCGACCTGCGCCCGGGCGAGCGCGAGCGCGGGGTGCTGCTCCGCGACGCGCGCCTCCACAGGCTCGTCGTCGGCGGCGGCGAGCGTCCCCGAGGCGTGCACGCGCACCG
>DAORJJ010000193.1:4078-11060 GCA_035439005.1 Polyangiaceae bacterium | reverse complement strand
AAATCGCCCCCCCCTCCACACACCGCACCCACGTCCAGTGAATTATCCGGGCTAGAAGAGGTCACGAGGCATGGGAAATGCGCTTCAGGCGGGCACGCGCGCTCGTACGTGTAGGTGGGCAGGCGGTCGGTGGGCGGGCTTGCTCGCGGCGGCCGCGTGCGTGGTGCAGGGGTTCGGGGGGCTCAGCGCGTGCAGCACGACCGACCCGGGGGGCGCAGACGCCTCGGCGCCCGACGCCACGAGCGTCGACGCCGCGCCCGACACGAGCGTCGACGCCGCGAAGCCGCCGCCCGACGACGCGTCCCCGCCGGACGCCACCCCCGACGCCGCCGTCCCCGACGGCTCGGCGCCGGACGCCAGCGGCCCCGACACCTCGACGCCAGACGCCAGCGTGCCTGACGCCGCGGTCCCCGACGCCGCCGACGCCGCGGTCCCCGACGCGGCGCTCCCGCCGATGACGCTCACGAGCGCGACGTTGACCGACGGAGGGCGGTTCCCTGCCGCCCACACCTGCAGCGGCGTCAACCGGTCGCCCGCGCTCACGTGGACCGCCGGGCCGGCGGGCACGGGCAGCTACGCCATCGTCATGAAAGACCTCACGGTCCCCAACATCCACTGGACCCTCTACGACATCCCGGCCGGCACGCTGTCGGTGGGCGCTTCGGTCCCCGTGGGCTACAGCCCGGGCGCGCCCGCGCCGGCGGGCTCGAAGCAGGCGGGCGTCACGTTCTCGCCGAGCACGCTGGGCTACCTCGGGCCCTGCCCGCCCTCGGGCGACCACACGTACATCTTCACGGTGCACGCCCTCACCGGGGCCACCCTCGCGGGGGTTTCGATGGCGGACACTCCCGAGGCCATCGAGGTGCAAATCCTCGCGCAGCAGGTGCCCGGGGGCGCGGCGACCCTCACGTCGAACTACATGAAGCCGTGAGGCGCTGCGCCGCAACTTGCCCGTTCGGCTGCGATTTCCGTTAGAGTGGGCGGAGCATGACGACACCGGTCTCGAGCGGACAAGGCGCCGCGGCAACGCTCGGAAACCCCATCTGGCAGCGTCTGTGGCTGCGATGCCACCAGTCCGACTGGCAGTCGCTCGCGCTGGTCGGCTCGAGCGCCCGGGACCCCGACGCGATGCTCGAGATCGCGCAAGGCCTCGCGCGCATCGGCAAGGAGCTCGGCCAAGAGCTCGCCGTCTTCGACGCGCGCAAGATCGGCCTCGTCGACATGGACGGCACCCTCCAGCAGGTCAAGGCGCTCACGCAGAAGGGCAAGCGCTGCCTCGTGGTGCTGAACATGGTCTCGGAGAACGCCACGACCGTGCCCATGGTGCAGAGCCTCGACGCCGCGCTCATCGGCGTGTTCATCGGCGAGACCTCCGTGGTGGCCGCGTCGCGCACGATCGACGAGGCCGGGCGCTCGAAGTTCCTCGGCTCCATCGTGCTCCAGCAGCGATGAGCGACGCGCCGAAGCGGGTCCGCGTCGGTCGCGTACCGATCGACGTGCTCACCTTCGACGAGGCGGTCGAGGCCATCCTCGCGCTGTCCGACGCGGGCGACGGCGGCTTCGTCGTCACGCCGAACGTCGACCACGTCGTGATCGCCGACGAAGACCCCGCGTTCGCGGCCGCGTACGAGGCCGCGAGCCTGAGCCTCGCCGACGGGTTCCCCGTGGTCCTGACCTCGCGGCTCATGCCCACGCGCCTGCCCGCGAAGATCTCGGGCTCCGACCTCGTGGGGCCGCTCGTGGCGCGCTGCGCGGAGCGCGGCAAGCGGGTCTACCTGCTCGGCGCGGGCCCAGGCGTCGCGGACCTCGCGGCCGCGAAGCTCCGCCAGCGGCACCCCTCGCTGATCATCGCGGGCACCGACGCCCCGATGGTCGACCTGTCGCAGCCGCCCTCCACGCGCGAGCCCATCCTCGAGAAGCTCCGCGCGGCGAAGCCCGACGTGGTGCTCGTGGCGTTCGGCGCGCCCAAGCAGGAGCTCTTCTGCCACGAGATCGCGCAGGCGGTCGCGCCCGCGGTGCTGCTCGGCATCGGCGCGTCCCTCGACTTCGTGGCCGGCACCGTCAAGCGCGCGCCCGCGTGGATGGCCGATCGCGGCCTCGAGTGGGCGTTCCGCCTCGCGCAGGAGCCGCGCCGCCTCTTCCACCGCTACTTCGTGCGCGATCCGCAGTACCTGGCGATCGTCGCGCGCCAATACGCCAGCGCGCGACGGGCGGGTCGACCGTTCGGGGACGCCGGCGAGGGCTGAACGATGCAGAAGCTCCTCCTCTTTTCGCTGCTGGTCGTCACGCTCCTCATCCCGCTGTTCGCGGCCGGCGCGCCGACGACGAAGGGGGCGGTCCAGCGCAGCGTGGGCGCGACGATCGCGATGTGTGTACTTTACATGCTTGGCTTGCTGTTCGTGTACCCCGGCCTCGAGCGCAAGCGGCGCTGACGCGCGGTCCTCGAGCCGTGGACAGCTCTGCCTCGGCGAAGAGCGCGCGGCCGAGACGCGGCGGATCACGTGCGCGAGCGGTCGCGGCCCCGCGCGCGGGCGTGTAGGGTGAGGGGATGATGCCCGCCGAGCTCGCCCGCTCTCTCGCCCGCGTCGTCGACGAGGCCGTCGCCTCCGACTCCGAGGCGCTGCGCCGACTGTGCAGCGACATCCACGCGAACCCGGAGCTGCGGTTCGAAGAGGTGAAGGCGTCGGCGTGGGTCTGCGAGCTGCTCGCGGCGCGCGGCTTCGCCGTCGAGCGGGGCCTCGCCGGCATGCCCACCTCGTTCGCCGCGCGCGCGGGCAAGGCGGGCGGGCCGAGCGTGGCCATCCTCGCGGAGTACGACGCCTTGCCGCACATCGGCCACGCGTGCGGCCACAACCTCATCGCCACCGGCGCGGTGGGCGCGTTCCTCGCGGCGGCCAAGGGCGCCGCGGCCGCCGGCGGCGAGGTGGTGCTCCTCGGCACGCCCGCCGAGGAGGGCGGCGGCGGCAAGATCAAGATGCTCGAGGCCGGGTGCTTCGCGGGGCTCGACGCCGCCATCATGTTCCACCCGTTCGATCGCGACATCCTCGCGCACCCCGCGCTGGCGTCCGCCTGGGTCACGTTCACCTTCCACGGAAAGCCCGCGCACGCGGCGGCGGCCCCGCACGACGGCAACAGCGCGCTGACGGCCTGCATGGACACGTTCCGCCTGGTCGACGGCCAGCGCGTCCACTTCCGGGACGGCGTCCGCGTGCACGGCTTCATCACCAACGGCGGCCAGGCGGTCAACATCATCCCCGAGCTCGCGGCCTGCGAGTTCGGCGTGCGCGCGAAAGACGGCCGCGAGCTCGAGCGCGTGCGCGCGATCGTCGAGCGCTGCGCCCGCGGCGCCGCGCTCGCGAGCGGCGTGGAGGTCACGATCTCGTCGCGGCAAGGCTACCGCGCGATGCGGAACAACCTCACGCTGGCGCGGCGCTTCGGCGACCACCTCGCCGCCAGCGGGCGGGCGGCCGAAGAGGCCACAGACCAGGTGGGCGCGGGCAGCACCGACATGGGCGACGTGTCGCAGGCCGTGCCCTCCATCCACCCCTACCTCGCCATCTGCGACGTGGGAGAGAGCCTCTGCCACGAGCACCGCTTCGCGGAGTGCGCCGGCAGCGAGCGCGGCTTCGCGACGGCGCTCGACGGCGCGCGCGCCCTGGCCAAGACCGCGCTCGAGCTGCTCGCGGACGCGGAGCTCCGTGGCGCCGTGCGCGCCGAGTTCGACGCCGCGCGGTGAGGCCAGGTGGTGGCGGCCTGGCGGCTCAGCGCAGGCGCGTGACCTGCTTGCCGCGCCCGAGGGCGACCTGCTCGAGGAGCGCGGAGAGGCGCGCAGGCTCGGCCACGTCGGGGAGGCGCTCGTAACGGCCGTCCCAGAGCTCGAGCATGACGCCGCGCTCGTCGACGATGAGCCGATCGATCTGCGCCCACGCCCACGACTTGATGCGCGGCAGGCCGAGCAGGAGCACCTCGCGCGTCTGGACGCCCTCGGAGGTGACGACCACCCCGCGCATCCACGAGCGGATGGCCGTGCCGAGGGCCGACACCGTGAGCAGGATGGAGAGCGGCTGGGCGCCGATGGGGCGCCCGCGATCGCCCTCGACGATCCACACCCAGAGCCGCGTGTTCGAGCTGCCGTTGTAGGCCGTCACGACGACCGCGACGACGGCGAGGGCGAACGCGAGGTAGGCGAGCGACGGCGCGCGCGCCTTGAACGGCGCGATGAAGACCTCGCGCATCGGCTTGTCGGGCGCGAAGCTCATGTCGAACCGGGCGACCGTGCCGTTCACCTCGGTGATGGAGGGTCGCTCGTCGTCGACGTCGAGCAGATCGGGGAGGGCGTCGGAGCCGGGGCTCTTCGCGCCCTCGCCGGCGGGGTTCGGGGACTTGGCCTTGGCTTGGGGGGTCACGAGGTGCACCCGAGCAAGACACGAGGCCCCGAGACGACTTGGGTATTTTCCCGAACTCGCGCCGGGGCGAAAAATTCCACCTGGAGCCTCACGCCTCTCCGCCCCCGGTGACGTCACGCGAGGACTCCGCGGCGCGGCGCTCGACGTCGGCACGCCGGTGCTCGCGCACGCTCGCGATCTCGCTCTTCGTGGGGTTGATGACGAGGAGCCCGTGGTCCGCGTCGAGCACGGCGATGTCCCCATCCGACGCCCACCGGAAGAGCCCCTGGACGCCGACGATCGCCGGCACGTCGAGGAGCGTGAGCAGCGCGCTCGTGCGAGGGCCGAACGCCCGCTCGGAGAGGGCGACCCCCGCCGGCTGCGCGCGCGCCGACACGAGGAGATCGAACACTGTCAGGGCGTCGCCGACGAGGATCGCGCGCGAGGGCAGCTCCGCCCGCTTGTCGCTCACCGCGAGCATCGTGAGGGCGTCGCACAGGTCTTCCACGTCGCGCGCCCGCTCCTCGAGGAAGGGATCGCGCGTGACGCTCGCGGCCGTGCGCGTCACGTCGCGCGCGACGCGCGAGAGCGCCTGCGCGATGCCGCCGTCGGCCTCGACGAGCTCGAGCGCGCGCTCCCGGAACCGCTGATCGCCGAGGATCTCGAGGTAAGTGCCGAGGAAGCGGGCGCCCTCGCCGAGCCGCAGGTGGCGGGCTTTGTCGGCGAGCGCGGTGATGGCCTTCTCGGCGACGTCGAACGCGCCGCGGAGGCGCTTGAGCTCCTGCTTGCGCTCCTCGGGCTCGGCGGCCCGCTCGGCCGGCCTCGCCGACGGCCTCCGCAGCGCGGCGACCGCGCCGAGCGCGCGCCCAGGGACGAAGGGGCGCCCCGGGAGGGTCACCTTGCGCGTGCCGCCGCCGGCCTTGCGCTCCTTGCGCTCTCGGCGTGCGTCGAGGAGCTCTGCCTGCGAGATGCCCGCGGCGAGGAGGCCGCCCATGAGCGCCACCAGGGCCACGTCCTCCTCGGTGAAGGCGTGCTCCTTGCGCTGGAGCACGAGCGCCCCGAGGGGGCCGCGCCGCCCGCACACGGGGACGGCGAGGAAGACCGGGAAGCGCTCCTCCCCGAGCCCGTCGACATGCTTGTAGGATGCATGGACACGCGCCTGATCGGTGGAGACGGGGCGCATGTACTCGACCGCCCGCCCCGTGATGCCCTCGCCCACGGTGAGCCGCACGGTGCCCACCGCGCGGCCGTCGAAGCCCACGTTCCCGCGCATGACGAGCTCGTTCCCCTCGCCCTCGAGCACATAGAGCGAGCACACCTCCGCACCGAAGATGGCCGCGATGCGGCGCGGACCGGCGTCGAGGAGGGTGACGAGCGGCATGGGCCGCGCGGCGAACGCCACGAACTCGAGCACGCCGTCGAGCCTTGCGTCACCCCGCGCGTGGACCTTCTCGCTCTTCGCCATCGCTCTGGCTTCGCATGGTGGCCGATGGTACGGCGCCCGTCCACCGTCGCGCGCACGGCCGTTGCCCCTCCCCTTCCCTCTCCCCTTCCCTCGCCTTCCCCGGTATACCCGCGGCCATGTTTGACTTTCCCTCGACCGAGTGGGCCGAAGCGTACAAAGACGCCATCAACGCCAACGCGGAGTACAGGCTCCACGGCAAGGAGTGGACCCACGGCGTGGTCGCGTTCGTCGTCAAGGCGGACCCGGCGCTGAACCTCCCCGAGGACACGGCGCTCTGGCTGGACGTGCACGGCGGCGAGTGCCGCGAGGTGCGCCTCATCCCCGCGACCGAGGCGCAGGCGGCGCCGTTCGTCATCGTCGCTCCCTACGCGATGTGGAAGACCATCATCAAGCGCGAGGTCGATCCCATCAAGGCGATGATGCAGAACAAGGTGAAGCTCACGAAGGGCAACATGCCCACCATCGTGCGCTACGTGAACGCGTCGCGGCAGCTCGTCGAGTCGACCGCGCGCGTACCCACCAAGTTCCGCGACGAGTAAAGCGCGAACGCGGGCGGGCGGCGTGGATTCGCCGAGATCTCGCGGCGAGCGCTTGCGTCCTTGACCTCGGCCGCCGGGAAAAAGGAAGATGGCGCCATGCTCACCTCGAACCCCCTCGTCCTGGTCGCCGATGACGAGCCGTCCATGCTGGAGCTGGTCGCTCGCCACCTCACGACCATGCGCGCTCCCCAGCTCGAGGTCATCCAAGCTCGCGACGGCGAAGAGGCCTGGAAGATGGCGCGCGAGCACCTGCCCGACCTCGTCGTGCTCGACGTGATGATGCCCGGCATGAGCGGGTGGGAGGTGTGCCGCAAGATCCGCGAGGACATCGCGCTCGCGCACACGGGCGTCGTGATGCTCACGGGCATCGGCGAGAACCTGAACCAGCTCACGAGCCCGCTCTACGGGGCCGACGCGTACATCGACAAGCCGTTCGAGTTCGACGAGTTCGACGACAAGGTCCGCGACACGCTGGCCTCGCGCGCGTCGCAGCGCGAGGGCGTCTCTCGGCCCTCGATGAACGGCTCCGCCTCCACGTCCGACGTCGGCGAGGTGCTGCTCCCGAAGAAGGCGCCCAAGAAGCCCGCTCCCAA
>DAORJJ010000193.1:0-3978 GCA_035439005.1 Polyangiaceae bacterium | reverse complement strand
AAAAGCCCGCTCCCAAAAAGCCCGCTCCCAAAAAGCCCGCTCCCAAGAAGCCCGCTCCCAAAAAGAAGGGCTGAGCGACGCGCCGGGAGGGGTGGTCCATGCGCGCCGTCCGCGGCGCCCGTGCGGAGGTGCGCGCCGACAACTCTTGCGAAAGGAAAACTTTCGTGTACGAAAGAGTGGCCCGGCGCAATCGCCGGCGAAGGAGTCCCTTCCATGCCCTCCCCGTTCAGCGAAGAGCACGAGCAGTTCCGCAAGACCGTCCGCACGTTCGCCCAGAAGGAGCTCGCGCCCTTCGCCGACGAGTGGGAAAAGAGCGAGTGCTTCCCGAACGAGGTGTTCAAGCGGGCGGGCGAGCTCGGCCTCTTCTCCGCGCACTACAAGGAAGAGCACGGCGGCCTCGGCGGCGACTACTGGTTCAGCGTCGCGAAGGGCGAGGAGCTGCCGCACGGCAACTCGGCCGGCGTCTCCATGGGCCTGCTCGTGCAGGGCGACATGGCCACGCCGGTCATCGCCGATCTCGGCACGAAGGAGCAGATCGACGAGTTCCTGAAGCCCGCGCTGCGCGGCGAGAAGATCGCGGCGCTCGGGGTCAGTGAGCCGAACGCTGGAAGCGACGTGGCGGGCATCCAGACCTGGGCCAAGCGCGACGGCGACGACTACATCATCAACGGCGCCAAGACCTACATCACGAACGGCACGCGCGCCGACTTCGTCACCCTGCTCGTGAAGACCGCGCCGGACGCCGGCACCCACGGGTGCAGCTTCTTCCTCGTCCCCACGACCACCAAGGGCTACTCGGTCTCGCGCAAACTGAAGAAGGTCGGCAACCACGCGAGCGACACCGCCGAGCTCGCCTTCGAGGACATGCGCGTGCCCCGGCGCTACCTCCTCGGCGAGGAGAACATGGGGTTCATGTACCTCATGCAGAACTTCCAGACCGAGCGCCTCATCGCGGCGACGAGCTGCTGCGGCGGCATGCAGATCGCCATCGACCAGGCCATCGCGTACGGGCGCGATCGCAAGGCGTTCGGCAAGCCGATCATCAAGCGCGAGTACTGGCAGCACAAGTTCGTCGATCTGCTCACGAAGCTCGAGGCGGGGCGCGCGCTCTCGTACAAGGCGGCCGAGGCCTACAACGACGACAAGCACGTCAAGGGCGGCCACGTGAGCATGGAGACCGTGAAGCTCATCAGCATGGCGAAGATCTTCGTCGGCGAGATCTCGAGCGAGATCATCGACCAGTGCATGCAGTTCCACGGCGGCGCCGGCTACATCGAGGAGTACCCGATCGCGCGGGCCTTCCGCGATCAGCGCCTGCTCCGCATCGGCGGCGGCACCACCGAGACCATGCGCTACTACGTCGCCAAGCTGCTCGGCCTCTGAGCCGCCGCGCGGAGCGCAGCGCCGGAGGGGCCACCGAGGCGCCGACCGCTCCACGTCGATCGGCGACCGCTCGCGCACGCCCGCGTTCGGCCTTCGAGGCGGAGGAGCTACGCTCCCTCGATGCCCCCCTCTGCCCCGCGGACGCTCGCCTCGCACGTCGCTCGCCTCGCCTCGCTGGGCGCGCTCTCCGCCGAGGGGGCGAAGGAGAGCCCGCTGCCACGCCTCGTGCTGATGTCGCTCTTCGCCGTCGCGCTGCTCGCCGCGCGCGTGCTGCGAACGCACAGCGGCACGTACTCTTTCCTCGCGTGGAACCTCTTCCTCGCGTGGATCCCCTTCGCGATCGGGCTCGCGGTCGAGCGCTTCGTCGCCGGGCGCGCCCACGCGGCCGTGATCGGCGCCGCGTCGCTCGCGTGGCTGCTCTTCCTCCCCAACGCGCCGTACCTCGTGACCGACCTCATCCACCTGCGCTTCCGCCACGACGCGCCGATCTGGTTCGACTCGGTGATGCTCATGGCGTTCGCGTGGACGGGCCTCACGCTCGGCGTGGGGAGCGTGCGCAGGCTCGCGGGCGTGGTCGGCGCGCGCTGGGGCGTGGGCCGCGCGCGGGTGTTCGTGATCGCGGTGGCGCTGCTCTCGGGGTACGGCATCTACCTCGGGCGCTTCGTGCGGCTCAACTCGTGGGACCTCGCGGCGCACCCGGGCTGGGTGCTGAGCGAGCTGCTCGAGCCGCTGGCGCACCCCCTCGCGATGGCGCACGCGTGGAGCGTGACGGTCACGCAGGCGGCGCTGTTCCTGATGATCTATGCGACGATGGGCGCGTTCGGGCCGCCCTCGCTGCGGTCGCGCCCCGAGTGAAGCCCCGCACGCCAGCGCTCACGCGTTACGGCGGAAGAGGTCCTTCGCGTCTTCCCTCGAGAGCACGACGAAGGTGAGCACGCCGAGGATCGTGCCGAGGGGGAAGCTCGCGCAGAGGAGCCCCGCCAGGATGTAGATGAAGATCATGCGCCGCTGCTTCGCGAGGCACCGGCCGGCGTAGATGATGAGCGCGCCCATCGTGAGGCCCACGAACACGCCGAACAGCCCGAGGATCACGAACACCAAGCCGAGGGCCTCGGGCGGTCCCGAGCCGTGGCCGTCGTCCATGCCGCCGGCGAGCATCACCGTGCCGAGCACGACGTGAACGAGGAACACGAGCGAGCCCGGGATCATCAGCCCGCCGAGCACGTAGTACCCGATGGCCAGCTGGCCGAGGTGCTCCTCTGCGCGTGACTTCATGAAGGGCGGGGGCGGCGGCGGGTGAGGTCGGAACGGGGCCACGCGCGTAGTGTATGCGCTGTCGCGGGCGGGCGCAGGCGATCGACGCGAAAAACGGACCGGGCGCCGCTCGGGGGCACGCGCGCGCGTGTACGCTCAGCGCATGGGGCTCTTCCCGAAATGCTCTTTCGAGTTCTTCTTGAACTCCGGCGGAGCCTTGGTCGCCGGCGAGCGCAACGAAGGCACGCTGGTGCTCGACGTGCCGGAGGCGATCCCCCGCGCCGAGCACCTCTTCATGAACCTGCACACGGAGGCGTGGGCGGGCTACGGCTCGGGCAAGAGCCGCTCGGTCTATCGCCGCGAGCTGTTGAACCTGCCCATGCGCGTCGACCTCCCGAGCACGGGCATGCCCGCGGGGCGCCACAGCTACCCGTTCGCGCTCGACATTCCGCCCTGGCTGCCGCCGGCGTTCGCGGGGAACGACTGCGCCGTCGAGCACGAGCTCCGCGCGAGGCTCGACGTCGACTGGGCCCTCGACCCGCAGACGAAGGTGCGGCCGGTGGTGCGCCGCCCGCCCGAGCGCAGCGCGCGCGCGACGACCGTGGTCCGATCCCCGCGGGGGTTTCACGACAAGCTCGTGCTCGAGATCACGCTCTCGTCGGTGGTGACGGTGGACGAGCCCATCGACGGGCAGGTCGCGCTGCGCGCCGGCATGGAGGCGAAGTTCGACGCGATCGTGCTCACCCTCTCGAAGGTCTCGCGCATCACCATGGCGCGCGGTGACACGCGCCGCCAGGACGTCGCCTCGGTGGTCGTCCCCGCCGTGCAGGCGCGGCCCGGCGAGCCCATCGCGTTTCGCTTCCCGCCTACCGCCGCCGCCGCCAGCTCGTTCAACTCCGGCTTCATCGACGTGGGCTACGCCATCTACGTGAGCGCCGACATCCCCTGGGGCTTCGACCCCGAGTTCTCCGTGCCCGTCCAGGTGCTCCCGAGCGGCTCGGTGCTCGAGGGCGAGGAGAGCGCCGTCGTCCTCGGCGGCGAGCGCCTGCGTCGGATCGCCGCGTTCGTCGCGGCGCGGACGGGCCTCACCCCGGGGAGGGCGCCGGTGATCGCCGGTGGGGTCGAGGGCCCCGTCACGTTCGCCCTCGAGGACGCGCCGCGCGGCGGTGATCTCGGCGTGGAGGCGATCCTCACGTTCCCGGCGATCGGGGTGGACGTGCGCCTCCGCGCGCTCGGCATGCTCGAGGGCTTCCGCGACTCGCCGCTGCTGCCCGAGGAGCTGCGCGCGGGCTACCTCCTCCGCTGCGAGCCGCCCAGCGGGCGGTACGCGACCGAGCCGCT